>NZ_CP199005.1:1271068-1588835 GCF_052399005.1 Streptococcus sp. HJ1 | reverse complement strand
GCTATGGAAGAAGCGGATGTCATCGTCTTTGTAGTTTCTGGGAAAGAAGGGATTACAGATGCGGACGAGTACGTAGCTCGCAAACTCTATAAAACCCATAAACCCGTTATCCTAGCGGTTAATAAGGTTGATAACCCTGAAATGCGAAATGATATTTTTGATTTCTATGCGCTAGGATTGGGCGAACCGTTGCCAATTTCGTCTGTCCACGGTATCGGTACGGGTGATGTGCTGGATGCCATTGTGGAGAATCTACCACACGAAGTCGAAGAAGAAAATCCAGACGTGATTAAATTTAGCTTGATTGGTCGTCCTAACGTTGGAAAATCAAGTTTGATCAACGCCATTTTGGGAGAAGACCGCGTGATTGCTAGTCCAGTAGCTGGAACAACGCGTGACGCCATTGATACCCACTTTACAGATACGGATGGACAAGAATTTACCATGATTGATACAGCTGGTATGCGTAAGTCTGGTAAAGTCTATGAAAATACGGAGAAATATTCTGTCATGCGCGCTATGCGTGCTATTGACCGTTCTGACGTGGTCTTGATGGTCCTCAATGCTGAGGAAGGTATTCGTGAGTACGATAAGCGTATCGCAGGATTTGCCCACGAAGCGGGTAAAGGAATGATCATCGTGGTCAACAAGTGGGATACTCTTGAGAAAGACAACCATACCATGAAGAACTGGGAAGAAGACATCCGTGAGCAGTTCCAATACCTGCCTTATGCACCGATTGTCTTTGTATCCGCTTTGACCAAGCAACGTCTCCATAAACTGCCTGAGATGATCAAGCAAATTAGCGAGAGTCAAAACACACGGATTCCATCAGCTGTCTTGAATGATGTCATTATGGATGCCATTGCTATCAACCCAACACCGACAGACAAAGGAAAACGCCTCAAGATTTTCTACGCTACCCAAGTGGCAACCAAGCCACCAACCTTTGTCATTTTTGTCAATGAAGAAGAACTCATGCATTTCTCTTACTTGCGTTTCTTGGAAAATCAAATCCGCAAGGCCTTTGTCTTTGAGGGAACACCGATTCACTTGATTGCGAGAAAACGCAAGTAAACCTTGCTTGTTTTTCTACAAAAATAAACTAAAAGAAGACTTCATAGTCTTCTTTTTTCTATACTAAAAGGGGAGAAAAGAACCTGCCAAATTGGAGGAGAATCTGTCATCAAATTTCAATCATTTTCCTAGCTTTTGTAATCTATTTGTAATGAAAATGCACTTTTTTTGTAAAAATCAAAATGCTATAATTCCTTAAATCAATTTTCCTTTATCAGGGAGGTTATTATGAAAAAAAGCAGATTATTTAAACATAGTTTGTTGGTTCGCTTGCTTGGATTGCTGATGGTCTTTCTCTTTTTATCAGCATTCACAGCACCTGAAAAACCAGAGTACGGAATCTATGACCCGGATCACTATCTAACAGATGAGACTATAAGTCAAATTCGAGAATTGAATAATGTCAATAGTAAAAAATCAGAAAAATTCCAGATGGGTGTTTACGTTGTGAAAAGCCTAGATGGAGAAACAATCGAGACTGTAGCCAATGAAACAGCTAGGGCTTGGAAGATTGGCTACTCGGGAGACAAGCACGGTGTCTTGATTGTAGTAGCAGTCCAAGATAGAAAATCACGGATTGAAACCAGTAATAATGTGGCCAGTAAGATCACTGACTATCAGACTCACAGGTTCTTGACAACAGCACGTCCTTACTTTAAAAATGGTGACTATAACAAGGGTGTTCTCTCAATAGTCAATAATCTCAACTACATGTTCTATAGTGGATCGAGTACGACTGCTTCAAGTTCTAAAAGTAGTTACGACTATACTACCAACTCTAGTCGCTTAAGGGAACTTGAAAGGTATGCTGGTGAGAGTAGTTCTTCGAGACGTCATCGAAAAAGCAGTTCGAGCGACGGAGTTATCGTATTTGGAGTTCTCATTTACTTCATCGTGATGATTATCGGATTTCTATTTGGTGGTCGTGGTTCACGTGGAGATGATTCTGGCGGTGGCTGGTGGGGCGGTGACTCATCAGACTCAGGTTCCTCTTGGTCTGATTCGGGCTCCTCTTGGTCTGACTCAGGCTCCGACTCATCTGGAGGCTGGGACGGCGGTGGCTTTGATGGCGGTGGTTCATCTGATGACTGGTGAGTGATCATATATAGCTCAAACCGATTTCTCCATGCAGTAAGGTGACTCCTTTGCAAGAGTTCACTCCTTAATTAAAAATAAAAACAAAGTTTGGGAAATTGATTTAAAATCTGAGTATTTTCTCAGAAAAGTTGATAAAAGAAAGTGTTAAGGTTTTGATATGAAACAAAATAAAGTAATTCTCTCAATAGTGGCTATTTTCTTTGGACTACTAGTTCTGGGAAGTTGTTCCGCAGTGACGACCTATAATGGTCTAGTTGGTGAACAGACTAAAGTGGAGCAGGCTCAGGCCGATGTCTCGACAGCCCTCCAACGTCGTTCGGACTTGATTGGTAACTTGGTGGAGTCCGTTAAAGGACAAATGAATCATGAAACCGAAGTCTTTACCAAGATTGCGGATGCTAGAGCTAAAATCGGTAGTAGCTCAGTAACTTCGGAAGAAAACCAAAAGGCTCAGGGAGAGTTGAGCTCTGCTCTTTCCCGCTTGATTTCCTTGACGGAGAATTATCCAGAACTCAAGAGCAATCAAAATGTTGAGCAACTAATGGTCGAACTTTCAGGCAGTGAAAATCGTATCTTTGTAGCACGCAAGGATTATAATAAAGTCGCAGCCGAGTACAATCAAAAGTTGAGAAGTTTTCCAACTGTGCTTTTTGCGAATATGATGAACTTTAAAGAAGCTGAAACCTTTAAAGAAACAGAAGAAGCCAAGACAGTTCCTAAGGTCGATTTTGGAACATCTTCATCAAGTCAATAAAGTGGATCAGCCTATGAATAAAGGAATTTCTCTAGTATGACTAGTGATTTCAAACTCAAACCTGGAAAGTCTTTTCCAGGTTTTTTTGGTATAATAAAAGGGAAGAGACAGTGACTGAAATGGAGGTTTGCTATGGAGAAAACAAAAGCCTTTCTTGAAGCGCACTACAAGAGATATATCTTTACGATTTGCCTTCTCTGGTTCCTCATGTTTTTCCTTCCTTGGGATTGGCATATAGGAGGAGTTTCAATTTATTATTTCGTTATGAAAAAACTCTTTGTGGTTTTTGGAGTTTTATCCATCCTATACTCCGTGCTGATTAAAAAAATCAGTCTCCTCATCTTTGGCATCATCTTTTGCTTGGCCTTCTGGATCAATCTCTTTTGGTATTTTGGGATATTGCCTATATTCTTGGGAAATTAAACATTAACAAATGAAGGACTAGACTAGCTTCTAGTCCTTTTTTCTTCCTTATTGAAATAGTTGGAGATATAAAAATAATTTTGTTGACGGGCTGTCTGTATGATATAATAAGTCCCGTAAAAAGAAGATTAAGGGATTTGAAAAATGGCTAAAAAAGTAAAAGATTATTATGACTTGGCTTATGCTATGGATTTGAGTCGACGGTTGCAAGAAGCATCCGTTGCCTTTGATGGACAAAAGTTTAGGCTGTTGCTAGAAAAAGACTTGGAAAATTTGGAGTTTAGCCAGCGTCAAGAACTCTTGGCTAAAAGTATCAAAGATTGCCTCCCCCTATCTTATGAGGACTCTCTCAAGGTTTTTGAGAAAATTTTGGGTCCTGAGTTAGAGGGTGGTTTAGGTATGTTCTCAGAAGGATATTGGCTTTGGCCAATCGGAAAATATGTAGAGCTATATGGAGACAAGGAATTTGAATTGAGCGCGGCCTTTAGTAAGGAACTAACCAAGCGATTTACTGGAGAATTTTCTATGAGGCCCTTGCTGGCTCGCTATCCTAAGGCTACAATGACTTTGCTGTTAGAATGGAGTCAGGATGAAAATTTGCGCGTTCGCAGACTTGCCAGCGAATGTATGCGTATCCGTCTGCCTTGGGCTAAGAGACAAACCGTGGTATTGGATTATTTTGAGGATTTCACCACTATTCTGACCAATCTAAAAGATGATAGAGATAAGTCTATTCAAAAAAGTGTAGCCAATAATCTAAATGATTTGTACAAGGAAGACCCTGATAAGTTTGAAAAGATTCTTCAAACTTGGCAAAAGGAGGAGCTAAGTCCAAGTTGTGCTTGGATCATCAAGCATGCATCTCGAACAAAAAACAAAAAAAGAGCCACAGAAGATTTATGCAAAAAAAGCTGAATTTTGGCTGGCCTTTTCCGTTGTAAATTAAGGATTCTTTCTTGAAAAATAATGGTAAATATGCTAAAATTAAAAGAACATTCTAAAATATTCAGAATAAAAAGTAAGGAAAATCATGGCTAATATTTTAAAAACGATTATTGAAAATGATAAAGGAGAACTTCGTCGTCTGGAAAAGATGGCTGATAAGGTTCTTAACTATGAGAGCCAAATGGCTGCAATGTCAGACGAAGAACTAAAAGCGAAAACTGACGAATTTAAAGAACGTTACAACAAGGGTGAATCGCTTGATTCATTGCTATATGAGGCTTTTGCAGTAGTTCGTGAAGCTGCAAAACGTGTCCTTGGGCTCTTCCCTTATAAGGTTCAGGTAATGGGGGGAATCGTTCTTCACCATGGTGACGTTCCAGAGATGCGTACCGGTGAAGGGAAGACCTTGACGGCGACCATGCCAGTGTACCTCAATGCCCTTGCAGGTAAAGGGGTTCACGTAGTTACAGTCAATGAATACCTAACAGAACGTGACGCGACTGAGATGGGTGAGCTCTACTCATGGCTCGGTTTGTCAGTAGGGATCAACTTGGCAGCTAAATCTCCAATGGAGAAAAAAGAGGCTTACCTTTGCGACATTACCTACTCAACAAACTCAGAGATTGGTTTCGACTACCTTCGTGACAACATGGTCGTTCGTGCAGAAAACATGGTGCAACGTCCACTCAATTATGCCTTGGTCGATGAGGTTGACTCAATTTTGATCGACGAAGCTCGTACACCATTGATCGTTTCAGGTGCCAACGCAGTTGAGACAAGCCAACTCTACCATATGGCGGATCACTTCGTGAAATCCTTAGACAAGGACGACTATATCATTGACGTTCAGTCTAAGACGATCGGTTTGTCAGATTCTGGTATTGACAAGGCTGAAAGCTACTTCAAACTAGAAAATCTCTACGACATTGAAAATGTGGCTCTTACTCACTTTATCGACAATGCCCTCCGTGCTAACTATATCATGATTCTCGATATCGACTATGTGGTTAGTGAAGAGCAGGAAATCTTGATCGTCGACCAATTTACAGGTCGTACCATGGAAGGTCGTCGTTACTCTGATGGTTTACACCAAGCGATTGAAGCAAAAGAAGGTGTGCCAATCCAAGACGAGACCAAGACTTCAGCTTCTATTACCTACCAAAACCTCTTCCGTATGTATAAGAAATTGGCAGGTATGACAGGTACTGGTAAAACAGAAGAAGAAGAATTCCGTGAAATTTACAACATTCGTGTTATCCCAATCCCAACTAACCGTCCAATTCAACGTATCGACCACTCAGACCTTCTCTATGCCAGTCTTGATGCGAAGTTTAAGGCTGTAGTTGAAGATGTAAAAGCTCGTCACCAAAAAGGTCAGCCGGTCTTGGTAGGTACAGTTGCCGTTGAAACCAGTGATTTCCTCTCCAAGAAATTGGTTGCTGCAGGTGTTCCTCACGAAGTCTTGAATGCGAAGAACCACTACAGAGAAGCGCAAATCATCATGAACGCTGGTCAACGTGGCGCAGTTACCATCGCAACCAACATGGCCGGTCGTGGTACCGACATCAAGCTTGGTGAAGGGGTTCGTGAACTTGGTGGTCTTTGCGTCATTGGTACAGAACGCCACGAAAGTCGCCGCATTGATAACCAGCTTCGTGGACGTTCAGGGCGTCAAGGAGACCCAGGTGAGTCACAATTCTACTTGTCTCTTGAAGATGATTTGATGAAACGTTTCGGTTCAGAACGTTTGAAAGGTGTCTTTGAACGTCTCAACATGTCTGACGAAGCCATCGAATCTCGCATGTTAACGCGTCAGGTTGAAGCAGCTCAAAAACGTGTCGAAGGAAACAACTACGACACTCGTAAACAAGTCCTTCAATACGATGATGTTATGCGTGAACAACGTGAGATTATCTATGCGCAACGCTATGATGTCATTACTGCAGATCGTGACTTGGCACCAGAAATCCATGCTATGATTCGTCGTACCATTGGACGTATCGTGGATGCACATGCTCGTTCGAAAGAAGATGAAAAATTGGAAGCAATCTTGAACTTTGCTAAGTATAACTTGCTTCCAGAAGATTCAATTAGCCGTTCAGACCTTGCAGGTCTGTCAGACCAAGCTATCAAAGATGAACTTTTCCAACGTGCCTTGAAAGTCTATGACAGCCAAGTTGCTAAGCTGCGTGACGAAGATGCAGTGAAAGAATTCCAAAAAGTCTTGATTCTACGTGTTGTAGACAACAAGTGGACAGACCATATTGATGCTCTTGACCAGTTACGAAATGCTGTTGGTCTTCGTGGATATGCCCAAAACAACCCTGTTGTAGAATATCAAGCAGAAGGTTTCCGCATGTTTAACGACATGATTGGATCGATTGAATTCGATGTGACCCGCTTGATGATGAAAGCACAAATCCATGAACAAGAACGTCCGCAAACTGAACACAATATCAGTACAACTGCTACTCGTAATATCGCAGCGCAGCAGGCAAGCCTTCCAGAAGATTTGGACTTGAGCCAAATCGGACGGAACGACCAATGCCCATGTGGATCAGGTAAGAAATTCAAGAACTGTCATGGTAAGAGACAATAATATGAGATAAGATACAGGCGGATACCTGGTAAAAATCATTTTTTGCTTGGTGTCCGTTTGCTTTATAAGGAGATGAATCATGGTATTTAAAGCTAAAAGTCCTAAAATTAACATTGAAGAAGTTCGCGCCTTGTCTAAATTAGAGGGAGCGGCTCTTGCGAGAAAAAATCAACGTGATCAGGAATTGGAAGCCATCATCCGTGGGGAAGACCAGCGTATTCTCTTGGTGATTGGACCATGTTCATCTGATAACGAAGAGGCGGTTCTCGAGTATGCCAAGCGTCTATCTGCTTTGCAAGAAGAGGTCAAAGACCGTATTTTAATGGTCATGCGTGTCTATACAGCTAAACCTCGTACCAATGGAGATGGCTATAAGGGCTTGATTCATCAACCAAATGCGACAGAAGCTCCTAGCTTGATCAATGGAATCAAGGCTGTTCGTCAACTACACTACCGTGTGATTACCGAGACTGGAATGACAACAGCTGATGAGATGCTTTATCCTGAAAATCTTCCGCTGGTGGATGATTTGATTTCTTATATGGCTGTTGGAGCTCGTTCTGTAGAGGATCAACAGCACCGTTTTGTAGCGAGTGGAGCAGACTTTTCAACAGGATTTAAAAATCCAACATCTGGAAATCTCAATGTTATGTTTAACGGGATTTATGCAGCGCAAAATAAACAGAGTTTCCTTTTCCTCGGTAAAGAGGTGGAAACAACAGGGAATCCATTGTCCCACGCCATTCTTCGCGGTGCCTTGAATGAATACGGGAAAAATATTCCTAACTACTACTATGACAATTTGATGGATACCATTGCCCAGTATGAAAAGATGGGCTTGGAAAATCCCTTTATCATCATTGATACCAATCATGACAATTCAGGTAAGCAATATATGGATCAAATCCGTATCGTTCGTCAGACCTTGATCAACCGTGACTGGAATGAGAAGATCAAAAAATATGTTCGTGGTTTTATGATTGAGTCCTATCTAGAAGATGGACGTCAAAATGAACCAGAAGTTTTTGGTAAGTCCATTACAGATCCGTGTCTCGGATGGGACAACACAGAAGCACTTGTTCGCGAAATTTACCAAACGCTAGGAGAGTAAGATGGCATTTATCGAAAAAGGTCAAGAAATTGATATTGAAGCAATCAAGGCTGCGACCCAGTTGTCACCTGAAGCCTTGCGAAAGAAAGAAGCCCGCGATAGAGAGTTGGCAGCCATCATCTCGGGTGAGGACGATCGTATCCTTTTGGTGATGGGGCCGTGCTCTTCTGACAATGAAGAAGCAGTGCTTGAATATGCTCGTCGCTTGGCAGACTTGCAGAAAAAAGTTGCGGATAAAATCTTTATCGTGATGCGTGTCTATACGGCTAAACCTCGTACTAATGGAGATGGCTATAAGGGCATGATTCATCAACCAAATACCAGCGAAGCGCCTAGTCTCATCAATGGTTTGCAGGCTGTTCGTCAGCTACACTACCGAGTGATTACCGAAACGGGCTTGACGACAGCTGATGAGATGCTTTATCCGTCAAATCTCGTTTTGGTTGATGACCTGGTCAGCTACCATGCTGTAGGGGCTCGTTCAGTGGAAGACCAAGAACACCGCTTTGTAGCCTCTGGGATTGATGCTCCGGTTGGGATGAAAAATCCAACATCTGGGAACCTTGGGGTCATGTTTAATGCCATCTATGCGGCTCAAAACAAGCAAACCTTCCTTTACCATGGCCAAGAAGTGGAAACTTCAGGAAATCCTTTAGCCCACGTTATCCTTCGTGGTGCCATGAACGAATATGGTAAAAATGAACCCAATTTCTACTATGAAACCCTCTTAAATGCCATCAATCGCTATGAGTCTATGGGACTTGAAAATCCCTTCATTATCATCGATACCAATCATGACAATTCTGGCAAGCAGTATATGGAACAAATTCGCATTGTTCGTCAAGCCTTGCTGAATCGTGATTGGAATGAAAAGATTAAAAAGACGGTTCGAGGCTTTATGATCGAATCTTACCTAGCAGATGGTCGCCAAAATCAACCAGAGGTCTTTGGTTGCTCTATAACTGACCCTTGTCTAGGTTGGGAAAATACAGTAGCTTTGGTAGAAGAAATTTATACTACCTTAACAAAATAAGTGAAAAGGATGGAGTTGGGGGAATCTCAGCTCCTTTTATGAGTATGATAGTTGGACACGGAATTGACATCGAAGAATTGGCTTCGATAGAAAACGCAGTTACACGACGTGAGGGCTTTGCTAAGCGCGTGCTGACCCCTAAAGAAATGGAGTGTTTTGCTAGTCTCAAAGGACGCAGACAGATCGAATACTTGGCAGGTCGCTGGTCGGCTAAGGAGGCCTTTTCCAAGGCTATGGGAACTGGTATTGGCAAACTGACCTTTCAGGATTTGGAAGTTTTGAACAATGAACGAGGGGCTCCCTATTTTAGTCAGGCACCATTTTCAGGAAAGATTTGGCTATCTATCAGCCATACAGATCAGTTTGTGACAGCCAGTGTCATTTTGGAGGAAAATCATGAAAGCTAGTCCACATAGACCAACCAAGGCTCTGATATATCTGGGAGCTATTCGACAAAATATTCAGCAAATGGAGGCTCATATCCCTGAAAGAACGCTCAAGTGGGCAGTGGTCAAGGCCAATGCCTATGGTCATGGGGCAGTAGCTGTTGCCACAGCTATTCAAGATGATGTTGATGGATTTTGTGTTTCCAATATTGATGAAGCTATTGAACTTCGTCTGGCTGGACTTAGCAAGAAAATCCTCATTTTAGGAGTTTCTGAGCTAGAAGCTGTTTCTCTTGCTAAAGAATACGACATCACATTGACAGTGGCTGGACTGGAGTGGATTCAAGCGCTGTTAGCTAGGGAGACAGATTTATCTGGCTTAACAGTTCACCTCAAGATTGACTCAGGGATGGGACGAATTGGTTTTAGAGAAGCCAGCGAGGCTGAGCAGGCTCAAGCCTTGCTCCAACAACACGGTGCTCGCGTTGAGGGGATTTTTACCCACTTTGCTACTGCAGATGAAGAATCAGATGCCTATTTTAATACCCAGTTAGAACGATTTAAAGCTATTTTGGCAAGTATGAAGGAAGTCCCAGAGCTGGTTCATGCCAGCAACTCGGCAACGACCCTCTGGCATGCAGAGACTATTTTCAATGCAGTCCGTATGGGAGACGCTATATATGGTCTCAATCCAAGTGGAGAGGTCTTGGACTTGCCTTATGATTTGACACCAGCCTTGACCTTGGAGTCTGCCCTTGTTCATGTCAAGACAGTTTCAGCTGGTGCTTGCATGGGCTATGGAGCAACTTATCAAGCCGATAGTGAGCAAGTCATCGCGACGGTGCCAATCGGCTATGCGGATGGTTGGACACGTGATATGCAGAATTTCTCTGTCTTGGTAGATGGCCAAGCTTGTCCAATCGTCGGGCGAGTATCTATGGACCAAATCACTATTCGGTTGCCTAAGGTATACCCACTAGGAACAAAAGTAACATTAATTGGTTCTAACGGTAACAAGGAAATCACAGCTACTCAGGTAGCGACCTACCGTGGAACCATTAACTATGAGGTGGTTTGCCTCCTCAGCGACCGCATTCCGAGAGAATATTATTAAAAAGAAAGGAGTAGAGCATGAATCTACACCAACCCTTGCATGTCTTGCCTGGTGTGGGACCAAAGTCAGCAGAGAAATACGCCAAACTAGGAATTGAAAACTTGCAAGACCTCTTGCTCTACTTTCCTTTCCGTTATGAAGATTTCAAAACCAAGCAGGTGCTGGAGCTGGAAGATGGCGAAAAGGCTGTTCTATCTGGTCAGGTAGTGACTCCTGCCAGTGTCCAATATTATGGTTTCAAGCGCAATCGCCTGCGTTTTAGCCTCAAGCAGGGAGAAGTCATTTTTGCGGTGAATTTTTTTAACCAACCCTATCTGGCTGATAAGATAGAATTGGGAGCAACTCTTGCTGTCTTTGGGAAATGGGACCGTGCCAAGGCCAGTTTGACTGGGATGAAGGTTCTAGCTCAAGTGGAAGATGACCTCCAGCCGGTCTATCGTCTGGCTCAAGGAATTAGTCAGGCCAGTCTGGTCAAGGTCATCAAGACGGCTTTTGATCAGGGATTGGACCTCTTGATTGAGGAAAATCTTCCCCAGTCTTTGCTGGATAAATACAAACTCATGTCCCGTTGCCAGGCTGTTCGCGCTATGCATTTTCCTAAGGATTTGGCAGAATACAAACAGGCCCTTCGCCGGATCAAGTTTGAGGAACTCTTTTATTTCCAAATGCAGTTGCAGACGCTCAAGTCTGAAAATAGAGTTCAGGGAAGCGGTCTGGTTCTGAATTGGTCTCAGGGAAAAGTGACAGCCGTTAAAGAAAGTCTTCCTTTTACCCTGACTCAAGCTCAGGAAAAGAGTTTGCAGGAAATTTTGACCGACATGAAGTCCGACCATCACATGAATCGTCTCCTGCAAGGGGATGTGGGTAGCGGAAAAACGGTGGTCGCTGGCTTAGCCATGTTTGCGGCGGTGACGGCTGGCTACCAGGCGGCTCTCATGGTTCCGACAGAAATCCTTGCGGAGCAACACTTTGAGAGTTTACGAAACCTTTTTCCAGACTTGAAACTGGCTCTCTTGACAGGTTCCTTGAAAGCTGTAGAAAAAAGAGAAGTTTTAGAGACTATTGCCAAGGGTGAGGCTGACTTTATTATCGGGACTCATGCTTTGATACAAGATGGAGTGGATTATTCTCGTCTTGGCTTGATTATCATTGATGAGCAGCATCGTTTTGGTGTGGGGCAAAGGCGTATTCTGCGAGAAAAAGGAGATAATCCTGACGTTCTCATGATGACGGCGACACCGATTCCACGGACGCTGGCTATCACAGCCTTTGGTGATATGGATGTTTCCATTATCGACCAGATGCCAGCAGGACGGAAGCCTATTGTGACGCGTTGGATTAAACATGAGCAACTGTCTCAGGTCTTGACTTGGTTAGAGGGTGAAATCAAAAAAGGTTCGCAAGCCTATGTCATCTCTCCCTTGATTGAGGAATCTGAAGCTCTGGATCTGAAAAATGCCATTGCCTTATCTGAGGAGTTGACAGCTCATTTTGCCGGCAAGGCTGAAGTGGCTCTTTTACATGGTAAGATGAAGAGTGATGAAAAAGACCAGATCATGCAGGATTTCAAAGAGAGAAAAACAGATATTCTAGTATCTACAACTGTTATTGAGGTTGGAGTCAATGTCCCCAATGCGACAGTCATGATTATCATGGATGCCGATCGGTTCGGTCTCAGTCAGCTTCACCAGCTCAGAGGTCGTGTCGGTCGGGGTGACAAGCAGTCCTATGCTGTTCTTGTGGCTAATCCTAAGACTGAGTCTGGGAAGGACCGCATGCGCATCATGACAGAAACCACCAATGGATTTGTCCTTGCTGAGGAGGATTTGAAAATGCGTGGTTCTGGAGAGATTTTTGGAACCAGACAGTCAGGACTTCCAGAGTTTCAAGTGGCTGATATTATCGAAGATTTTCCTATTTTAGAAGAAGCCAGAAAGGTTGCCAGCTACATTAGTTCGATAGAAGGTTGGCAAGAGGATCCAGAATGGCGCATGATTGCTCTCCATCTGGAAAAGAAAGAACATCTAGATTAATACTCTTCGAAAATCAAATTCAAACCACGTCAACGTCGCCTTGCCGTACTCCAGTACAGCCTGCGGCTAGTTTCCTAGTTTGCTCTTTGATTTTCATTGAGTATAAGCTTTCTCTAAGGAAAACTTAAGCTAGCTTTTAGGTTTGGGTCTTATACTAGAGTCATCAAAAAGAAACGAGGGCTCTCACATGACTATTAAAGTAACCTACCAAAAGAAATTCCAAACCGTCAAACTAGAGAAAGGAGCTAGCACCTATTGATACACAGAGAGCGGAAACGCTCTTTTTATTTTTAAAACTACTTTCAGACGATAGGTTTGAGGAAAGAGAATCTAAAATCACTTTCTATTTAGCATTCTTTCTTGCATTGCCTTCCTAGATATGCTAGAGTTATGATAGCGATTACAAATCGAAAGGAGCATGCTATGAAAAATCCAGCTTTGTTAGAAGAAATCAAGACTTATAAAGGAAGGGATGAGGTTCCAGAAGACTTTGATGCTTTTTGGGATGAAGAGGTCAAAAAAGTTTCAGTCCTTCCTGCCTACCAGTTGGAGGAAAGGGATTTTCATATTCCTCAAGTCAAGTGTTATGAACTGACCTTTGAAGGAACTAATGAAGGCAAGGTCTATGCACGAATCGTCCTTCCAAAGACTGAGGAGAAGGTTCCGTTAATCTTCCATTTCCATGGGTACATGGGCCGTGGTTGGGATTGGGCTGACATGCTAGCCTATACTGTGGCTGGTTACGGTGTTGTTTCTATGGATGTCCGAGGCCAGTCAGGTTATTCGCAAGACAGCTTGCGCTCTCCACTAGGAAATACGGTTAAGGGACACATCATCCGTGGTGCTGTTGAAGGTCGAGACCAGCTCTTTTATAAGGATGTCTATCTGGATATTTACCAGTTGATCGAAATTGTTGCTAGTCTGTCACAGGTAGATGAGGAAAGACTTTCTAGCTATGGTGCCTCACAAGGCGGTGCTTTAGCTTTGGTTGCAGCTGCTCTCAATCCTCGGATTCGGAAAACAGTTGCCATCTATCCTTTTTTGTCAGATTTTAGACGAGTGCTTGAGATTGGCAATACCAGTGAAGCCTATGACGAACTTTTCCGTTATTTCAAGTTCCACGATCCCTTCCATGAAACAGAGGAGGAAATCATGGCGACCCTTGCCTATATCGATGTGAAAAATCTTGCCCATCGTATTCAAGGTGAGGTCAAGATGATTACGGGCTTGGACGACGATGTTTGCTATCCCATTACCCAGTTTGCGATATACAACCGTCTGACATGTGATAAGACCTATCGCATCATGCCTGAGTATGCTCACGAAGCCATGAATGTTTTTGTCAATGACCAAGTTTATAACTGGCTCTGTGGTAGTGAGATTCCTTTTAAATATGTGAAGTGATGAATGAGAGAGCCCAGGAGCTCTCTTTTTATATTAGATTATTGGAAATAATATAAAATCTTCTTTTTAATTTTTATTAAATCTGATTTAAAAATAGAGAGTAACCTATTTGTAATTGGGATAATTTTTGTATGGAAATATAAAACACTTGAATCGTTCTACAAAAAAGTCAAAATCATAAGAAGTCTGAAACTACTTTCAGGATAGTCTGTTCTATAAAATAGTTTTGAAACTGAAATCTATTCTACCACAAGCTATTGAAAGCGCTTAACAAATGATATATAATAAGCCCATAAGAACAAGAAAGGGAGGAAAGAGGATGCCACAGATCAGCAAAGAAGCCTTGATTGAACAAATCAAAGATGGAATCATTGTCTCTTGCCAGGCACTTCCTCACGAACCGCTTTATACAGAAGCGGGAGGAGTCATTCCCTTGCTAGTCAAAGCGGCTGAGCAAGGTGGAGCAGTCGGTATCCGAGCAAACAGTGTTCGCGATATCAAGGAGATTAAGGAGGTTACGAAACTCCCGATTATCGGGATTATCAAACGTGACTATCCGCCACAGGAGCCTTTCATTACAGCTACTATGAAAGAAGTGGATGAACTGGCTGAACTAGACATCGAGGTCATTGCTCTGGATTGCACCAAACGTGAACGTTACGACGGTTTGGAAATTCAGGACTTTATCCGACAAGTCAAAGAAAAATATCCGCATCAACTCTTGATGGCTGATACCAGTACCTTTGAAGAGGGAATAGCAGCGGTTGAAGCAGGAATTGATTTTGTTGGAACAACCCTATCAGGTTATACCTCTTATAGTCCTAAGGTAGATGGTCCAGACTTTGAACTGATCAAAAAACTGTGTGAAGCAGGTGTGGATGTCATCGCTGAAGGGAAGATTCATACACCAGAACAAGCTAAGCAAATCCTTGAATATGGGGTGCGAGGCATCGTTGTCGGTGGAGCGATTACTAGACCAAAAGAGATTACGGAGCGCTTTGTTGCCGGTCTTAAATAACACAATCTCAAAGCAGAGGAGAGTGGTCGATGCGTCGGACAAAATGAAAACGTATACAAATATAAAGAACTCATTATCCAATATGGATACGCTTATCAATTAGGAGAATACAAATGAAATTTAGAAAACTAGCTTGTACAGTACTTGCGGGTGCTGCGATTCTTGGCCTTGCGGCTTGTGGTAACTCTGGTGGAAGTAAAGATGCTGGAAGCTCTAGTAGCGATAGCGGGAAAACAGAAATCACTTGGTGGGCATTCCCAGTCTTCACACAAGAAAAAACTGGTGACGGTGTTGGAACTTATGAAAAATCAATCATCGAAGCTTTTGAAAAAGCAAATCCAGATGTAAAAGTGAAATTGGAAACCATCGACTTCAAGTCAGGTCCAGAAAAGATCACAACAGCTATCGAAGCGGGAACAGCGCCAGACGTACTCTTTGACGCACCAGGACGTATCATCCAATACGGTAAAAATGGTAAATTGGCTGAGTTGAACGACCTTTTCACAGACGAATTCGTCAAAGATGTCAACAACGAAAACATCGTACAAGCAAGTAAGGCTGGAGACAAAGCTTACATGTATCCAATCAGTTCAGCTCCATTCTACATGGCTATGAACAAGAAAATGTTGGAAGATGCTGGAGTTGCAAACCTTGTAAAAGAAGGTTGGACAACTGATGACTTTGAAAAAGTTTTGAAAGCGCTTAAAGATAAAGGCTACACACCAGGTTCATTGTTCAGTTCTGGTCAAGGGGGAGACCAAGGAACACGTGCCTTCGTTGCAAACCTTTATGGCGGTTCTGTAACAGACAAAGACGTAACCAAATATACAACAGACGATCCTAAATTCGTCAAAGGTCTTGAAAAAGCGGCTAGCTGGATTAAAGACGGTTTGTTGAACAATGGTTCACAATTTGACGGTGGAGCAGACATCCAAAACTTTGCCAACGGTCAAACTTCATACACAATCCTTTGGGCACCAGCTCAAAACGGTATCCAAGCGAAACTCTTGGAAGCAAGTAAGGTAGAAGTGGTAGAAGTACCATTCCCATCAGACTCTGGTAAACCATCTCTTGAATACCTTGTAAACGGATTTGCAGTATTTAATAACAAAGACGATAAGAAAGTCGCAGCTGCTAAGAAATTCGTTCAATTCATCGCAGATGACAAAGAATGGGGTCCTAAAGACGTAGTTCGTACAGGTGCCTTCCCAGTTCGTACTTCATTTGGCAAACTTTATGAAGACAAACGTATGGAAACAATCAGTGGCTGGACTAAATACTACTCACCATACTACAACACTATCGATGGATTTGCTGAAATGAGAACACTTTGGTTCCCAATGTTGCAATCTGTATCAAATGGTGACGAAAAACCAGCGGATGCTTTGAAAGCCTTCACTGAAAAAGCTAACGAAACCATCAAAAAAGCTACAAAACAATAAGCACTAAGTCAGATTGATTCCCCCCTTTTCCCTGTGCACTACGGTGTAAGAAAAGGGGGACTTTTGTTTGAAATGGTAGGAACTGTCACGAAATTAAAATGAAGTTCTTACATAAGCGAATCTTAAAAAATTTCATTTTGGTTTTAAAACAGTTCAAGAAAATCAAAAACTATTCTATTTGAAAGAGAGGTGCCGACTGTGAAAGTCAATAAAATTCGTATGCGGGAAACAGTGATTTCCTACGCTTTCCTAGCACCAGTGTTATTCTTCTTTGTCATCTTTGTCTTGGCTCCTATGATTATGGGATTCATTACAAGTTTCTTTAACTACTCCATGACTAAATTTGAGTTTGTGGGCTTGGACAACTACATTCGCATGTTTAAAGACCCTGTCTTTGTGAAGTCTTTGATCAATACCGTTATCCTGGTTATTGGATCTGTTCCGATTGTGGTTCTCTTCTCGCTCTTTGTAGCATCTCAAACCTATCATCAAAATGCCATTGCCCGTTCTTTCTATCGTTTCGTCTTCTTCCTTCCTGTAGTTACAGGTAGTGTTGCCGTAACGGTTGTATGGAAATGGATCTATGATCCACTATCAGGGATTCTAAACTTTGTCCTTAAGTCAAGCCATATCATTAGCCAAAACATTTCTTGGCTGGGTGACAAAAACTGGGCTTTACTAGCGATTATGATCATCCTTTTGACAACATCTGTTGGTCAACCGATTATCCTTTATATCGCTGCTATGGGGAATATTGACAACTCACTTGTTGAAGCAGCGCGTGTTGACGGTGCGACTGAGTTCCAAGTGTTCTGGAAGATCAAATGGCCTAGCCTTCTTCCAACAACTCTTTACATCGCGATCATCACAACCATCAACTCATTCCAATGTTTCGCCTTGATTCAGCTCTTGACTTCTGGTGGTCCAAACTACTCAACAAGTACCTTGATGTACTACCTTTACGAAAAAGCCTTCCAATTGACAGAATACGGCTATGCAAATACCATCGGTGTCTTCTTGGCAGTGATGATTGCCATTGTCAGCTTTGCTCAATTCAAGATCCTCGGAAACGACGTAGAATACTAAAGAAAGGAGACAGTTATGCAACCTACACAAAAGAAACCCTTAACAGCTTTCACTGTTATTTCAACGATTATCTTGCTCTTGTTGACCGTGCTGTTCATCTTTCCATTCTACTGGATCTTGACAGGGGCCTTCAAATCACAGCCTGATACCATTATGATTCCACCACAATGGTTCCCTAAAATGCCAACCATGGAAAATTTCCAACAACTCATGGTGCAAAACCCTGCTATGCAGTGGATGTGGAACTCTGTATTTATCTCACTGGTAACCATGTTCCTAGTCTGTGCAACCTCTTCTCTAGCAGGTTATGTCTTGGCTAAGAAACGTTTCTATGGTCAACGCATCCTCTTTGCAGTCTTTATCGCTGCCATGGCTCTTCCAAAACAAGTTGTCCTTGTACCATTGGTACGTATCGTCAATTTCATGGGAATTCACGATACACTTTGGGCAGTGATTTTGCCTTTGATCGGATGGCCATTTGGGGTCTTCCTTATGAAACAATTCAGTGAAAATATCCCGACAGAATTGCTTGAATCAGCTAAAATCGACGGTTGTGGTGAGATTCGTACCTTCTGGAGCGTAGCCTTCCCTATTGTGAAACCAGGATTTGCAGCTCTTGCGATCTTTACCTTCATCAATACTTGGAACGACTACTTTATGCAGTTGGTTATGTTGACTTCACGTCAAAACTTGACCATCTCACTCGGGGTTGCGACCATGCAGGCCGAAATGGCAACCAACTATGGTTTGATCATGGCGGGTGCAGCTCTTGCAGCCGTGCCAATCGTAACCGTCTTCCTTGTCTTCCAAAAATCCTTCACTCAGGGTATTACTATGGGAGCGGTCAAAGGTTAAGAAAAGTAAATTAGTGTATCAAGATTGCAGAAGTGGTCTTGACATGCCATGGAAATATAGAGTTATAAGTGTCTACAAAATGGAGAGTATGCAGTTACTTCGTGAAGTTTTGTCAGACACTTATAAACTTAAGAATGAACTCTTTTCATGATACTAGTTAGAGTAGGTTCGTTTTATGGTAACTATTTCCCGCTTTAGTGGTATCTAAGATAAGCATCTTACGCTTATCTTAGACGGAATTTTTGAGACTGACGATGAAAGAGCAAAAGGCTCAAAAATTAGGAATGAAATACCGAAGAAATTTGCTTCCGTCCGCATTATTACAGGGAAATAGAGAAAAGATGAATCGGAACTGAAAACTAGTAACTATCAGAAACGAAGGAAACAGTATGATTTTTGACGATTTGAAAAACATCGCCTTTTACAAGGGAATCCATCCTAATCTAGACAAGGCTATCGACTATCTCTATCAGCACCGTAAGGATTCTTTCGAAATCGGTAAGTATGAGATTGACGGGGATAAGGTCTTTCTAGTTGTTCAGGAAAATGTCCTCAATCAAGCTGAAAATGATCAATTTGAGCATCATAAGAACTATGCAGACTTGCATTTGCTGGTAGAAGGGCATGAATATTCGAGCTACGGTTCACGTATCAAAGACGAGGCGGTAGCATTCGATGAAGCGAGCGACATTGGTTTTGTCCATTGTCATGAACGCTACCCACTCTTGTTGGGTTATCACAATTTTGCGATTTTCTTCCCAGGAGAACCGCATCAGCCAAATGGCTACGCAGGGATGGAAGAAAAGGTTCGCAAATATCTCTTTAAAATTTTGATTGATTAAAAGAATTAGGAGGAGCAAACATGGCACAAAAAGGGGT
This sequence comes from Streptococcus sp. HJ1, assembly GCF_052399005.1. Taxonomy (GTDB): domain Bacteria; phylum Bacillota; class Bacilli; order Lactobacillales; family Streptococcaceae; genus Streptococcus. The sequence goes on along the minus strand of NZ_CP199005.1, from coordinate 1,569,578 downwards.
AAGCCTTATCAAGGCAGCATTTGATACAGATAATTTTCTCATGCGTTTCAGTGAGAAGGTCTTGGATATCGTGACAGTCAATCTTCTTTTTGTCGTCTCTTGTTTGCCCATCGTGACGATTGGAGTGGCAAAAATCAGCCTCTATGAAACCATGTTTGAGATTAAGAGAAGCAGACGGGTACCAGTCTTTAGAACTTATCTAAGAGCCTTCAAGCAAAATCTGAAACTGGGTTTCCAGTTAGGTTTGCTGGAGTTAGGCATTGTGTCATTAAGCCTTCTAGATCTCTATCTCTTCTGGGGTCAGACAGCTTTGCCTTTCCAGGTTGTGAAAGCTATTTGTTTGGGGATTCTCATCTTCGTCACTCTGGTGATGCTAGCTAGTTATCCCATCGCTGCGCGCTATGATTTGTCTTGGAAAGAAGTGCTGCAAAAAGGGCTTATCTTGGCAAGTTTTAACTTTCCATGGTTCTTCCTCATGTTAGCTATTCTCTTTCTCATAGTGATGGTTCTTTATCTATCCGCCTTCACTCTCCTTTTGGGTGGGTCAGCCTTTATCCTCTTTGGTTTTGGTTTGCTGGTCTTTCTCCAAGCAGGATTGATGGAGAAAATTTTCGCCAAATACCAGTAGGATGACTTGTTTCTGAAACTACTTTCAATCGTTACAGTTTCTAAAATACAAGTAGAAACTAAAATCTAAGTGTATACAAGATATTGAAAGCGATTTTCACAAGGTGTATACTAAACTTGTAAAAAATAGAACTGCTCTCAGCAGAAAAAAAGAAATCTTAGGAGAAAATCTATGTCAGATTTGAAAAAATACGAAGGTGTCATTCCAGCCTTCTACGCATGTTATGATGATCAAGGAGAAGTCAGTCCAGAGCGTACGCGCGCCTTGGTCCAATACTTCATTGATAAGGGTGTTCAAGGTCTCTATGTCAATGGTTCTTCTGGTGAATGTATCTACCAAAGTGTGGCAGATCGCAAGTTGATTTTGGAAGAAGTCATGGCAGTTGCCAAGGGCAAATTGACTATCATCGCTCACGTAGCTTGCAACAATACCAAAGATAGTATGGAACTTGCTCGCCACGCAGAAAGCTTGGGAGTAGATGCTATTGCAACGATTCCACCGATTTACTTCCGCTTGCCTGAGTACTCAGTTGCCAAATACTGGAACGATATCAGTGCTGCAGCTCCAAACACAGATTACGTGATTTACAACATTCCTCAGTTAGCGGGTGTTGCGTTGACTCCAAGCCTCTACACAGAAATGTTGAAGAATCCACGTGTTATCGGTGTTAAGAACTCTTCTATGCCAGTTCAAGATATCCAAACCTTTGTCAGCCTTGGTGGAGAAGACCACATCGTATTCAATGGCCCAGATGAACAATTCCTAGGTGGCCGTCTCATGGGTGCTAAGGCTGGTATCGGTGGTACTTATGGTGCGATGCCAGAACTCTTCTTGAAACTCAATCAGTTGATTGCTGAGAAAGACTTGGAAACAGCGCGTGAATTGCAATACGCTATCAATGCAATCATTGGTAAACTCACTTCTGCACATGGAAATATGTACGGTGTGATTAAGGAAGTCTTGAAAATCAATGAAGGCTTGAACATTGGTTCAGTTCGTTCACCATTGACGCCAGTGACTGAAGAAGATCGACCAGTTGTAGAAGCAGCAGCGCAATTGATTCGTGAAACCAAGGAGCGCTTCCTCTAATCCATAAGGAGGTATTTATGACACACTACGTTGCAATTGATATCGGTGGAACCAATATCAAATATGGTTTGATTGACCAAGAAGGCCAACTTGTTGAATCGCATGAAATGCCAACCGAGGCGCATAAGGGTGGACCTCATATCTTACAAAAGACAAAAGATATCGTAGCCAGCTATTTAGAAAAAGGCCCAGTAGCAGGTGTTGCCATTTCTTCTGCTGGGATGGTGGATCCAGATAAGGGTGAGATTTTCTACGCTGGTCCTCAGATTCCCAACTATGCAGGAACCCAGTTCAAGAAGGAAATCGAGACGAGTTTTGCGATTCCTTGTGAAATTGAAAATGATGTCAACTGTGCAGGTCTGGCTGAGGCAGTATCTGGTTCAGGCAAGGGAGCGAGTATCACACTTTGCTTGACCATTGGAACAGGTATCGGTGGTTGCTTGATTATGGATGGGAAAGTCTTCCATGGATTTAGCAATTCGGCCTGCGAAGTCGGTTACATGCACATGCAGGATGGAGCTTTTCAGGATCTTGCTTCTACGACAGCCTTGGTTGAGTATGTAGCAACAGCTCATGGAGATTCAGTTGATCAGTGGAATGGCCGACGCATTTTCAAGGAAGCTACCGAAGGAAACAAGATCTGTATGGCTGGCATTGACCGCATGGTAGACTATTTAGGAAAAGGTCTGGCAAATATTTGCTACGTTGCCAATCCAGAAGTGGTCATTCTCGGTGGAGGTATCATGGGACAAGAGGCTATCCTCAAACCGAAGATCCGTACAGCCTTGAAGGCGGCCTTGGTGCCAAGCCTAGCTGAAAAAACACGATTGGAATTTGCCCATCACCAAAATACAGCAGGGATGTTGGGAGCCTATTATCATTTCAAAACAAAACAATCCTAGTTTGGAACTATAGAATTAAGCAGAACACGGAATCACTACTCGAGTGAAAACTGTTTTGCTTAATTCTTTTTTTATTGAAAATTTGAGCCAAAGGAGGTAATCGTGAGAAACTAGGAGAAAATAACCACCTTGCATAAGAAGTTAAGACTAGATGATGAACTACAAGGCGAGAGCAATTCTATCATCCATTTAATTGATATTTAGCTTGACTAAATGGGAAAATGTGGAAAAATGATATAATGAGATGGACGAAAAATTGACAAATTAGAATTTGTAGAGGTGAAAAAACTGTGATGGCAACCTATTCACCTGAAATCGAAATCATATAAAATTACGAGGAGATTATAAGATGAGTAATTATATAAAATTAAATGAAAATAGATGGAATAATGTAAAAAACGACTATACTGAGCCATTGACACAGGAAGAATTAGAAGAAGTTAGAAAACATCCAATTTCTGTTGCCTTAACTGTTGGGAAAAAAGTTCCGATAGAATGGTTTGAAAAAGCAAACGGGAAAAAGATATTAGGGTTAGCTTGTGGTGGTGGACAGCAGGGTCCCGTTTTTGCTGCAAAAGGTTATGATGTCACCATTATGGATTTTTCTAAATCACAATTAGAAAGAGATGAAATGGTTGCAAAACGAGAAGGCTTAAAAATCAATACCGTTCAAGGTGATATGACAAAACCATTTCCATTTGAAAATGAAACTTTTGATATTGTTTTTAATCCGGTTTCAAATGTATACATAGAAGATTTAGAAAACATGTATAAAGAAGCCTCTCGCGTATTGAAAAAGGGCGGTTTGTTAATGGTCGGATTTATGAATCCCTGGATCTACATGTATGATGCTGACACTGTATGGGACAAACCCGATGAGGAATTACTGTTAAAGTTTTCACTACCTTTTAATTCAAGAGAGCTTGAAGAGGAAGGCAAAATCACCATCAATCCAGAATATGGATATGAATTTAGCCATACCTTAGAAACACAGATTAGAGGACAACTAAAAAACGGTCTCGCTATGATCGATTTTTATGAATCATGTGACAAAAGACATCGATTATCACGGTATGGAAATGATTATATCGCTACACTCTGCATTAAACTATAAACTTATAGAACATACTTCAGGAGAATAGCTCATTTTATGTTCCTGAAGGGTTAAAATCTAAAACTCACTTTGTCGAAGCAAAATAATTAAATAAAATTAGAGAGGAAGTAAAAGCAGCACATAGTCGCTACTTCCTTTTTTTGATGTCAAACATTCAAAAATGGAATGGAAGATTTATGGAAGAATTGAAAAGCCCAGATAAAAAAGCATTAGCGCAAGGAGAAAGATTGGCAAGCCCACCTATGAGTCTATTACCATTTCATAACAAAACAATCCTAGTTTGGTTGAGCCAAACTAGGATTTTCTAACGCGTTTTTGTCTACGATAGCCGTTGAGCTTTTTATTTTCCCAATAGCTGTTAAAGATTTTTTCTTTGCTCTCGCGATTGATTTCTAAAAAGTAGGCATAAATCAAATCTATTAAAATGAGCATAGGGAGTTGAGCGGAAATACGCTGGATGTAAGAAGATTGACTATGACTTGCGACAAGGACTGTTTCGGTATAGGCCTGACTATTTTTGTTTGGAGCGCTGGTAAAGAGAATGGTCTTGGCCCCCATTTCCTTGGCATCCAACAAACTATCGAGGACGGATTGAGTAGTTCCTGATAGAGAAAAGCCAAGCACCAAACAGTTTTCATCCATGATACTGGTCGTCCAAGCAAAGCCATCCTGGTCGGTCAAAGCTTCACAGACCACACCTAATCGCATAAAACGGAGTTTCATTTCACGGGCTATCAGACCAGAACTTCCCGTCCCAAAGAAGTAAACTCGTTCTGCGTCATCGATTAATTGGGCAACTCGTTCCAGTTGTTCTTCGTCGATCAAATCCTGAGTTTGTTCTCGCATGATACTGTAGCTTCGTAAAACACGTTTGGTCAAAGGACTGTGTTTGTGCGAATGAGTGTCCGGTTTACTAGCCTGATGCTGGTATTGAAAGACGAACTCTCGGTAGCCTGTAAAACCACACTTTTTGGCAAAGCGGGTCAAGGCTGCTTGGGAGATATGTAATTTCTGGGTAACTTGCTGAGAAGAGAGATCATCTTGGATCGTTTCAGCTTGCAAAAAATAGCGAGCGATTTCTTGCTCGAGCTCGGTTAATTCTTCAAAATGGAGGTCGATTATGGTTGCGATATCTGGCTTGTTCATGAGGCTCCTTTTTATGAGTCAAAGTCTTAAAGGTTAACGCTTTCCTAACTATTACTATCATTATATCATAGAAAATAGGATAACCAAATAAAAAGGCATTTTCAGTTAAAAGTCAAAAAATGCTTCGACTTTTCCAAGAGTTTCTCCGTAAAATATGGTACAATGAAATGTACTGAGATTCACCTATTTACTCTATTATTTTAGGGAAAATAAAGGTGGAAATCGGGAATTTTTCTAGAAAAGAGTCTTAGTTGTATGAGAAAATTTAATAGCCATTCGATTCCGATTCGGCTTAATTTACTATTTGCGATTGTCATCCTGCTCTTTATGGCCATTATTGGTCGTTTGTTATACATGCAGGTGCTCAATAAAGATTTCTATGAAACAAAATTGGCCTCAGCCAGCCAAACAAGGGTGACAACCAGTTCAGCTCGTGGACAGATCTATGATGCAGCAGGGAAACCCTTGGTAGAAAACACTGTCAAGCAGGTTGTTTCTTTCACACGAAACAATAAAATGACGGCAGCTGAATTGAAGGAGACAGCCAAGAAACTCCTTACATATGTAAATGTAACCTCCCCTGATCTGACAGATCGACAGATTGCAGACTACTACTTGGCGGACCAGGATATTTACAAAAAAACAGTCGAATCCTTGCCAAGCGATAAACGCCTGGATTCAGATGGGAATCGTTTATCAGAAGCGACACTTTACAATAATGCGGTTGAAAGCATTGACGTGAGTCAACTTAATTATACAGATGACCAGAAAAAGGAAATCTATCTCTTTAGTCAGCTCAATGCTGTTGAAAATTTTGCAACGGGAACCATTTCTACGGATGCCTTAGATGATACCCAAGTTGCTCTCGTTGCATCAGCATCCAAGGAATTACCAGGTATCAGTATTTCAACTTCATGGGATCGTAAAGTACTGGATACATCTTTATCGACAATCGTCGGTAGCGTTTCAAATGAGAAGTCAGGACTTCCAGCAGAAGAAGTTGATGCCTATCTCAAAAAAGGCTATTCTCTCAATGACCGAGTGGGAACTTCCTATCTTGAAAAGCAATATGAAGATGTTCTTCAAGGCAAACGCTCCGTCAAGGAAATCCACCTCGACAAACACGGAAATATGGAAAGTGTGGAAAATATCGAAGAAGGAAGCAAAGGAAACAACATCAAGTTAACGGTTGACCTAGCTTTCCAGAATGGTGTGGACGACCTACTCAAGAGCTACTTCAACTCAGAGTTGGGTAACGGTGGAGCCAAATACTCTGAAGGAGTCTACGCCGTAGCCCTCAATCCTAAAACCGGTGCAGTTTTGGCGATGTCGGGTGTCAAGCATGATGTCGAATCCGGTAAATTAAGTTCAGATTCGCTTGGAACAATAACCAACGTCTTTGTGCCAGGATCTGTTGTTAAGGCAGCAACCCTTAGCTCTGGTTGGGAAAATGGAGTCTTGTCAGGAAATCAAACCCTGACAGATCAACCAATCGTCTTCCAAGGTTCTGCTCCGATCAATTCCTGGTATACCCCTTATTACGGTTCTTTCCCGATTACAGCCGTTGAGGCCTTGGAGTATTCATCCAATACCTACATGGTCCAGACAGCTCTTGGCATCATGGGGCAAACTTATCAGCCGAATATGACAGTAGGAACCAACAATCTTGAATCTGCCATGGGAAAACTTCGTTCAACCTTTGGTGAATATGGTTTGGGCGTGTCAACAGGGATCGATTTACCAGATGAGTCAACAGGCTTTATTCCTAAAGACTACGATTTGGCCAACTATCTAAATAATGCCTTTGGGCAGTTTGATAACTACACACCGATGCAGTTAGCTCAGTATGTAGCAACGATTGCCAATAATGGTGTCCGCTTAGCTCCTCATATCGTGGAAGGAGTCTACGACAACAACGAACAAGGCGGTCTAGGAGAACTCATTAAGCAAAATGACAGCACGGAAATGAATAAGATTAATATTTCTGAGTCTGACATGTCTATCTTGCAACAAGGATTTTACCAAGTATCGCACGGGACAAGTGCTCTTACGACAGGTCGTGCCTTTTCAAATGGGGCAGCAGTCTCCATCAGCGGAAAAACCGGTACAGCCGAAAGTTACGTCAATGGCGGCCAAAATTCCGACAATACCAACGCCGTAGCCTATGCGCCAACCGATAATCCGCAGATTGCAGTCGCAGTTGTTTTCCCGCATAATACGAATCTAACTAATGGTGTCGGACCTTCGATTGCTCGCGACATTATCAATCTATACAACCAACACCATCCAATGAACTAGAAAGGAAGCCATGCTTTACCCAACACCTATAGCTAAGCTGATTGACAGTTATTCTAAACTTCCGGGTATCGGGATTAAGACAGCAACTCGACTGGCCTTTTATACCATTGGGATGTCGGATGATGACGTCAATGAATTTGCAAAAAATCTTCTTGCAGCCAAGCGTGAATTGACCTATTGCTCTATTTGTGGACGCTTGACCGATGATGATCCTTGTTCTATCTGTACCGATCCTAGCCGTGACCAGTCTACGATTCTGGTTCTGGAGGATAGCCGAGATGTTGCTGCTATGGAAAACATCCAAGAATACCACGGACTTTACCATGTTTTACACGGCCTCATTTCTCCGATGAATGGTATCAGCCCAGACGATATCAACCTCAAGAGTCTCATGACTCGTCTTATGGATAGTGAGGTTTCAGAAGTGATCGTGGCAACCAATGCGACAGCGGATGGAGAAGCGACATCGATGTATCTCTCTCGTCTCCTCAAGCCAGCTGGCATCAAGGTCACTCGCCTAGCACGAGGTCTAGCCGTGGGAGCAGATATCGAGTATGCGGACGAAGTCACACTCTTACGAGCCATTGAAAATCGGACAGAGTTGTAGGAGTAGACAAATTTACGAACTAAATTTATTCATAAGAAAATTAAGGAGACCGACTTTGATGTTATAGGTCTCTTTTATGTTTCTTGAATTCTAGTACCATGTTCAAGTTTCAAAAAAGAAGCAAATATGATATACTAAAGAACGAGTATTCTATTAGAATTAGGACAAGCAATATGAAACAAACGATTATTCTTTTATACGGTGGGCGTAGTGCAGAGCGTGAAGTCTCTGTCCTTTCAGCTGAAAGTGTTATGCGTGCGGTCAACTACGACCGTTTCACAGTCAAGACTTTCTTCATCAGCCAGTCAGGTGACTTTATTAAAACGCAAGAATTTAGCCAGACTCCAGGTCAAGAAGATCGTCTCATGACTAATAAGACCATTGACTGGGACAAGAAAATCGCGCCAAGTGCCATCTACGAAGAAGGTGCAGTGGTCTTTCCAGTTCTTCACGGTCCGATGGGAGAAGATGGCTCAGTTCAAGGATTCTTAGAAGTTTTGAAAATGCCTTACGTTGGTTGTAACATCTTGTCATCCAGTCTTGCCATGGATAAAATCACGACCAAGCGTGTCTTGGAGTCTGCTGGGATTGCCCAAGTACCTTATGTGGCCATCGTTGAAGGCGATGATGTGACTGCTAAAATCGCTGAAGTTGAAAAAAAATTGACTTATCCAGTCTTCACGAAGCCGTCCAATATGGGTTCAAGTGTCGGTATTTCTAAGTCTGAAAACCAAGAAGAACTCCGTCAAGCCTTGGAACTCGCCTTCCAATATGACAGCCGTGTCTTGGTAGAGCAAGGGGTAAATGCGCGTGAAATCGAGGTTGGTCTCTTGGGCAACTACGATGTTAAGAGCACTTTGCCGGGTGAAGTGGTCAAGGATGTTGCCTTTTATGACTATGATGCCAAATATATCGATAACAAGATTACCATGGACATCCCAGCAAAGATTAGTGATGATGTGGTAGCTGTCATGCGTCATAATGCAGAAACAGCCTTCCGTGCGATTGGTGGCCTCGGTCTGTCTCGTTGTGATTTCTTCTATACAGATAAGGGCGAGATTTTCCTAAACGAGCTTAATACCATGCCAGGTTTTACCCAGTGGTCTATGTATCCACTACTTTGGGACAATATGGGAATCAGCTACCCAGAACTAATCGAGCGTTTGGTTGACCTTGCTAAGCAAAGTTTTGACAAGCGCGAAGCGCATTTGCTATAAAATGAAAGAGAGGGTAGAAGCCAGAACGATCACTGCAAGGTGAGTCGAGTTCTCGGACTTCAACCCTTTTTAAAGGAGTAGAAATGAAATTAACAATCCATGAAGTTGCCCAAGCTGTTGGAGCTAAAAATGATGTTAGTCTTTTTGCGGATGCTCAGTTAGAAAAGGCTGAGTTTGACAGTCGTTTGATTGGGACAGGTGATTTGTTTGTGCCACTTAAAGGTGCGCGTGATGGTCATGACTTTATCGAAACAGCTTTTGAAAATGGTGCAGTAGTAACTTTGTCTGAGAAAGAGGTTGCAAATCATCCCTACATTCTAGTAGACGACGTGTTGTCTGCCTTTCAAACTCTCGCAGCCTACTATCTTGCAAAGACAGCTGTTGATGTCTTTGCTGTTACGGGTTCAAATGGCAAGACAACGACCAAGGATATGTTGGCGCACTTACTGTCAACAACCTACAAAACCTACAAAACTCAAGGCAATTACAATAACGAGATTGGCCTTCCCTACACGGTTCTCCATATGCCTGAAGGAACAGAAAAGCTGGTCTTGGAGATGGGGCAGGATCACTTGGGTGATATCCATCTCTTGTCTGAATTGGCTCATCCTAAGACAGCCATTGTGACCTTGGTTGGAGAGGCTCATTTGGCCTTTTTCAAAGACCGTTCGGAGATTGCTAAAGGGAAGATGCAAATTGCTGATGGTATGGCACCAGATTCTTTGCTTTTGGCACCAGCTGACCCGATCGTAGAGGACTACTTGCCTACAGATAAAAAAGTGGTCCGTTTTGGGCAAGGGACAGAATTGGAAATTACAGACTTGATTGAGCGCAAGGATAGTCTAACTTTTAAAGCTAATTTTTTGGGACAAGCCCTCGATTTGCCAGTGACAGGTAAGTACAATGCCACCAATGCTATGATTGCTGCTTATGTGGCTCTACAAGAAGGAGTTTCAGAGGAACAGATTCATCAGGCCTTTCAGAACCTAGAATTGACCCGTAATCGTACTGAGTGGAAGAAAGCAGCCAATGGAGCAGATATCCTGTCAGATGTCTACAATGCCAATCCAACTGCTATGAAGTTGATTTTGGAGACATTCTCTGCCATTCCAGCTAATGAAGGGGGCAAGAAAATCGCTGTCTTAGCGGATATGAAGGAACTCGGCGACCAGTCTGTCCAACTCCATAACCAGATGATTTTAAGTCTTTCCCCAGATGTACTGGATACCGTGATTTTCTATGGAGAAGATATTGCGGAATTAAGCCAATTGGCTAGTCAAATGTTCCCGATCGGTCACGTTTTCTACTTCAAGAAAACAGCTGACGAGGATCAATTTGAAGACCTAGTCAAGCAGGTTAAGGAAAGACTCGGTGCCAATGACCAAATTTTGCTCAAAGGATCGAACTCCATGAATCTAGCCAAGCTGGTAGAAAGTTTAGAAAATGAATGCAAGTGATTTTACCAAGTATCTGCAAAGAATGCTAGCCATTACGGATACTGGATTAACCTTTACAAAAGATCCTTTCGACCGTGAGCGCTACGAGGACTTGCGAATCCTGTTATCTGAAATGTTGAATCAGGTATCAGACCTCGATGCAGAAGAAGTGGCAGAAGTCTTGAAACCAACGTCCGCTTATGCAACTCCTCTGATGGACGTCCGTGCTTGGATTGTTGAGGATGAAAAAGTCTGTTTAGTTAGAGGAAAAGGGGAGGATAGTTGGGCTTTGCCAGGTGGTTTTGGTGAAGTTGGCTATTCTCCAACCGAAAATATTCTTAAAGAAATTGAAGAAGAAACCGGCTTTACAGCAAAAGCTGAAAGGTTACTTGCAGTTTTTGACACCAATCGTTTCCAACTGCAGAGCAAACAATATGCAAAGTTTGTCTTTGAATGCCAACTTCTTGATGGACAATTTCAAGAGAATCAAGAAATTGCTGAGCTTCAATTTTTTGCCATTGACCAATTGCCAGCCTTATCTGAAAAACGCATCACAAAAGAACAAATGGAGATTCTTTGGCAGATTCATCAAGGACAAAGAGACCAATATTTTGACTGAGAAGATTATTATCGTATTTCTGAATTCATTTTTTTCTATTGGCATGGTATAATATGTGAGAAGATTTTGAAATATAATGAGGAATATTAAATGAATTTATGGGATATTTTCTTTACGACGAAAGCCACAGAACCACCCCAATTTGATCTTGTCTGGTATGTAAGTATATTTACTTTATTAGCTTTGACCTTCTATGCTTCTTATCGCTATTACGATAAAAAAGTCTATCAACGTTTTTTCCAAATTTTACAAGCTGTCCAGTTGATTCTTCTCTATAGTTGGTACTGGGGAAATCACATGCCGCTGTCAGAAAGTTTACCATTTTATCATTGTCGTATGGCGATGTTTGTAGTGCTATTACTTCCTGGTAAGTCAATGTACAAGCAATATTTTTCTCTACTTGGAATTTTTGGAACGCTGGCAGCTTTTGTTTATCCAGTACCAGATGCCTATCCTTTTCCCCACATAGCCATCCTGTCTTTCATTTTTGGTCACCTAGCTCTTCTAGGGAATTCTTTGGTTTACTTATTTAGACAGTATGACTCTAGATTATTGGATGTTAAGCGGATTGTTTTATTAACCTTTTCACTTAATGCTCTAATTTTTGTGGTTAATTTAGTGACTGGAGGAGATTATGGGTTCTTGACAAAGCCACCATTGGTTGGTGATCATGGCTTAGTTACTAATTATCTGATTGTGTCGCTGATATTAGCTACAGCTATTAGTTTGACCAAGAAAGTATTAGAAGTTTTTTTAGAGCAGAAAGCAGAAAAAATACTTGTGAAGAAAGCTTAAGTATAAGCTTTCTTTTTTTGTAAAAAACGATACTTTTTTAAAGTAAGGCTGTTAAGATAAAAAAATAGAAATAAAAAGTGAAAAATGACTAGGAAATTTATCAAAATCTAAGCACAATAAGATTTTTTGTGTTATAATATTCTTTGAATAGCTATGCCCAAACATAGTTATTAAATAGAAGTGAGAAACTTGGAAGACAGAGAGGATGCGATGTAATGACTAGAGATGGTTTTTTTACAGGCTTAGATATCGGAACTAGCTCGATTAAAGTGCTAGTAGCTGAGCATAGAGATGGCGAAGTAAATGTAATTGGTGTTAGTAATGCCAAAAGTAAAGGTGTAAAAGACGGAATTATTGTTGATATTGAAGCAGCTGCTTCAGCAATCAAATCTGCAATCACACAGGCAGAAGAGAAAGCGGGTATTTCTATTAAGTCTGTTAACGTTGGCCTTCCAGCAAACCTCTTGCAGGTTGAACCAACACAAGGAATGATTCCTGTAACTTCAGATACTAAAGAAATCACAGATCAAGATGTTGAAAATGTTGTCAAATCAGCTTTGACAAAGAGCATGACTCCTGACCGTGAAGTGATTACCTTTATTCCAGAAGAATTCATCGTGGATGGATTCCAAGGCATCCGTGACCCTCGTGGTATGATGGGTGTTCGTTTGGAAATGCGTGGTCTGCTTTACACAGGTCCTCGTACAATTCTACACAATCTTCGCAAGACAGTTGAGCGTGTAGGCATTCATGTTGATAATGTGATTATTTCACCTTTGGCAATCGTGAACTCCGTTCTCAATGAAGGTGAACGTGAATTTGGTGCGACTGTCATTGACATGGGTGGAGGTCAGACTACTGTAGCGACTATCCGTAACCAAGAATTGCAGTTCACTAACATCTACCAAGAAGGTGGAGATTACGTTACTAAAGACATTTCTAAAGTCTTGAAAACTTCTCAAAAAATTGCAGAAAGTTTGAAACTGAACTATGGTGAAGCTTACGTTCCACTTGCAAGTAACGAAACTTTCCAAGTTGAAGTAATTGGTGAAGTAGAACCTGTTGAAGTAACAGAAAGCTATTTGGCAGAAATTATCTCAGCACGCATCAAACATATCTTCGACCAAATCAAACAAGAGTTGGAAAGAAGACACTTGTTGGATTTGCCAGGAGGTATCGTCCTTATCGGTGGAAATGCAATTTTACCAGGAATTGTTGAATTAGCTCAAGAAGTATTTGGTGTTCGCGTAAAACTCTATGTACCAAATCAAGTTGGAATTCGCAACCCTGCATTTGCGCACGTGATTAGCTTGTCTGAGTTTGCTGGTAAATTGACTGAAGTCAATCTTCTTGCCCAAAAAGCAGTTAAAGGAGATGAATTCCTTCGTCAAAAACCAATCAACTTTGGCATTCCAAATCAACGTTTGAATCCAGTAGCGCAACCAAGTCCAGCACAAGCAACTCCAGCTGAAACTGTGCAGGAAGCTCCAGTTGCTCCCAAGGAAGAATTCCAAGCAAGTTCTCAAAGTAAACCGAAGCTAACAGAACGTTTCCGTGGTTTGATCGGAAGCATGTTTGATGAATAAAAGAGGATAAGAAATTATGACATTTTCATTTGATACAGCAGCAGCTCAAGGCGCAGTTATTAAGGTAATTGGTGTCGGTGGTGGTGGTGGTAATGCCATTAACCGCATGGTTGACGAAGGTGTTGCTGGTGTAGAATTTATCGCAGCCAACACTGATGTACAAGCCCTTAGTAGTACGAAAGCAGAAACAGTTATCCAACTTGGTCCTAAATTGACTCGTGGTTTGGGTGCTGGAGGTCGTCCAGAAGTTGGACGTAAAGCTGCAGAAGAAAGTGAAGAAGCTTTGACGGAAGCTATCACTGGAGCAGACATGGTCTTTATCACTGCAGGTATGGGTGGTGGATCTGGTACAGGTGCAGCCCCTGTTATTGCACGTATCGCCAAAGATCTTGGTGCTCTTACAGTTGGTGTTGTGACACGTCCTTTCGGATTTGAAGGAAGCAAACGTGGTCAGTACGCTGTAGAAGGAATCAACGAACTTCGCGAGCATGTTGATACTTTGTTGATTATCTCTAACAACAACTTGCTTGAAATCGTTGATAAGAAAACGCCACTTCTTGAAGCTCTTAGCGAAGCAGATAACGTTCTTCGCCAAGGTGTTCAAGGGATTACTGACTTGATCACGAACCCAGGATTGATTAACCTTGACTTTGCTGACGTGAAAACTGTAATGGCAAACAAAGGAAATGCTCTTATGGGTATCGGTATCGGTAGTGGTGAAGAACGCGTTGTTGAAGCGGCTCGTAAAGCAATTTACTCTCCACTGCTTGAAACAACTATCGATGGAGCAGAGGATGTCATCGTCAACGTTACTGGTGGTCTTGACTTGACTTTGATTGAAGCAGAAGAAGCTTCAGAAATCGTCAACCAAGCAGCTGGTCAAGGTGTAAACATCTGGCTTGGAACATCAATTGACGAAAGCATGAAGGATGAAATCCGTGTTACAGTTGTAGCGACAGGTGTTCGTCAAGAGCGAGTGGAAAAAGTAGTTGGAGCTCGTAACAACCAACCAGTTGGACGTCCAACAACTAAAGCTCCACAAGCGCACACATTTGACCGTCAATTCGACTTGGAAGAGACAGCAGAATTGCCTAAATCAAGTCCACGTCGTTTTGAAACAAACCAAGCGTCTGCTTTTGGAGACTGGGACTTGCGTCGTGAGTCTATTGTTCGCCAAACAGATCCCGTTGTTTCACCAGTAGAACGCTTCGAAACACCAGTTTCACAAGATGAAGATGAATTGGATACACCTCCATTCTTCAAAAATCGTTAATCAATGAATTTGAAAAAAAATACTGAATTAGTTTTTCAGCAAATAGCTGATGCTAGTCAAGAAGCCAACCGTGCTCTAGATGCTGTTTCAGTAATCGCAGTGACAAAGTATGTAGATGTACAAACAGCGGAAGCCTTGCTTCCGCTTGGTGTCCGTCATATAGGTGAAAATCGAGTTGATAAATTTTTAGAAAAATATCAGGCCTTGAAAGATTACCCAGTTACTTGGCATTTAATAGGAACACTACAGAGACGGAAAGTGAAAGAAGTAATCCCATTTGTGGATTACTTTCATGCTTTAGACTCCCTAAAGTTAGCCCAGGAAATTCAAAAGAGAACAGATCATGTTATCAAGTGTTTCTTGCAGGTCAATATTTCTGGGGAAGAAAGCAAGCATGGGTTTTCAAAAGAAGAATTGCTAGAACTTTTGCCAGAATTGGCTAAGTTAGATCAGATTGAGTATGTTGGTTTAATGACCATGGCTCCTTTTGAGGCAGACAGTGATGAATTGAAAGAAATTTTCAAGGATACGCAGGCTCTGCAAGCAGAAATTAGAGAAAAACAAATCCCTAATATGCCGATGATAGAGCTAAGCATGGGAATGAGTCGTGATTTTAAAGAAGCGATTCAGTTCGGCTCAACCTTTGTTCGAATCGGTACAGCATTTTTTAAATAGGAGAGAGCTATGTCTTTAAAAGATAGATTCGATAAATTTATAGATTATTTTACAGAAGACGGAGAAGAAACGACTAACTACCAGACTCAACAAGAGGAAACAGTTAGCCCAGCCATCTCATCTTCTAAAGAATTACCAGCACCTGCTCAGTCAGGATCAGCAAAAGATGCAAATATTACTCGTCTTCATGCGCGTCAGCAAGAATTGGCAATGCAAAGCCATCGTTCAGATGAGAAAGTGACAATCGACGTTCGCTATCCAAGAAAATATGAAGATGCAACTGAAATTGTAGATTTGTTGGCTGGCAATGAAAGTATTTTGATTGACTTCCAATACATGACAGAGGTACAAGCCCGTCGTTGCCTTGATTACTTGGACGGAGCCCGCCATGTCTTAGCTGGGAATATGAAAAAAGTTGCGAGTACGATGTATCTATTGACGCCTGTCAACGTTGTCGTGAATATTGAAGATATCAAACTTCCAGATGAATCACAAAGCGCTGAGTTTGGTTTTGATATTAAACGAAATAGAGCAAGATAATGATTTTCTTAATCCGTTTAATCCAAAATGCGGTTAGCATTTATTCCATCATTCTCGTTGCATTTGCTCTTCTTTCATGGTTTCCAAATGCCTATGAAAGCCAACTAGGTCGCTTAGTTATCAGACTTGCTCGCCCAGTTATTGAGCCACTTCGTAAGCTCAATCTACAATTTGCTGGTCTTGATTTTACGGTTTGGGCAGCGCTGATTTTGATTCAGTTTGTTGGAAATCTCTTAACACGACTAGTCCTATTACTATGACAGTAAATCGAGCCATTTATCAGCATTTTTCCCAAGATGATATTCCCTTTATTGATAAGGGGTTAGAGTGGATCAAGCGGGTAGAAGATACCTATGCGCCGGTACTTACTCCTTTTATCAATCCCCATCAGGAACAGATCTTGAGGGTGCTAGCTGGGACATATGGACTGGGTTGCCAAAGTAGTGGTGATTTTCTTCCGACAGAGTCGGTTCGAGTTCTTCTCTATCCAGATTACTTTGAACCGGAGATATCAGACTTTGAAATGGCCTTGTTGGAAATTTGCTATCCGAGTAAGTTTGAGCAACTGAGTCATGGAAAAATATTGGGAACAATCATCAACCAACTAGGGATTGACCGGAAATTATTTGGTGATATCTTGGTAGATGAAAAGAGAGCACAGATTTTTGTCAATCGTGATTTCATTCCTCTTTTTCAGGATGGAATAAGAAAGATTGGCAGACTTCCTGTATCGCTGGAGGAACGTCCTTTTACCGATAGGATTTTGTCTAAAATTGATTATAGAGAACGAGAAATTTTAGTTTCGAGTTTTCGATTGGATGCCCTCTTATCAAGTGCCTTGAAATTATCTAGAAATCAAACTAGCCAACTGATTGAGAAAAAATCTGTCCAGGTAAATTATCATGTGATTGAAAAATCTGATTACCAGGTTGCAGTTGGAGATTTGATCAGTGTGAGAAAGTTTGGTCGTTTGAAAGTTGTCAAAGACAATGGTCAGACCAAAAAGGATAAGAAAAAACTAACAGTCCGGCTACTTTTAAGCAAGTGAGAAGAAATATGTCGATTACACCACAAGAAATAAGTGATAAAGCTTTCTCAAGAACATTCAGAGGCTACAATCAGGAAGAAGTTGACCTCTTTCTTGATAAGATTTACTTTGAATTAGAGGAGATGATTCGATACAAAGATGAAACTGAACTCTATATCAAAAAACTAGAAGAACGTCTTTCCTATTATACGAATGATATTCCTAAGAGAACAGTAACAAGCGAGCAAGAACCAGAAGCAATTAATGATTCTATTTTTTATTAAGTAAGTGAGGAAAAGTATGCCAATTACATCGTTAGAAATTAAAGATAAAACCTTTGGCACAAGATTTAGAGGTTTTGACCCAGAAGAAGTAGACGAGTTTCTTGATATCGTTGTTCGTGATTATGAAGACTTGGTTCGTAGTAATCACGATAAAGAGACACACATCAAAAGTTTGGAAGAACGTTTGTCTTACTTTGATGAGATGAAGGATTCCTTGAGTCAGTCAGTTTTGATTGCTCAAGATACAGCTGAGCGTGTCAAACAAGCTGCTCAAGAACGTTCAAACAATATTATTCAACAAGCTGAACAAGATGCTCAGCGTTTGCTTGAAGAAGCGAAATACAAGGCAAATGAAATTCTCCGTCAGGCTACAGATAATGCGAAGAGAGTGGCTGTTGAGACAGAAGAGTTGAAGAACAAGAGCCGTGTATTCCATCAACGCCTCAAGTCTACGATTGAAAGTCAATTGGCTATTGTCGAGTCATCTGATTGGGAAGACATTCTTCGCCCAACAGCTACTTACCTTCAGACAAGTGATGAAGCCTTTAAAGAGGTGGTGGGTGAAGTTCTTGGTGAAACTGTATCTTTACAACCAGAGGAAGAACCAATTGATATGACTCGCCAATTCACACCAGAAGAGGTTGCTGAATTGCAAGCTCGTATCGAGGCTGGCAATAAAGAATTAGCTGAGTTTGAAGCTCAACAAAATCAACAGACAGAAGAAAGTGACCAGCATGAAGAGTCAGTTGAAGTAGAAGCTACTGCGGCAACTGAGAACGATGCAAATAAAGAATCTGTTCTTATCCTATAAAAAAATGTGAGAACAAGATCCAACCAACTATATTTTCAGCGAGCGGGAGATGGTGAGAGTCCTGCAATCCCTAGTGGTTAGATTATCCTCTCAATCAATCTAGTCCGAAAGCAGTAAGACTAGACGTCCCCCACGTTACGGGAAAAGAGGAAAAGAGACCCTGTCTTTTTTCGAACAAAGGTGGTACCACGATTTTCGTCCTTTTTGCGAATCGTGGTTTTTATTTTGTCAGTTTAAATTAAAGGAGTAACAATGAAACTTAAAGAAACCCTCAATTTAGGGAAAACAGACTTTCCTATGCGTGCTGGTCTTCCAACTAAAGAACCAGTTTGGCAAAAAGAATGGGAAGAAGCAAAACTTTACCAACGTCGTCAAGAATTGAACCAAGGGAAACCACATTTCACCTTGCATGATGGACCTCCGTATGCAAACGGAAATATCCACGTTGGACATGCCATGAACAAGATTTCTAAAGATATTATTGTTCGTTCTAAGTCTATGTCAGGGTTTTACGCCCCTTACATCCCAGGTTGGGATACTCATGGTCTGCCAATCGAACAAGTCTTGGCAAAACAGGGTGTTAAACGCAAAGAAATGGACTTGGTTGAGTACTTGAAACTTTGCCGCGAGTACGCTCTTTCTCAAGTTGATAAACAACGTGAAGACTTTAAACGTTTGGGTGTTTCTGGTGACTGGGAAAATCCTTATGTGACTTTGACTCCAGACTATGAAGCAGCTCAAATCCGTGTCTTCGGAGAAATGGCTAAAAAAGGCTATATCTACCGTGGTGCCAAGCCAGTTTACTGGTCATGGTCTTCTGAGTCAGCCCTTGCAGAAGCAGAAATTGAGTATCATGACTTGCTTTCAACGTCCCTTTACTATGCTAACCGTGTCAAAGATGGAAAAGGTGTGCTCGATACAGATACTTACATCGTTGTATGGACAACTACTCCATTTACCATCACAGCTTCTCGTGGTTTGACAGTTGGAGCAGATATTGATTATGTATTGGTACAACCAGCTGGTGAATCTCGTAAGTTTGTAGTTGCTTCAGAATTATTGAATAGTCTTTCTGAGAAATTTGGTTGGGCGGATGTTCAAGTTTTGGCGACCTACCGTGGTCAAGAATTGAACCACATTGTGACAGTCCACCCATGGGATACGGCTGTAGATGAGTTGGTAATCCTTGGTGACCATGTTACGACTGACTCTGGTACTGGTATTGTCCATACAGCCCCTGGTTTTGGTGAGGACGACTACAATGTTGGTGTTGCCAACGGCCTTGAAGTTGCTGTAACAGTTAACGAACGCGGTATTATGATGGAAAATGCTGGTCCTGAATTTGCGGGTCAGTTCTATGACAAGGTTGTGCCGACTGTTATCGAAAAACTGGGTGATTTACTCCTTGCTCAGGAAGAAATTTCTCACTCATACCCATTTGACTGGCGTACCAAGAAACCAATCATCTGGCGAGCTGTTCCAC
This sequence comes from Streptococcus sp. HJ1, assembly GCF_052399005.1. Taxonomy (GTDB): domain Bacteria; phylum Bacillota; class Bacilli; order Lactobacillales; family Streptococcaceae; genus Streptococcus. Next base: position 1,550,048 of record NZ_CP199005.1, on the reverse strand, counting down.
AGTGGTTTGCTTCTGTATCTAAATTCCGCCAAGAAATCTTGGATGAAATTGAAAAAGTGAAGTTCCACTCAGAATGGGGGAAAGTTCGTCTTTACAATATGATTCGTGACCGTGGTGACTGGGTTATCTCTCGTCAACGCGCTTGGGGTGTTCCGCTTCCAATCTTCTACGCAGAAGATGGTACAGCTATCATGACAGCTGAAACGATTGAACATGTAGCTCAACTCTTTGAGGAACACGGTTCTATCATCTGGTGGGAACGTGATGCTAAGGACCTCTTGCCAGAAGGATTTACTCATCCAGGTTCACCAAATGGCGAGTTCAAGAAAGAAACAGATATCATGGACGTATGGTTTGACTCAGGTTCATCATGGAATGGAGTGGTGGTCAACCGTCCAGAACTTAAATACCCAGCAGATCTATACCTTGAAGGTTCTGACCAGTACCGTGGTTGGTTCAACTCATCACTTATCACATCTGTTGCCAACCATGGCGTAGCGCCATACAAACAAATCTTGTCACAAGGATTTGCCCTTGATGGTAAAGGTGAGAAGATGTCTAAATCTCTTGGAAATACCATTGCTCCAAGCGATGTTGAAAAACAATTTGGTGCGGAAATCTTGCGTCTCTGGGTAACAAGTGTGGACTCAAGCAACGACGTGCGTATCTCTATGGATATCTTGAGCCAAGTCTCTGAAACTTACCGTAAGATCCGTAACACACTTCGTTTCTTGATTGCCAATACATCTGACTTTAACCCAGCTCAAGACGCAGTGTCTTACGATGAGCTTCGTTCTGTTGACAAGTACATGACCATTCGCTTTAACCAGCTTGTGAAAACAATTCGTGATGCTTATGAAAACTTTGAATTCTTGACAATCTACAAGGCCTTGGTGAACTTCATCAACGTTGATTTGTCAGCCTTCTACCTTGACTTCGCTAAAGACGTTGTTTACATCGAAGGTGCCAAATCACTCGAACGCCGTCAAATGCAGACAGTCTTCTATGACGTTCTTGTCAAAATCACCAAACTCTTGACACCAATCCTTCCTCACACTGCAGAAGAAATCTGGTCCTATCTTGAGTTTGAAGCTGAAGAATTTGTTCAATTGTCTGAATTACCAGAAGCTGAAACTTTTGCCAACCAAGAAGAAATCTTGGATACTTGGGCAGCTTTCATGGACTTCCGTGGACAAGCTCAAAAAGCCTTGGAAGAAGCACGTAATGCCAAAGTTATCGGGAAATCACTCGAAGCACACTTGACAGTTTATCCAAACGAAGTTGTGAAAACTCTTCTTGGAGCAGTGGACAGTAATGTGGCTCAACTTTTGATCGTGTCAGAATTGACCATCGCTGAAGGTACAGCTCCAGAAGGCGCAGTTAGCTTTGAGGATGTTGCCTTTACAGTTGAACGCGCTGCAGGTGAAGTTTGTGACCGTTGCCGTCGTATCGACCCAACAACAGCAGAACGCAGCTACCATGCAGTCATCTGTGATCACTGTGCAAGCATCGTAGAAGAAAACTTTGCAGATGCAGTTGCAGAAGGATTTGAAGCGAAATAATCAGATTAGAAATATGTCTTCTCATAGTTTAAGGTGAGAGGAAAGGTAAAAGAGAGAAAGTCATTTCTCTCTTTTTTTGCTGGTAAAAGCTTAGGACAAAGATTTAGAAATTCAACATTTTTAAGGAAAGTTTTAAGTTGATTTTTGAGATTTTTTCAAAAAGGGAGGTCGTATTTTGGTACTTTTCAAAAGCATGTGTTGCTTCTAAAAATCGCGACAAATAATTTGAATAATCAAGTGAAATCGGGTAGAATAGAAAGGATTGAATAATATATTGAAGAGGAAATTTTGAGAATGAAACATCGGTTTTATGGAGAAAAACGACAGCGTTTTTCTTTCCGAAAGTTGTCTGTTGGGCTCGTTTCGGCGACTATTGGAAGCTTCTTTTTGAATGGGCAAATGGCTGGGGTCTTGACTTCTGTGAAGGCAGCAGAAATTCAAAGTCAGCAGTCTGCTCAGGTTAAATACCACTACGTAGTGGAGTCTGAATTGACAGAGGCAGAGAAGAGTGCCTTGATCAGGGAGATTCCAAAGCATGTTGAGGATGCTTCAGAGACTTATTACTTAGTTTATCGTCCGACTACTCAAGGGGATACATCTGGAGTATTGCCTAAGACAGGTCACTCCGGCCTTTGGGAATCCACTTTTACAGCGATGGGTCTTGCATTACTAGTGCTTGTAGTTGTTAGAGGCAGAAATGGGAAGAGGTATTTATCTTCGATCTTGTTGGTAACTGGAATGGGATCCATGCTGCTATCTCCAACAGTCTTAGCAGTGACGAATATCGAACTTGCGGCATATAATCAAAGTCTTAACTTGGGTCTTGGAGATGCACTTCCAGCGCCATTGAAAATTGACGGTTACGACTATATCGGTTATCTAAAGAATGAAGAACAAAATGATAGTCATTTAGCTCATTCTGCTCATAAGGAAAATCCGACACTTGACTTGGAGAAAGAGAAGGGAAGTGAACTTAAACCGAGTGAAACAAATCTTGATATGAAAGAGATTGTTTCAGATCAGGGGGATGCTTTAACTGAGGAAGAAAGAGAAGCTATAGCTGCTAAGGAGATTGAATTCACACGCTCAACTCCTATTTATGACTTACCAGAACTAAAAATTAGTGAGCAAAAGTCAGTCCAAGAACTTCCTTATCAGACAAAATACCAATATTCAGATGAATTGGCTCAAGGTCAATCAAAAGTTATACAATCAGGTGTTCGAGGTCAACGTACAGTTGTTACTCGTCATTATCGTAAGGGTCAAGAAATCGTGAAAAGCGAAATGATTTCTGATCAAGTGACGCTTGAACCTGTTTCTGAAATTATTTTAGTTGGAACAGCTTCAACTAACTCGATACCAAAAGAAACTCCAGTTCATGAGCTTCCAGAACTGACGGAATATGGCACAACTCCAGAAACAGCACTAGTTCACGAAGTTCCAGAACTGGCAGAGTATGGCACAAGTCCTGAAACCTCTCCAATTCACGAAGTTCCAGAATTGACAGAATACGGAACCAGTCCCGAGACATCTCCAGTTCACGAAGTTCCAGAATTGGCAGAGTATGGCACCAGTTCTGATACAGCTCCAGTTCAAGAGATTCCAGAACTGACAGAATATGGGACAAATCCTGATACAGCTCCTATTCATGAGAATTCTGAGTTAGAATTGACTACAAATGATGAGGTTAGAATAGAAAAGATTGATTTTTCTATTGACGAGCAATATACAGATGAGCTTCCAGAAGGAAGTCGTCAAATCACAACTCCAGGAGTCCAAGGTGAGCGTACCATTAAGACTCGTGTCTACAGTTCTAACGATCAAGAGGTTGACCGCCAAGAGTTGTCCAACGAGGAAACTCTAGCTCCCGTAACACAAATCGTCAAGGTCGGCACGGCTAAGCCAACTATGGTACCGAATGAAGCACCGAAAGCAGACGCTCTGCCAGAATATCCGTTGACATATACTGACGAAACTCGGGTTGAGAAAATAGCCTTCAACATCGAGGAGCAATATACGGATGAGCTTGTTCGAGATGCTCGTCAAATCACAACTCCAGGTGTTGAGGGAGAGCGCACGATTAAGACTCGCGTCTACAGTTCTAACGGTCAAGAGGTTGATCGCCAAGAGTTGTCCAACGAGGAAACTCTAGCTCCCGTAACGCAAATTGTCAAGGTCGGCACGGCTAAGCCAAACATGGTACCGAACGATCCACCGCAAGCAGACGCACTGCCAGAGTATCCGTTGACTTATACCGACGAAACTCGTGTAGAGAAAATAGCCTTCAACATTGAAGAGCAAACTACGGATGAATTGGTCCAAGATGCCCGCCAGATCACAACACCAGGTGTTGAGGGAGAGCGCACGATCAAGACTCGCGTCTACAGTTCTAACGGTCAAGAGGTTGACCGCCAAGAGTTGTCCAACGAGGAAACCCTAGCTCCCGTAACACAAATCGTCAAAGTTGGTACGGCTAAACCAACTATGGTACCGAATGAAGCACCGAAAGCAGATGCTCTGCCAGAATATCCGTTGACATATACTGACGAAACTCGGGTTGAGAAAATAGCCTTCAACATCGAGGAGCAATATACGGATGAGCTTGTTCGAGATGCTCGTCAAATCACAACTCCAGGTGTTGAGGGAGAGCGCACGATTAAGACTCGCGTCTACAGTTCTAACGGTCAAGAGGTTGATCGCCAAGAGTTGTCCAACGAGGAAACTCTAGCTCCCGTAACGCAAATTGTCAAGGTCGGCACGGCTAAGCCAAACATGGTACCGAACGATCCACCGCAAGCAGACGCACTGCCAGAGTATCCGTTGACTTATACCGACGAAACTCGCGTAGAGAAAATAGCCTTCAACATTGAGGAGCAATATACAGATGAGCTTCCAGAGGGAAGTCGTCAAATCACAACTCCAGGTGTTGAGGGAGAGCGCACAATCAAGACTCGTGTCTACAGTTCTAACGGTCAAGAGGTTGACCGCCAAGAGTTGTCCAACGAGGAAACACTAGCTCCCGTAACACAAATCGTCAAGGTCGGCACGGCTAAGCCAAACATGGTACCGAACGATCCACCGAAAGCAGACGCACTGCCAGAGTATCCGTTGACTTATACCGACGAAACGCGCGTAGAAAAAATCAACTTTAGCATTCGTGAAGAAGAAACCGATGAGCTTGTTCAAGATGCTCGTCAAATCGCGACTCCGGGTGTTGAAGGTGAGCGCACGATTAAGACTCGTGTCTACAGTTCCAACGGTCAGGAAATCGATCGCCAAGAGTTGTCTAATGAGGAAACTCTAGCTCCCGTAACGCAAGTGGTCAAAGTTGGAACGGCTAAGCCAACTATGGTACCGAATGAAGCTCCGAAAGCAGACGCTCTTCCAGAGTATCCGTTGACATATACGGATGAAACCCTCGTAGAGAAAATAGCCTTTAACATCGAGGAGCAATATACGGATGAGCTTGTTCGAGATGCCCGTCAAATCGCAACTCCAGGAGTCCAAGGTGAGCGGACCGTTAAGACTCGAGTCTACAGTTCTAACGGTCAGGAAATCGATCGTCAAGAGTTGTCTAATGAAGAAACCTTGGCTCCAGTAACGCAAATTGTCAAAGTCGGAACAGCTAAACCAAACATGGTACCAAATGATGCACCGAAAACAGACGCTTTAGAGGAGTTCGATTTAATTTCACTGCATAATCTCTTGGCAGAAGCGGATCAGATTAAAGCTCAGGCCCGTTATTTCAACGATAGTCAGAGTCATCAAGTTAACTATGATGCTGCTTTGACGGCTGGTCAAGCGATTCTGAGCCAATCCCAAGCCAGTCAAGCAGAAGTCAACCAACTGGTGGAACAAATCAATCAAGCTAAGGCTCAATTAAGTGGTCCTGATGTTGTTAAAACGGCTCTTCAGACTGAGTACGATTTAAATCCAACGGTTAAAACTTCGGTTAAATATAAGAATGCGGATTCAGATAAGCAGACAGCTTATACTGACGAATTGACCAAGGCAGACAAAGTTTTGAACAATCAAACTGCTACACAAGTACAGGTCAATCAAGTTCTTGCTAGCCTGACAGCAGCCAAAGAAGCTCTAAATGGAGTGCCTAAAGTCAAGCCGACTGTTTCGATTTTAAGTCTGACTGAGAATGTTGATGATAAGTCGGTGACGGTCCAATATAGATTGGAAGATCAGACCCAGTCCTTCCGTTCAGCGACTGCAGAATTGTACCAGGGAGACCAGCTGATTCGCACTCTTCCAATTACCAACTTCGCTGGCAGCTTGAAAATTGGCGACCTAGACTACTACACAGGCTACACTCTAAAAACCAAGTTGACTTATGAACTGGATAATGGCAGCTTTACTGAGTTTGAAACAGACAGTCGTAACTTTGAGTTAGAATACAAGAAGATTGCCTTCCGTGATATTGATTCTGTTGAGTTTTATCATAAAGAAAACGACCAATACAAGCGCTTTGTATCGATGAGCTCCATGCCTACAGATCTGTCTACCTACTTCGTCAAGATCAAATCAAGCGAATCCAAGGAAATTCTCCTACCAGTTCACAGTATTTCTGAAGCAGAGAAAGATGGCAAGGCCGTCTATAAGGTTAATGTAACCCTTCCTGAACTCGTCCAAGAAAGTGAAGCGGGCTACAAGTCTGGGCACGACTTCTACATCAGTAAGGCAGTCCCTAGTCAGCAAAATGTCTACACTAGCTTTGCTGGATTGGTAGACGCTATGAAGCGAAATATGGCAGGAAACTATGTGTTGGGAGCTGATTTGGATGCGAGCGAGGTCAACCTAGCTCCTGCGGACTATGTCTACCTCAAAGGGAACTTCACCGGCAGTCTGACGGGTAGTCAAAATGGCAAGCAATATGCGATTTACAATCTAGCCAAGCCTTTATTTGAAAACCTCAAGAGTGGGTCTACCATTTCAAATATCGACCTTAAAGATGTGAATATCGTGGGTACCTATGACTCGGCTGCGCTGGCACGCAATGCGGAGAATGCGCGAATCACAGATGTTTCTGTTCAGGGGAGAGTATCGGTAGTAGGCAACGCTTCTAACGTAGCTGGTCTTGTAGTTAATGGAACCAATACGAAGATTGCAAATAGTTCCTTTACGGGGACTATCCTATCTAACAGTCAACACATCAAAGCCTATAACGTAGCTGGTTTGGTTGCAAGCCTTAAAGGAGGAGAATCTCTTCTTAGCCAAAGTAAAGCAGACGTAACGATTATTAGTGGTGCTCGATCAAATGAACAACGTATCGGTGGTTTGGTTGGACGTCTAGAAAACAATGCTCGAATTACCAAATCTTATGTGACAGGAAAACTATATAATTCAACCACTAACGGTCAAATCGGTGGAGTGGTCGGCTCGAACTACTTTAATGGTTTGGTTGATAATGTGATCAGTAATGTTAGCGGTACAAATGTTTACAGTATTTCTGGGGATCAGGGCTACAAAAACGACCGCATTACGCAAGCATATAAAGTTGCTAAAAGTGAAACCTTGAAAAACGATCAGTTTGTTACTTCTACTATTACTCAAGAAGAAATGGAAGAAAAACTGACTGCTATGGACATCACGACTAGCCTAGATGACACGAATCTAAATATGCGTTTTGTCGACTATGGTGAGGTAAACAATGCTCAATTCGACCGCGGATATTCTTACGCAAACATGGAGAAGCTGCTTCCTTTCTACAATAAAGAAACCATTGTTTCGTTTGCTAACAAGATCCCGAAAGAGCATAAGTTGAACAAGGAGTACCTACTGGATGTTGTTCCGATGAAGGGTGATCAGGTTATCACTGATATCCATGGCAATAAAACTGGAATCAATCGTTTGATGCTTCACTACATGGACAATACTATTGACTACCTAGAAATATCTTATCAGGGAGATTTCGTCAACCAAGGTATTGCTGAGTATAGAATGAAGGGATTAGACCTACTTTATACTCCAGAAGCCTTTGTATCAGATTATACAAGTATTCTAAATCAAGTGTTGCCAGAGCTGAACAAGGTCGTTCTTGATTCTCCAGCTATGCGAACTGCTCTCGGAGTAGCAGCAGACACTTCTTTGGATGAACTATACTTAGACACTGCATTTACGCAGGTGAAAAGTAAGCTATCAGGTGAGCTTCGCAAAGTGCTGGCTATGGATAAGGCTATCAATACTGAAGGTGAAGTAGTTAAGGATTATCTTGTTAAGAAGATTCTTGCTGATAAAGAAGCTTTCCTATTGGGTCTGACTTACCTTAACCGTTGGTACAATATCAACTATGATACCTTTAATGTTAAGGACTTGTCGGCTTACAAGATGGATTTCTACGGTAAGAATGACGTTTCGGTTCTTGATACAATCATTGCTTTAGGAAAATCAGGACTTGAGAATCTCAAGGCTAAGAACAACTATACAGCGTATGATAATTCGCTCTCTGAAGCAACTGGTAAACGAGGACTCTTCAATTACCTTGAAGGTTACCGTCAGCTCTTCCTACCATATAAGACCAATAATGAATGGCTCAAAGCCAATACAAAAGCCTACATCGTTGAGGCTAAATCGGATGTAGCAGATGCTAGACAGCTTCAGGATGCAGCCGAGGGCAAGAGCAAGTACTCTGTCGGTGTTTATGATAAGATTACTGCTGATAATTGGGAACACAAGGGCATGCTCCTGCCACTCTTGACCATGACGGAGAAAGGTGTCTATGCTATCTCTAATATGTCTACCCTCTCTATGGGAGCTTATGATCGCTACCGCCTGGATGCCAATAACAGAGTGCGCACAGACGCAGAACTAGTTGAATATGTCGAAGACAGAGTGAGAAAAACAGCTGAATACCAGCGCGACCACTATGATTTCTGGTACAAGATTCTGAATCCGGAAAGCAAGGACAAGCTCTTCCGTTCTGTTCTGGTTTATGACGGATTCTCATTGGTTGACAAGAATGGTCAAAGATATTGGGCTCCAGCTAATGACAAAAAATCTCTAGCTATGCAGGAGTTCTTTGGACCTGCCGGCAAGTGGTATCCAAGCAAGGGTTATAATGCCTATGCTACGGGTAGTGTAACTCACTTTGATGCTGCTAAATTGTTGGAAGACTATGGTAACTCAGTCTACACGCATGAGATGACCCATAACTCTGACGGTGCAATTTACTTTGAAGGTTATGGTCGTCGTGAGGGACTAGGTGCGGAACTCTATGCTCGTGGACTCTTGCAATCTTCGCCAAGCGCAGATGAACCAACCATTACGCTCAATACTCTCTTCAAGGTGGACAAGGATTCTAAGACACGTATGCATACCTATAATTTCAAGGATCGTGTTCAAAATGCAGCAGACCTGCAACACTATGTCCATGGCATGTTTGACATGATCTACACCTTGGACTATCTAGAAGGTACTTCTATGCTGAAGCAGAGTGATGCTGCTAAGTTACAGTGGTTCAGGAAGATGGAGAATTACTATATTACAGATAAGTATGGCAAGGAGACCCACGCTGGAAACCAGACGCGAAGCTTTACAGCTGAGGAAATCAAGCAGCTGAAGACCTTTGACTCCCTGATTGAAAATGATGTGATCACTCGTCGGGAGAATAAGGAAAGTGGGAAATATGGTCGAAATGGCTACCTCAGTCTCAGCCTCTTCTCACCAATTTACTCAGCCTTGAGCAATCCAAATGGAGCGCCAGGTGACGTCATGTTCCGTCGCACAGCCTATGAATTACTGGCCGCCAAAGGCTACCATGATGGATTTGTCCCTTATGTTTCTGGTCAGTACTCTCAGGAAGCCTTTGATGAAGGGATGAAAACGTGGGACGGATGGTCCGGAAGAGATGTTGGTCTCGTGACAGACCAGAAAGTCTTGGAAAATGTATTCAAGGGTGAATACACCTCTTGGGTAGCCTTCAAGAAGGCCATGTACAAGGAGCGAATTGATCAGCTGACCAAGCTGAAGCCAATTACCATTGAGTACGAGCTTAAAAATCCAAACAGTACCAAGAAAGTAACCATTCGTTCTTATGCAGAGATGCAGCAGTTGATGGATGCAGCAGTGGCAGAGGATGTACGCAACATTACCAATGCTACTAGCCGTGTTGAAGCTAGCTGGGTCAACCTGCTCAAGAAGAAGATTTACAACGCTTATCTTCGTGAGACAGACGACTTCAGACAGTCTATTTTCAAGAAATAAGGAAAATACTCTGTTCAATCAAAATTTAAAAAATTCCTAGGTATCCTTAAACCTAGGAATTTTTTCTGTGGATTCTCCATGATGTTATTTGTACATTCAACACCTGATAAGATAAGGATTTTTAAAGCCCAAATGAACTGAAAAGATTAGTAGTGTTTTGCTACTATTATTTACAGCAAATAAATTGAATAATCTAGTAAATTTCGGTAGAATAGAAGGGATTCAAATCATGATGAAGGAAAGATTAGAAATGAAAAGAAGTTATTTAGGAGAAAAGCACCAGCGTTTTTCATTGAGAAAAGTTTCGGTTGGTCTAGTGTCTGCTCTGGTAGGGGTTTTCTACCTTTTTAGTGGAGTAGGTTCTCTTGCAAGTGTAGCAGCTAGTGAACAGACGCCATCCGTCACAAAACAGATTCACTATAAGTACGTGACAGAGAGTGAACTCACGGACCAAGAAAAGCAGTTGGTAGTCAAAGAATTGCCACAGTTTGCTGAGGAAACAGATGATACATACTATTTGATTTATCGTCCGACGAGACAGTTGCCTGCAACTGGTCACAGCCAACTCATTAGCTCAATTGCAGCGGGGGCAGGTATTGTACTACTGGTTGTAGCGATTAAACTGGGCAGAGATGATCGCAAGAAACTCGCTTCTTTCATGCTCTTGACCAGTCTAGGAAGTCAGCTAATTGCGCCAACTTCCTTGGCTTTGACAAATCAAATGCTGGCAGACTATAATCAGGAATTGACTGTACAGGTCGGGGAAACATTGCAATCCCCACTTACGATTGAAGGCTACCAATATGTAGGCTATTTGAAATCTCAAAAAGAAGTAAACTCTCCAGTTGATGGCAAGAAAGAGTTGAATCATTCGGCTCCTATTGATACTCCAGTTCAAACTTCAAACGGAAGCCAAGCGCAGGAAGAGTATCGTGCTCAGAAACCAAGTGATGCTCCTGTATTTGAACAACCAGAGTTAAAGGTTGATAGTAAAGATACGAGTCGTACAGAGATCATTCCTTTCCAAGTGGAGGAAGTAGAGGCAGCTGATTTGCCACAAGGTCAAACTGAGGTGATTCAGGCAGGGAAAAATGGTAGTCGTACCATTGTGACCCGCAACTACTTTTTAAATGGTCAGGTGATCCATACAGAGGAGGTTTCCAATCAGGTAATGACTGAGCCGACTTCTGAGATTAGAAAAGTCGGAATCAAGGTTCTTTCTCCTACAAAACCAAGCCCAGGGGAGTCCGTTAGCGAGAAACCAACAGACGCTCCTGTCCACGAAGTTCCAAGCTTAAACGTCGAAGAAAAGGATGTTACCACGACGGTAGCAGAACCCTATACTCGAGAACGAGTAGAGAGTGATAGCTTGCCAGTTGGCCAGACCAAGATAACCCAAGCTGGTCAAGATGGTGTGCGTACAATCGTCACCCGTCAGTACATGGTAGATGGAAAAGTAGAGAGAAGCCAGGAACTCTCTAACGAAGTGACAACCCCAGCAGTATCAGAAATCGTAACAGTTGGAACAGGCCCTGTTAGCGAGAAACCAACAGACGCTCCAATAAATGAAGTTCCAAGCTTAAACGTTGAGGAAAAGGATGTTACCACGACGGTAGCAGAACCCTACACTCGAGAACGAGTAGAGAGTGATAGCTTGCCAGTTGGCCAGACCAAGATAACCCAAGCTGGTCAAGATGGAGTGCGCACAATCGTCACCCGTCAGTACATAGTAGATGGCAAAGTAGAGAGAAGCCAGGAAATCTCCAACGAAGTGACGACTCCAGCGGTATCAGAGATCGTAACGGTTGGAACAGCTCCTGTTAGCGAGAAACCAACAGACGCTCCTGTAAATGAAGTTCCAAACTTAAACGTTGAGGAAAAGGATGTTACTACGACGGTAGCAGAACCCTACCCAACTAAGGAAGTGGAAAGTGCAGACCTGCCTTTGGGGCAAAGGGAAGTTAGCCAAGCTGGTCAAGAGGGCGTCCGTACGATTGTGACTCGTCAGTATTTAGTAGATGGAAAAGTCGAAAATACAGAGGAAATCTCTAACACTATCACAAAAGAAGCAGTTCCTCAAATTATCAAAGTCGGTACAAAACCAATTTCTACAAATGCGGATCACGCTCCTGTGGAACCAGAAAAAGGAACTCTCGACCTCGAACCCTTACACCAATTAGTGGAAGAGGCCGATAGCATTCAGAAAACGCATCAGTATTTCAATGATACCACTGCAGATCAAGAGTCTTATAAACAGGCAGTCGCAAATGCCCAAGCTCTCTTTGAGACATCTCATGCCAGTCAAGAACAGGTTGATTCTTTGAAAAAAGCCCTTGAAACTGCTAAGAATAATCTAGACGGCCAACCTGTTGATAAGAAAACTCTTGGAGTTGAATTTGACATGAAGGATGTGACTCAGTCTACAGTTGCTTACCAGTATGCTGATGAACAAGCCAAACTCCGCTATCGCCGTGCTCTAGATCAGGCCAAGCTCGTTTTGGACAATCCTTTCGCCAATCAAGCCTTGGTCGATCAAGTTCGGACGGATCTCGAGGCAGCTCGTCAAGCTCTGGATGGTGTCAAGAGAAAACCAACCCTCTCTCTAGTCAGTGTCGAGAAGGAAGAAGACAAACGACAAGTTTCTCTTAGCTATCACTTGACGGATGCTACAGCTAGCTATCAATCAGCCAAAGTGCAGCTATACAAGGGTGAAACGTTAATTAAGGAAGTCGACCTTGTGGACCTCACTCAAAAATTGACACTTGATGACTTGGACTACTATACTCCTTATACTCTCAAAACTGTCATGAAATATGATCTGGGTCAAGGGGAACAAACTAGTATAGAGGATCAACGCCCAGTTCAGCTAGATTATAAGAAGGTTGAAATTAAAGACATCGACCGCATCGAGCTGTACGGTAAAGATGGCAGTCACTACCGACGTTACATATCTCTGTCGGAAGTGCCGTCTGATTTGGACAACTACTATGTCCGCATTCAGTCAGACAAGTTCAAGGACATGCTCTTACCTGTTTCTAAGATTACAGACAAGGGCAATGCCTACTCCGTAACAGTATCAGCCAATCAACTCGTCGAGGGAGAAGGGGACCGTTATCGTCCAGATTACTCTTTTGAACTGCCGAAAACGCCTCTTAGTCAAGAAGGAGTCTATACGTCCTTCAAAACGCTCATAGAGGCTATGAAGTCAAACCCGACTGGAAACTTCAAACTAGGAGCGAATGTTTCAGCAGATGAGATTCAGTTGGAACAGTCTGCGACAAGCTATGTACCAGAAGAATTTTCAGGTAGCCTAACTAGCCGAGTGGATGGAAAAGATTATACCATCTACAACTTGGAAAAACCACTCTTTGCAACCTTGAAAAATGCCACCATCCAGCAACTGACCTTGAAATCGGCTGCAGTTACAGGCAAGGATTCTATAGGGTCCTTGGCTAGCAATGCTCAGAATGCAACGATTACGGATGTTTCTGTAAGTGGTAGTCTATCTGGTAACAAGCATATCGGTGGCCTAGTCGGAGTTGCCCAAAACACCAAACTAACCAATGTTGCCTTTAAAGGGTCCATCACCAGCACCCAAGATGGGGGGCAGGAGTACAATATTGGTGGCCTAGTCGGTAATTTCCACGGGAACCAATCACTGACGCAGAAGAGTCAGGCAGATGTATCTATCCAAGTAACGGGTCGAAATGGAGACCAGCGTGTTGGAGGCTTGATTGGTCGCTTGCAAAATGGAGCTAGATTAGAAACTTCTTATGTGAGCGGTTCTATCCAAAATGGAGGTCATTCTGGCCAAGTCGGTGGAGCGATCGGGTCTACTTGGAACAATGGACAGGTCCGAAATGTCTTGACAGGTGTCAAGGTTCAAAATGGTCATGCCATGACAGGAGATCCCTATCCTGAGGCTTCTGTTCGGGACTCTTATGTTCTTGAAGGGACTACAGCAAATCGAAAAGATGAGCGTTTTGTCCGTTCTATTTCAGAGGCCGATGCGCAAGCTAAACGTCAGTCTTTTGGAATCACTTCAAACTTGACAGACCAGGAGCCATTGCAGCAAACTTACCAGCATCAGACAGACTATAGTCGAGTGAGGGGAGCTCAGGAGTCCAGAAAGCAAGCCTACGAAAATGTAGAAAAACTATTACCATTCTACAACAAAGACTTCATCGTTCATACTGCCAACCAATTAGCTGAAGATGATAAACTCAACAAAGTAGCCTTGTTAGATGTGGTTCCGATGAAAGATGGGACACTGATAACGGATGTCAACAGCCATAAGGGTGAAATCAATAGACTGATGCTGCATTATGCAGATAAGACGATCGCTTATCTTGATCTGACCTACAAGGGAGATTTTGCCAATGGCCAGATTGCTGAATATAGCATCGCTGATAAGAATTTACTCTATACACCAGAAGCCTTCTTATCTGACTATCAGACCATTAAAGAAAGTGTCTTGGATGAACTCAAAGCTGTGACTTATGACTCAGCTGCTGTTCGTAAGGTACTGGGAATTGGTGAAACAGCTTCCTTGGATGATCTTTATCTGGAAAAAGCCTTTGAACAAATCAAAGCTGAACTAGGTCAGGAGCTCCTCAAGGTGCTTTCAGTTGACAAGTCGATCAACACCCTAGGCCCTGCTGTAGCGGATGCAATTAGCCAAAAGATTCTGCAGAACAAAGAAGCCTTCATGCTTGGTCTGACCTATCTCAATCGTTGGTACAATGTCAACTATGGAACTTTCAACACCAAGGACCTTAATGCCTATAAGTTTGATTTCTTTGGAAATCAAGCAGCTTCGACACTGGATACTATCATCGCTCTCGGTAACTCTGGAATGGGCAATCTTCGATCACAAAACAACTTCAATGCCTACCGACAATCTCTAGCCAAGGAAAAAGGCAAAGGAGACCTCTTTGCTTATTTAGAAAGTCTGCGCGAACTCTTCTTGCCAAATAAAACCAACAGTGAGTGGTTCAAGGAAAATACCAAGGCTTATATCGTAGAAGCTCGTTCAAGTCTGCCAGAAATTCAGGCTAAACAGGATAATGCAGATCGTAAGAGTAAGTATACAATCAAGGTCTATGACAGACTGACTCAGGGAGATTGGGGCTTCAAGCAAATGGTCCTCCAACTTCTGACCTTACCTGAAAGAGATGTCTTTATCATCAGCAATATGTCGACCATTGCCTTTGGTAGCTTTGGAAGCTACAGGAAAGAAGGTGGTAGAGTTCTCTCAGGCGA
This sequence comes from Streptococcus sp. HJ1, assembly GCF_052399005.1. Lineage (GTDB taxonomy): Bacteria > Bacillota > Bacilli > Lactobacillales > Streptococcaceae > Streptococcus. The sequence goes on along the minus strand of NZ_CP199005.1, from coordinate 1,535,013 downwards.
GGAACTCCATCGACACGTTGAAAAACTTGTGGATCAATCAGCTGAATGGCAACGAAACCACTATGATATGTGGTACAACATTCTAAGTCCAAACAGGAAAGACACTCTATTCAGACGGGTGATCGTTACAGACGGTTTCTTTGTTTACAATGATAAAGGCCAGCAATATTGGGCTCCGCGTAATGATAAGACCTCTGTTGCTATGTACAATTTCTTTGGCCCTGCTGGCAAGTATCACGGAGACAATGGACTAGGGGCCTTTGCTAATGGTTATGAAGTCTTCTACGTCTATGACCAGATGCTGGGAGCTTCTGGAACCATGGTGTATACCCATGAAATGACCCACAACTCGGATGGTTCTATCTATTTTGAAGGACATGGTCGTCGTGAGGGTGAAGGACCTGAGAGCTTTGCTACAGGAATGTTAGAGTCTGTAACCAATGTTAGCGAAAAAGGTCTCGTGCTTAATAGCTTCTATCAGGGAGATAAAGATTCGACCACACGTTACCATACCTATGATCCTGTTGCTCGATTCTCCTCAGCAGATGCTCTTCGCGACTACATGCATGGAGTTTTTGACGTACTGAACCTTCTGGATTATGTAGAAGGGGATATTGTTACTGGTGTCCTAACTGATCAACAGAAAATGAAATGGTACCGTAAGGCTGAAAATTATAAATTTGAGAATACGTCTTATGGAAAGAAAGCCCATGCTGATGATCGCATTGTCCCTATAACAGCTGAAGAAGCAGCTAAATTAAAATCTGTTGATGCTCTGGTGGATCATAATATCATTGGTCGTCGTGATGGTTGGGATACAGCTAGCTTTGGACGAAATGGCTACTATGTCGTTAATATGTTTGCTTCCTTCTATGCAGCTCTGGACAATCCAACTGGTGCACCTGGTGGGCTTATGTTCCGCCGTAGAGCCTATGAATTGCTCGGAGACAAGGGTTACCAGCAAGGGTTTGTCCCATATGTATCTGGCCAATACTCCGACCAAGCGCTTAAAGAAGGTAATAAGACCTACTCAATCTGGAACAGAGGAGATGTCGGTGTAATTGGAGATGATCTAATTCTTAGAAACCTCTACGGTAGTCAGTATGAATCATGGAAGGATTTGAAGAAAGCTATGCTAAATGAGCGATACAACAAGGCTCAAAACTTCCTTCGCCCTATCACTATCGAGTTTGAAGCAGGAAAACTAGATAGCAAACGACAAATTACGATTTCTTCTTATGAGGAATTACAAGATTATATGTACTTAGCAGTACTAGCGGATGCTTCAGCTAAGAACATTGATCGAGCCTTATCAGACAGCTCTAAGAGCAGTGTCGCCCAACTCAAGTATCGTATTTTCAATGCTTATCTACGTGCTACAGACGACTTTAGACAGTCTATCTTTGAAAGATAGACACGAAAAAAGAAGATCCAAGTGATCTTCTTTTTTTAGGTGAATGGCTTGCTTAGTACAAAAACGAATGAATTTACAAACAATCTGATACATGACCTATTTTTTACTCTAAATGTCTGGAGAGAAATTGGAAATCATTCACCATCTAGTATACTCATTTTGAAATTTCTTTTGTTTTTCATGAAAATATGATAAAATGATAGTTGTAAAATTTTTTTAAGGAGATTCGGATGAAAACAAAAGCACTTGCTCGCGTAAATGCGATTTTTGGTCTTATTTCAGGTATCGTCTTGCTGTTGGCACCTCTTGTTATGTTTATGATAGCTGTCGGGGCTGCTGCGGCGACGGAGGACTCTGATGCAACAGTTGGTATATTGACGATTTTTTCAATTATTTTGTCATTGGTAAAAATTGCTGTCTTGGTTTTAGGAATTGTGTCTATTGTCTATTACAAGGACGATGAACGAGTGACCCCTGCACCGTCTGTTTTGTTTATCGTAGGTGGTTCTGTTGGATTGATCCCATTCTTGGGATGGGTGGGAGGAATTCTGACAATCATTGGTGGATCCCTCTATTTTGGACTTTTGAAAAAATTCGAGATTCAAGAATAATAACTTTTTGTTAGAAATATTTTGAAATAAGAGAAGGCGGTTAGCCTTCTTTTTTTGTCATCAAGCAGGGGTAAAATTGACAGGATAAATAAGCTTTGACATTCGTGAAATCTAAAGCATTTATTTGAGACAAGGAAGTATTTTTATAGTATAATGGTGGATGTGAAATACCTATATCAAAATATAATACTAGTTATTTTCTTGATAGAGGTTGAAAAGTTGAGAGGATATAGAATGAAAAAGATTTTTGGAGAGAAGCAGCATCGTTTCTCCTTACGAAAATTAGCAATTGGACTTGTGTCAGCTTCGATTTCAAGCCTATTTTTTGTGTCCATTGCGAGCAGTGGAACTGTATTTGCTCAAGAAAATGTAGCTGTTCACTACAAATATGTGACGGATACAGAGCTAAGTAGTCAAGAGAAGGACTTGATTGTAAAGGACATTCCTAAAATTGCGGAAGATAGTGAGAGCACCTATTATCTAGTCTACCGTATGGATGAGAAAGCCCAGCTAGGTCAGTTGCCCAATACAGGTGGGCAGAATAGCCTTACTAGCGTTTTATCAGGTGGAGTCCTGGCTTCGATTGGTCTCCTTATTTTTGTTGTATCCAAAAAGAAAGACAAAAAGAAAGCCCTCTTGAATCTTATTTTAGTAACAGGGATGGGCAGTGGCTTGGCTTCTTCGGTTCAGGCTATTGAAAATCAGCTTTTGCTACAATACAATCAGGAATACCAATTATCCCAAGGAGATAGTCTGCCTTTGCCACGCACCCTATCGGGTTATACTTATCTAGGCTATATTAAGCAAGACAAAGAGATTAATCAGCAAGAAACTGCTGCTAGGGATCAGAAACTTGACTATACAGTTCAACCTCATTTCCAAGCCAACGAAGGTGGACAAAAGGCAGGAGATGAGCAGAAAGCTCCGTCTCCAACAAGCCCTGCTGACAAGCCAATCCCACCTCAAGATTCATCCAATCAAAAGCCGTCTGGTATTGCTAGTGTAGATCCTCAAGACGAAGTCTTGGCTGGTCGCGTGAACAAACCAGAGCTCTTATACAAAGACCAAGAGATTGTAACCAAACTAGATGTTTCAGAAGTGGTGCAGGAAAATCCAGAACTAACAGAGGGAACCATCCATGTCAAACAAGAAGGTCGTGCTGGGAAGAAGGTTGAAGTCGTTCGCATTTTTACGGTTGAAAACCAAGAAATTTCTAGGGAAGTTCTCTCAACTAAAGTAGAAGAAGCTTTGCCACGTATAGTAGAGAAAGGGACTAAGAAGGCAGTTGCTCCGAGTGAAGCACCTCAGTCTGCAAAAAAAGGAGAGCCTGAGATGCAGGCTCCATTACCAGAATATACAGGCGAGCAAGCGGGAGCGGTTGTAGCCCCAGAGACAGCTGAAAAACCAGAATATACAGGCACCCAAGCAGGAGCCGTCGTTGAACCCGAGCAAGTTGCTCCATTGCCTGAGCATCAGGGAACTCAAGCTGGTGCCATCGTTGAGCCGGAAAAAGTTGAGCCAGAGGTTGGGGGTGTCCAGTCAGGGGCTTTGGTGGAACCAGCAACGACTGACAAACCAGCCTATACAGGCGAGCAGTCTGGAGCAATCGTAGAGCCTGAACAGGTACCACCGACACAAGAGTATACAGGAACTCAAGCTGGAGCGATTGTAGAACCAGAACAAGTCACTCCACTACCTGAGTATCAGGGAACCCAGGCTGGTGCTATCGTCGAACCAGAGACCCAGTCTTCCCTACCGGAATATACAGGAACTCAAGCAGGAGCCATCGTTGAACCGGAACAAATTGCTCCTCTTCCAGAATATACTGGCAATACCGAGCAAGTAAAACCGGAAGCTCCGACAGAAAAAACAAAAGAAAAAGATCCAGAAAAAACACTTGAATTAAGAAATGTTTCGGATCTGGAGTTGTATAGTCAGACCAATGGTACTTACAAACAACACGTTTCTTTAGACGGTGTCCCAAGTAATCCAGACACTTACTTTGTCAAGGTTAAATCCTCGTCATTTAAAGATGTCTATCTACCAGTCGCTTCAATAACGGCTGAAACGAAAGATGGCCAGCCAGTTTATAAAATCACAGCCAAGGCTGAGAAACTCCAGCAAGAGCTAGAAAATAAATATGTTGATAATTTCACCTTCTACCTAGCTAAGAAGGCTAGAGAGGAAACGACAACCTTTACTTCCTTTAGCAACCTAGTCAAAGCTATCAACCAGAATCTCTCTGGAACCTATCATTTAGCAGCCAGTTTGAATGCCAACGAAGTGGAACTGGGACCTGATGATAGATCTTACATCAAGGGTACCTTTACTGGTCAGTTGATCGGTGAAAAAGATGGCAAGCAGTATGCTATTTACAACTTGAAAAAGCCTCTGTTTGAAACCTTGAGCGGCGCTAGAGTAGAAAAATTGAGTCTGAAAAATGTCTCCATTTCAGGGAAAGATGATATTGGTTCACTGGCCTATGAAGCCCAGAATAACACAAAGTTTCAGCAAGTTCACGTCGATGGTGTTCTCGCCGGTGAACGTGGTATCGGTGGTTTGCTGGCTAAGGCGGAGCAATCAAGTATCACAGAGAGCAGTTTCAAGGGAAGAATTATCAACACGTATGAAACGACTGCTGCCTACAATATCGGCGGTCTGGTCGGTCATTTGACAGGTGACAAGGCTTTACTAACTAAGTCAAAAGCGACAGTGGCCATTTCATCCAACACAAATAGTTCAGATCAGACTGTGGGTGGTCTTGCAGGTCTAGTAGATCAGGATGCACAGATCCAAGATAGTTATGCTGAGGGTGATATTAACAATGCCAAGCACTTTGGTAGAGTCGCGGGAGTAGCAGGCTATTTGTGGGACCGAACTTCTAATCTAGAAAAGCATGCTGGAAGTTTGACCAATGTTCTCAGCGATGTCAATGTAACCAACGGAAATGCCATTACCGGTTACCACTATAATGAAATGAAGGTGAAAGACACATTCAGTAGCAAGGCCAACAGAGTCTATAATGTCACCTTGGTCAAGGATGAGGTCGTCAGCAAGGAATCCTTTGAAGAAAGAGGAACAATGCTAGATGCTTCCCAAATCGAAAGCAAAAAAGCAGCCATCAATCCTCTCACTCTACCAATAGTGGAGCCCCTCTCAACAAGTGGCAAGAAGGACAGTGACTTTTCTAAGGTGGACCATTATCAAGCTAAGCGCGACTTGGCTTATAAGAACATTGAAAAATTGCTACCTTTCTACAACAAAGCAACCATCGTCAAATATGGAAACTTGGTCAATGAGAACAGTCTTTTATATCAAAAAGAACTCTTGTCAGCAGTCATGATGAAGGATGATCAAGTCATCACAGATATTATTTCTAACAAACAGACTGCAAACAAACTCTTGCTTCACTACAAGGACCATTCATCTGAGAAGCTCAATCTCAAGTACCAGGCTGATTTCGCCAAATTAGCGGAATATAGTCTAGGAAATACGGGTCTTCTCTATACACCAAACCAATTCTTGTATGACCAAAGCTCTATCATCAAGCAAGTCTTACCTGACTTACAAAAGGTGGACTATCATTCAGAGGCCATCAGAAAGACACTCGGTATTTCTCCAAACGTCAAGCAAACTGAGCTCTATCTAGAGGACCAGTTCGCCAAAACAAAGGAACATCTGGAAGATAGTTTGAAGAAACTCTTGTCAGCGGATGCTGGACTTGCTGGTGATAACTCAGTTACCAAGGGCTATCTTGTAGATAAAATCAAACGTAACAAGGAAGCCTTGCTACTTGGTTTGACCTATCTAGAACGGTGGTACAACTTCAGCTATGGTCAAGTAAACGTCAAAGACCTGGTTCTGTACCATCTGGACTTCTTTGGTAAGGGAAATGCTTCACCACTGGACACTCTGATTGAGTTAGGTAAATCTGGCTTTAACAACCTTCTAGCTAAGAATAATGTTGATACTTATGGCATCAGTCTTGCCAACAATCATGGAACGACAGATTTGTTTAGTACACTGGAACATTACCGAAAAGTCTTTCTACCAGAGAAAAGTAACAATGACTGGTTTAAATCAGAGACTAAGGCTTACATCGTCGAAGAAAAATCCACTATCGAAGAGGTGAAAACAAAGCAAGGACTTGCTGGCACCAAGTATTCTATCGGTGTTTATGATCGCATCACGAGTGCCACATGGAAATACCGCAATATGGTCTTGCCTCTCCTAACCTTGCCAGAAAAATCAGTCTTTGTCATCTCGACCATGTCTAGCCTAGGATTTGGAGCATATGATCGCTACCGCAATAGTGACCATAAAGCGGGCAAGGCTCTCAATGACTTTGTTGAAGAAAATGCGCGTGAAACAGCCAAACGCCAGCGTGATCACTACGATTATTGGTATCGTATTTTAGATAATGAGGGACGTGAAAAACTCTATCGTACCATCTTGCTTTATGATGCTTATAAGTTTGGGGATGACACAACCTCAGGAAAAGCTACATTGGAGGCTAAGTTTGATAGTTCCAATCCAGCCATGAAGAATTTCTTTGGCCCAGTTGGCAATAAGGTAGTACACAACCAGCATGGAGCCTACGCAACAGGGGATGGCGTCTACTATATGTCTTACCGTATGCTAGACAAGGATGGCGCTATTACGTATACCCATGAAATGACCCATGATTCAGATCAGGATATTTATCTTGGCGGCTATGGTCGAAGAAGTGGCTTGGGCCCAGAGTTCTTTGCAAAAGGCTTATTGCAAGCCCCTGACCAACCAAGTGACGCAACCATTACCATCAATTCTATCTTGAAACACTCAAAATCAGATAGTACAGAGGACTCCCGTCTGCAAGTATTGGATCCGACAGAGAGATTCCAAAACGCAGCAGATCTTCAGAACTATGTCCATAATATGTTTGACCTTATCTACATGCTGGAATATCTCGAAGGACAATCAATCGTTAATAAACTAAGTGTCTATCAGAAAATGGAGGCTCTCAGAAAGATTGAGAACAAGTATGTGAAAGATCCAGTAGATGGCAATGAGGTTTATGCCACTAACGTAGTCAAAGAATTGACAGAAGCAGAGGCCCGAAACCTGAATAGTTTTGAGAGTTTGATTGACCATAACATCTTGTCAGCTCGTGAGTACCAGTCTGGTGACTATGAACGAAATGGCTACTATACCATTAAACTCTTTGCCCCAATCTTTTCAGCTCTCAGCAGTGAGAAAGGCACGCCAGGGGACCTTATGGGACGTCGGATCGCTTACGAACTTCTGGCTGCCAAAGGCTTTAAGGATGGAATGGTACCTTATATCTCCAACCAATACGAAGAAGTTGCCAAACAAAAAGGTAAAACCATCAATCTCTATGGTAAAGAACGTGGATTGGTGACAGATGATCTTGTTTTGGAAAAGGTATTTGAAGGCAAGTATTCATCTTGGGCGGATTTCAAGAAAGCCGTGTATAAAGAACGTATGGATCAGTTTGGGAACTTGAAGCAGGTGACCTTTAAAGATCCGACAAAATCATGGCCAAGTTATGCGACAAAGACCATCAATAGTGTGACTGAATTGCAAGCCCTTATGGACCAAGCTGTGCTACAGGATGCAGTGGCTCCTCGTTGGAGTAATTATGATCCAGAAATTGACAGTGCAGTTCATAAATTGAAGAGAGCAATCTTTAAAGCTTATCTTGACCAAACAAACGACTTCAGAACCTCTATTTTTAAGAAATAAGGGTTGGAAAATGAAAAGGGAGGATCGACAGATCTTCTCTTTTTATAGCTTGATACCCATGTTAGAAAGCTGGTATGAGATAGGTTTGTGCTGGAGAAGTCCTTTCGTTTCTGGGGCAAATATGGTAGAATGATAGCTACGAGAGAAGGAGGTTTTTATGGAGAGAGATAGATTGGTTCGACTCAATTGGAGACTGGGCATGCTGGCAGGTATAACCTTGCTTTTGGGACCTGTCCTACGATTTTTGCTATCCTATACTGGGGCTCTCATCTATAAAGATCCTTCAAAGATACTGGTCGTCACGGTTGCCTTTTCTTTGCTCCTGACATTTTTTAAGATTTTGATGATTGCATTAGGGACCTTTATGTTAATCTATTTCGAAGAGGATCAACAACTTCGAATGCTGCCTTCTATTTTATTTATCATTGGTGGCGTACTGGGCTTTCTTTCAGCGACCGAGTGGATAGGAGGATTTCTAATCATTAAAGGCGCTGTTTCTTTTTCTAAATTTTTGAAAGAGGTCCGTGGCCTTGTCTGATAGTCTAGTGAAACAATCCGTTTGAGGGTTGTTTTTTATTTAAAGAATTATCTGGCGAAAGAATATGTTAGCAAAATGCTTTTCTTATAAGAAAACATGATGTAATACAACTTGAAAAAATAAAAAGAGAATATTATGAAATAATCTTTCATTACATCGTATTTAACATTCTATTTAAAAGCTTCCATTGCTTTAGAGGGAGTCTTTATAAAAACTTCTAGCCCTAATACTATTTTAAAAGTTATTCCACTGGGTTCTCAAAATAAAACAATTCCTATTGATCATGTTGCAAGTGTAGATAGTTCATTTCGCCTTGATTTCAAATCATTTGCTTGGGGTATCATTTTCGCTCTTATTGGCCTTTCAATGATGCAAAATTCATTTATCGGAGGATTGATATTAGCGGCTTATGGTGTATTAACAGTGCTAAGTGCTTTTCAAACTCTACTAGTTTTGCATCTTACTTCTGGTGGAACACATGTTGTCAGTGTGGTAGTATTTGAAAAAGCTAATCTTGAAAATTGCAAAGAAACAATTGAAGGTCTAATTCATAATCGTTACAATGATACTAATGTAACTAAGAATACTGATCGTATAATTGATGCTTTAAATAACAAATAATTGCAATCGTTTCTTGATTGAATATCGCGAATTAATAATAACTAGATGAGAGGACACTGTTCTCTCTTTTTAGTTGATTTTAACTAGCTTTTTTGTGAAAAATTGTGTAAAATAGAATAGATAAACGAGGGAAACCTCGAAAAATAAAAGGAGAATCCATCTAATGGTAAAATTGGTTTTTGCTCGCCACGGTGAGTCTGAATGGAACAAAGCTAACCTTTTCACTGGTTGGGCTGATGTTGATTTGTCTGAAAAAGGAACACAACAAGCGATTGACGCTGGTAAATTGATCAAAGAAGCTGGTATCGAATTTGACCAAGCTTACACTTCAGTATTGAAACGTGCGATCAAAACAACAAACTTGGCTCTTGAAGCTTCTGACCAATTGTGGGTTCCAGTTGAAAAATCATGGCGCTTGAACGAACGTCACTACGGTGGTTTGACTGGTAAAAACAAAGCTGAAGCTGCGGAACAATTTGGTGATGAGCAAGTTCACATCTGGCGTCGTTCATACGATGTATTGCCTCCAAACATGGATCGTGATGATGAGCATTCAGCACACACTGACCGTCGTTACGCTTCACTTGACGACTCAGTTATCCCAGATGCTGAAAACTTGAAAGTGACTTTGGAACGTGCCCTTCCATTCTGGGAAGACAAAATCGCTCCAGCACTTAAAGATGGTAAAAACGTATTCGTAGGAGCTCACGGTAACTCAATCCGTGCCCTTGTAAAACACATCAAACGCTTGTCAGATGACGAAATCATGGACGTGGAAATCCCTAACTTCCCACCATTGGTATTCGAATTTGACGAAAAATTGAACGTAGTTTCTGAATACTACCTTGGAAAATAATCTATAAACAGAAAGCCTAGAAATTCCTAGGCTTTTTTGTATCTAAGTTTAAAAAAAGGCAATTTAGCTAATTGAAAAAGTATAAAATGAGAGGATATAGCTTATGAAATAGTAAGTTGTATGAATTAATCTTCTTTTGATTCGTAGCTCCAGTGTTCGTAGTTATAGGTTGATAAAATTATATCCGTGATTTCTTCCGGTTCTTCTTGCGCTCCCCCAGCAATCCAAAGAGAAATAATCCCTTCAATACTTGATAAGAAGATTTCCAAAGCGTATTTGTGAGGAATTTGGAAGTTTTCTGATAAGAAATGACGAGTCGTTTCTTTTTTATTTTCAGTTAGAATAATGCTACTTAGAAATTCACGAATTGCACCACGAAAGTCTATGTAATGACTTTGGGACAAGGCGTTAATAAGGCGTTCGTTCGAACGTAATATATAGAAGTTGGCTAACATAAACTTTCTAGGCGATTCTCTTTCTTTTTCTAAAAAAATGTAGAGCTGGGAAATAATTTCACTTTTAAAACTGTCAATCATTTGATATTTGTCTTCATAGTGTAGATAGAAAGTTCCCCTATTAATTCCTGCGCGTTTGCAGAGTTTACTAATTGATATATTTTCAAATTTCTCCTCTGATAGCAGCTGAATCAAAGCTTCTTTGATGTCTTCCTTAGTAGTAGTTTTTCGTTTCTGAACCATTTCTCTTCCTTTTTCTTAAATCAACACTTTGTTGATTTTTGATTATTGCTTTTTGACTTAGCCCATTATATAATATTTGTGATTTAAAATCAACACCTTGTTGATTTAAGAAAATGAGCTTTGAAAAGGAGATAAACGATATGGCTTATATTGAAATGAAACACAGCTACAAGCGTTACCAGGTTGGGGATACGGAGATTGTGGCTAATCGTGATGTGAATTTTGAAATTGAAAAAGGGGAGCTGGTTATCATACTTGGTGCTTCAGGTGCTGGAAAATCAACCGTTCTCAATCTCCTAGGAGGTATGGATACCAATGATGAGGGGGAGATTTGGATTGATGGTGCCAATATTGCCAACTATAGTTCGCACCAACGAACAAACTATCGTCGTGAAGGTGTAGGTTTTGTTTTTCAATTTTACAATCTGGTCTCCAATCTGACAGCCAAGGAAAACGTGGAACTGGCCTCAGAAATCGTGACAGATGCCTTAGATCCAGAGCAGGTTTTGACAGATGTAGGGCTAGGTCATCGCCTCAATAACTTTCCAGCCCAGCTTTCTGGAGGGGAGCAACAGCGAGTCTCCATCGCACGAGCAGTAGCCAAAAATCCTAGAATTCTCCTCTGTGATGAACCGACAGGTGCCTTGGATTATCAGACGGGGAAGCAAGTCTTGAAAATTCTCCAAGACATGTCTCGTCAAAAAGGAGCGACAGTGATTATCGTGACCCACAATGGTGCGCTAGCTCCTATTGCAGATCGGGTGATTCACATGCGTGATGCCATGGTTAAGAGCATGACGATCAATGAGCATCCGCAGGATATCGATACATTGGAGTATTAGCATGAAAAAAACATATCGGAAAGACCTATTTCAGTCAGTGACGACTTCAAAGGGACGCTTTGTTTCTATCTTAACCTTGATGATGCTGGGTTCTTTAGCCCTAGTTGGCCTCAAGGTGGCCAGTCCAAACATGGAACGTACGGCAGAAGATTATCTCCGTAAAGCCAATACTCTGGATTTTGCCGTGATAGCTGATTATGGCTTGGACAAAGAAGACCAAGACGAACTAAAGACCCTTCAAGGAGCAAGTGTAGAGTTTGGCTATATGGCAGACCTAACCGTTGAAAATAGTGAAGAAGCGGTTCGACTTTATTCCAAACCAGAGAGCATTTCAACATTCCAAGTGACAGAAGGGCGACTGCCAGAAGCTGATGAGGAAATTGCCCTAGCCGACTTCTGGAAAGACCGCTATCATATTGGAGAGATCATTACCTTTACCAAGAAAGAAGAAAAGTCCGTTCTAAAATCCCAAACTTTCACAATTACTGGATTTGTTCAGTCGGGTGAAATCCTTTCTAAAGAAGATTTAGGAAGTGCTAGTAGTGGAAATGGCAACCTGACTGGCTATGGAGTAATTTTACCCAGTCAGTTTGACTCAGATGTTTATAGTATTGCGCGTGTGCGCTATGACGATTTAAAAAATCTGGATACTTTTTCATCAGACTATAAGACCAAACGAGCCCAACATCAGGGAGAGTTGCAAGACTTACTTGCTGATAATGGTCAAAAAAGATTGGCAAGTATCAAATCAAATGGGCAAAAGAGGTTGGAAGAGGGCAAAGAACAGCTCCAAATTGCTGAGAGCAATCTTGAAAATGGCAAGAGTCAGTTAGAGCAGGCCGAAAGTCGCTTGAAAACGCAAGAAGAACAAGCGACCGCTTTACCAGAACCGCAAAAGAGTCAAGCCAAGGGACAGCTGACAAAAGCTAAGGAAGAACTGGCGACTAAAAAAGAAAAACTGGCTCAGACAGAGAGTGATCTAACTAAGGAAAAAGAGAAGCTTGAACAGCGTCAGAAAGACCTTGATGAACTGGCAGAGCCGAAATACCACATATACAATCGCCAAACCATGCCAGGTGGTCAAGGCTACCGCATGTACAGCAATTTATCAACAAGTATTCGTTCTATCGGAAATATTTTCCCCGTGGTGCTATATATGGTCGCTGCAATGGTGACCTTTACAACGATGACTCGCTTTGTAGATGAAGAACGCACCAATGCAGGTATTTTCAAGGCCTTGGGTTACCGCAACCGAGATATTGTTGCCAAGTTTGTCCTCTATGGTTTTCTTGCAGGAACTGTGGGAACCATTATAGGAACACTTCTTGGGCATTATCTCCTTGCAGGGGTGATTTCAGATGTTATAACAGCTGGGATGGTCGTTGGGAAAAGCCAGGAGTTTTTTTACTGGTCTTATAGCCTCCTTGCCCTAGCCTTGAGTTGGGTATCCAGTGTCTTGCCAGCTTATCTGGTGGCGCGGAGGGAATTACACGATGAAGCAGCCCAACTTTTGCTTCCCAAACCTCCCGTTAAAGGATCAAAGATTTTGATGGAACGGTTGAGCTTTATATGGAGTCATTTGAGCTTCACTCATAAGGTTACAGCGCGAAATATTTTCCGTTATAAACAACGGATGTTGATGACCATTTTTGGAGTTGCGGGTTCGGTTGCTCTCCTATTTGCAGGTCTTGGTATTCAGTCTTCTGTGGGAGGAGTTGTGGAGCGTCAATTTGAACAAATCCAGCAATACCAGATGATTGTAGCGGAAAAGAGCAGTGTAACGGAGCAAGAAAAAGCAGATTTAGAAAGCGCCTTGCAAGCTGAGCCTATCCACGCTTATCAAAAGATTTACTCTAAATCCATTGAAAAAGATTTCAAAGGAAAAGCAGGACTTCAAACCATCACTATGATGGTTACTAGTGGAGAAGACTTTAAGCCTTTTATCATATTAGAGGAAAATGGGCGAGAGGTGCAGGTCACCGATGGAGCGGTCGTGAGTCAAAAACTAGCTCAACTAGCAGATGTTAATGTTGGAGACAAGCTAGAGCTTGATGGGAAGGAAATCAAGGTCGCGGCTATTTCTGAAAACTATGTTGGACACTTCGTTTATCTCAACCGAGCGACATACGAACAAGTCTATGGAACTAGTCCGCAAGACAATACCTATCTAGTAAAATTAAAAGACCCAACACCTTCCAATACGGAGAAAGAAGCGGCTATTTTCATGGAAAAAGCTACTGTTTCTGGGGTCGTCCAAAATGTGACAGCCATCCATCTCTTTGAATCCGTGGCTAGTTCGCTCAATAAAACCATGGCTATCCTTGTCCTTGTTTCCGTCTTACTAGCCATTGTCATTCTTTACAATCTCACCAATATCAATGTGGCAGAACGTATCCGCGAACTTTCCACTATCAAGGTTCTCGGTTTCCACAATAAAGAAGTGACCCTCTATATCTACCGCGAGACTATGGTGCTGTCCCTTGTGGGGATTGTTCTCGGTTTGGTAGCTGGCCACTATTTACATCAATTTTTGATTCAAATGATTTCACCTGCCCCCATACTTTTTTATCCACAAGTCAGCTGGGAAGTCTATGCGTTTCCAATCGTCGCAGTGACTGTAATCTTAGCCTTATTAGGCCTATTTGTCAATCACCACTTGAGAAAAGTAGATATGCTCGAAGCCCTGAAATCAGTAGAGTAATTCACGGTTTTAAATAGTAAATCAGTTGACAAAGTCCCTGCTTCTTGGTAGAATAAGAACTGTCGTAAAGACAAATAACTTCTTCTTGGTTACAGGCATGCCAACCTGTCACTCGGATTAAGCCAAATAAAAAGGAGAAACATCATGGCAATCTCAAAAGAGAAAAAAAATGAAATCATCGCACAATATGCACGTCACGAAGGTGATACAGGTTCAGTAGAGGTTCAAGTTGCTGTCCTTACTTGGGAAATCAACCACCTTAACGAACACATCAAACAACACAAAAAAGACCACGCTACTTACCGTGGATTGATGAAGAAAATCGGTCGCCGTCGTAACTTGCTTGCATACTTGCGTAAAAACGACGTTAACCGTTACCGTGAGTTGATCAACTCTCTTGGACTTCGTCGCTAATCTTGCGTCTAAAACGTTTCTATACTTCGTTGCCTTCGCCTCGATGTACCATCAGTACAATCTTCGGCTTGTCGCCTAGTCTATAAACGTTTTATCCAGCAAGAATAAAGCTCTCTGATTTCAGAGGGCTTTTTGTTTTTATCCGCTTGCTTAGGCCGTGTCCAATTGAGCATATCTTGATAATGAAGCTACTCTATATTGGGTAGCTTTTTTACTTTTGTCACCTTACCTCGATATACTCAAGTATTATCATTGGTTACGGTTCCTAGCACTGTAAGGTAAAATAAACCAGATCATCTCCCTTCGGGGAGATTTTTTGTTTCACTATCATTTTCGTACAATCTTCGGCTTGTCGCCTAGTTTATAAACGTTTTATCCAGCAAGAATTATGATGCTAAGGGCGCCAAAAATCCGTATGAAAATAGGTAAACGACACAGTCTTCGATGAACACAAGGAGTTTCATCTTTGTCGCTAGGATTTTAGCCCGAGCTCAAATCATCTCTCTGACTTCAGAGGGCTTTTTCTATATATATTTACATCCTTGTTCATCTAATAGAAATATGGTATACTTTTCATGAGAATTTTCTAAATTTTTAATTTTGTTTAAGGAGGTTTTCATGCTTTCCAAATTTTCTGGAAGCCGACGGGACCTGCAATTTGTGTTACTTTTAGGTATTTTGCTAGCTACTTTAGGGATTTCCCTCTTTCTAGCAGTTTCAATGGGATCCGTTGCGATTGATCTAGGAGATACCTATCGGATTATTTTGAGCAGGTTGGGTTTTCCTCTTGAGATAGGAGAGGTTTCCAAGTCCACTCTTGCCATTGTATGGAACATGAGATTCCCCCGAGTATTGTTAGGTCTGATAGTAGGAGCTGGTCTTTCTATGTGTGGTAGCGTGATGCAGTCTACAGTGAACAATCCCATTGCTGAGCCCTATGTCTTAGGTATCTCTGCGGGTGCAACTCTAGGAGCAACCCTAAGCATCATTCTTGGTTTAAAAGTGATGATTAGCCTTGGAGCTTTTTTAGGAGCTATTTTGGCAACCATTGCTGTCCTCATCATTGCCTCTATGCAGGGAAGGATGACGACTTCTAGTCTGATTTTATCAGGAACGGTGGTCAATGCTCTCTTTCTAGCATTTTCCAACTTTATTATCTCTGTTGGCGCTAATGCGGACAGTGTGATGACCATTAAGTTTTGGACCATGGGTTCGCTTGCCGGGACTACTTGGTCTGACTTAGTCCTGCCAACTACAGTAGTAGGATTGGCCTTTCTATTTTTCGCTACCCAGTATCGTGTTTTTAATGCGATGATGATGGGAGATGAGACTGCTTTAACTTTGGGAATTCCCTTACGCTTCTATTGGTATCTTTACGTGACCGTGGTGGCTGTGCTGACAGCTGTCTTAGTGGCAACTTGTGGGATTATTGGATTTGTTGGTCTGATTACTCCTCACTTAGCTCGAGGGTTAGTGGGAACGAATTACAGGAGGCTTTTTCCCGTTGCAACCTTGCTGGGTGCCCTCTTTGTCATCTGGGCAGATGTACTCTCTCGTATCATCATTCCCAATGCTGAGCTTCCAATTGGTATTTTCACAGCCTTAGTAGGTGCTCCCTTCTTTATCTACATTGTTGGAGGTAGGCGAAGGGAGGTGAGGGCCTGATATGGACTTGATTTGTCAGGATGTCCACTTTGGACTGGGAGAGAAAAAAATCCTCAAAGGAGTTTCTCTTAAGGTTGAGGGGCATCAATTTCACACGATACTAGGACCAAATGGAAGTGGGAAAACCAGCCTGCTTAAACTCCTCTATCGTCAGGAAAAGGCAGACAAAGGCTTGATAAGCTTAGATGGAAAGCCACTGGAGCATTGGTCACTCAAAGAAACAGCCAAGCAGATGGCAGTTGTAACCCAGTTTAATCAATTGCAGTTTGATTGTACAGTTGAGGAAATCGTCTTGCTGGGAAGAACTCCCCACCTCTCTTTTTTACAGAAGGAAAAGGAAAGGGATTATGCCCTCGTTCAAGATGCTCTCGTCAAGGTGGATATGCTTGAGAAGAAAACTCGTCTCTATTCGTCCCTGTCAGGGGGCGAGAAACAGAGAGTCTTGTTGGCACGCGCCTTGGCGCAAGAACCCACTCTCTTGCTCCTGGACGAACCAACCAATCACCTGGATATCAAGTATCAGCTAGACTTGTTGGCCATTGTGAAGAATCTCAAAGTCAATGTTTTAGCTGTCCTACATGATATTCAACTTGCTTGTCGCTATTCGGATTATCTCTATCTGATGAAAGAGGGAGAAATCCTTTACCAAGGGACTCCAAAGGAGACCATCACCCCAGAGTCATTGCAAACTGTATATGGAGTTCAAAGTCAGGTGACTTGGACTGAGGATCAGCAAGCCATGATTCACTATTTATAAAAATGAAAAGGAAAACAATATGAAAAAAACACTCAGTATTTTACTCGTAACAGTAGCTACCCTAACCATGGCAGCTTGTGGCAATACTACTACAGAAAAAGCTACCACACAATCTAGCACAGAAACAAGTCAAAAGGCCAGCACAGAGACGACTTATCCACTAACGGTCAAAACCTATGACGCTAAAGGGAATGAAGTCGAACAAGTCTTTGACAAGGCACCTGAAAAAGTTATCACCAACAATCTGTCAACCACTGAAATCTTATTGGAGTTAGGCTTGAAGGATAAAATTGCTGGCATGCTCAACCCGGACAATGCTGTAACAGACAAATACAAGGACGCGATTGCGACGATTCCTCAAATTGGGGACAAAAAAACAGTCTCACAAGAAACAGTCCTTTCTTATGAGCCAGACGCTGTGATGGGTCGAAACATGATGTTTTCTGAAAAATCCTTGGGGACAGTTAGCACTTGGAATGAAAACAAAATCCCAGTATATACACAGAAAGCTTCTCTCTCAACGATTCAGCAAGATTTGGGAAATATCGTAGAAGATGTCAAAAATCTTGGAATGATTTTCAATGTGCAGGACAAGGCTAATGAATACGCAGCCCAATTACAAGCTAAAATCGAGGCTGTTAAGAAAGCAAACCCAACAAGCCAAGGTGAAAAGAAAAAAGCTTTGATTATGGTTGCTTATAACGACGAAACCTTTGGTGCTTACAAGTCTGCTTTGCAAGAGAGCTTGTTGAATCAACTTGGTTATACAAACGTTGCAACGGGAACATCAGGCTTGACCTTGGAAAATCTCGTGTCAATGGATCCTGAGTTGATTATCTATGTGACCAGCGACCGCAATAAAAAATTGGATGCCAACGCAGTAGAGTTGATGAAGGCAAATGAAGTTTTGGAAAACGTTCCTGCAATTAAGAATCAAAAAATCATGACTATTTCTTACGATGAGTTGATGGATTATGGTCCAGCAGTGATTGATTCCCTTGAGAAAATCAATGACTTTATCAATAAATAATGAGTTTGATTGGGAAGGGATCCAAGTCAAGGTCAGCCTTCCTTCAACCTATGATCCCAATCAAACCTATCCAGCTATTCTCTTGAATGATGGAAACTTGGATTTTCTATCTTCCCTTTCAGAATCTGTGATTTTAGTGGGCTTGACCTCTAAAAATCGCCTAGATGACTACACTCCCTGGAAGGCACCTGCTCTGAGAGATGGAGCTCCAGATTTTGGGGGTCAGGCAAATGCCTATCATGGTCATTTATTTAGAGGTCTTTTAGACAAGTTGCAGTCGCTTTATCGCCTGGACAAAAATCGCCTTGCCTATGGGGGTTACTCACTAGGTGGTTTGACAGCAGTATACAGTCTTTTCAGCTTTGCCAAGGTCTCCTGTGTCTTCTCCATCTGTGGTTCCTTTTGGTATCCTGATTTTACGACTTATTGCAGGGAAGAAAAGGTGAGAAATTTAGATTGTTTGCTGTATTTACAGAATGGTCAAACAGAAGGAGCCCATCATACCAATCGCTTGGCTCAAGCACCAGTCTACGCTGAGCAGATCCATACCAGCCTTCAGAAGCACTATCCTAATGGTCAGTTTATCTTTGATCCCTATGGGCATCATGAGCAAGTGGCTGAACGCTTTCTAGCCTTTTCCAACTGGTTGGCCCAAAAATGGAAAATTGCATAAAAGAAATATCCCTTGGTAAAAGCCAAGGGATAATTGTATTTTTTAACCAAGAGACTCTCTCTTCTTATCTGGATTCCAGATAAAGCTTGCGATGAAGGTAAAGATAATCGTTAGGATACCAACAATCACAGCAAGGATAAGGGCAGGGATGCGGACAAACCACCAGAGTGGATTTGGTTTTTGATCATTGTGCCATTGCTTGGTTTCTTCGTCCAAACGTTGGAATTCTGCTTGGATACGATCTGCAACCATTTCGATTCCTTCATCATTCATTTTCTTAATGTCTGAGATATCGATAGGATTTCCAAAGTTCATATCCACACGTTCACGGCTAACCAAACCATTTAAGGTCATGGGACCAGTATAGGTAACTGGCATGATACGTACCTTAGCCATTTTGGCAATCAGAGCAACTCCGCCTTTGACATCTGTCGAGTGGCGACTACCACTAGGAAACATGATAAGGGAGCGGTCACTTTTTTTGAGGACATTGATAGGGTATTTGATAGCAGAAGCGCTAGGATTTTCCCGGTCGATAGGAAAGGCGCCACACATACGGATCCACCAGCCAAAGATGCGGTTGTTAAACAGCTCTTTTTTGGCCATAAAGATGAACTGTTTTGGCTTGGTCGCAAAGGCCATGTAAACAGGATCCCACCAGGTACGGTGAGGTGCGACCAGGATATAGTTTTCATCTTTACTAGGGATTTTATCAATATTGTGATAGTGGGCATTGCCATTGATGGACCACAAGATCAGCATGACTAGTCCACGCAAATAAGTATAAAACATGAGATCTCCTTCGATTGTATTGCTTTTATTATTATACCTTATCAAAAGATTACTGGCAAACTTTTTCAGTTATCAGCCAACAGTTTTAGATGGGATTAGAATTCTTTTAAAAAAAATGATATGATAGAATTTATGGATAAAAATAAGATTATGGGATTAACCCAAAGAGAAGTCAAGGAAAGACAGGCTCAAGGTTTGGCCAATGACTTTACCGCTTCAGCCAGTACCAGTACTTGGCAAATCATCAAACGAAATGTTTTTACACTTTTTAACGCGTTGAACTTTGCCATTGCCTTGGCGCTAGCTTTTGTGCAGGCTTGGAGCAATTTGGTCTTCTTTGCCGTTATTTGCTTTAACGCTTTTTCTGGGATTGTGACCGAGCTGCGAGCCAAACACATGGTGGACAAGCTCAATCTCATGACCAAGGAAAAGGTCAAAACCATCCGTGATGGTCAAGAAGTCGCTCTCAATCCTGAAGAATTGGTTCTAGGAGATGTCATTCGTTTGTCTGCTGGAGAGCAGATTCCTAGTGATGCCTTGGTTTTGGAAGGTTTTGCGGAAGTCAATGAAGCTATGTTGACGGGTGAGAGTGATTTGGTGCAAAAAGAAGTGGATGCCTTGCTTTTATCAGGGAGTTTCCTAGCCAGTGGCGCAGTTTTGGCTCAAGTTCACCATGTCGGGGCAGAAAACTATGCTTCCAAACTCATGCTGGAAGCCAAGACCGTTAAACCAATCAACTCTCGTATCATGAAATCGCTAGACAAGCTAGCTGGTTTTACTGGGAAGATTATCATTCCCTTTGGTCTGGCCCTCTTGCTAGAAGCCTTGCTTTTAAAAGGCTTGCACCTCAAGTCATCCGTTGTAAATTCGTCGACAGCACTTTTGGGTATGTTGCCTAAGGGAATCGCCCTTTTGACCATCACTTCGCTCTTGACTGCAGTGATTAAGCTAGGCTTGAAAAAGGTTTTGGTTCAGGAGATGTACTCTGTTGAGACCTTGGCGCGCGTGGATATGCTCTGTTTGGACAAGACGGGAACCATCACCCAAGGAAAGATGCAGGTGGAGGCTGTTCTTCCTTTGACCGAAGAGTATGGTGAGCATGCGATTGCCAGCATTCTGACCAGCTATATCGCTCATAGTGAGGATAAAAATCCTACAGCTCAAGCCATTCGCCAGCGTTTCCAAGGAAAGGTTGCCTACCCTATGCTTTCCAATCTTCCCTTCTCTAGCGACCGCAAGTGGGGAGCTATGGAGTTGGAAGGGCTAGGGACAGTTTTCTTAGGGGCGCCTGAGATGTTGTTGGACTCTGAAGTACCAGAAGCCAGAGAGGCCTTGGAACGAGGTTCTCGTGTCTTGGTCTTGGCTCTCAGTCAGGAAAAACTAGATCATCACAAACCACATAAACCATCTGATATTCAGGCTCTGGCCTTGCTGGAAATTTTGGACCCCATTCGAGAAGGAGCAGCAGAGACACTAGACTACCTCCGTTCTCAGGAAGTGGGCCTCAAGATTATCTCTGGTGACAATCCGGTCACTGTATCCAGCATTGCCCAGAAGGCTGGTTTCGCAGACTATCACAGCTATGTAGATTGCTCAAAAATCACGGATGAGGAATTGATGGCCATGGCGGAGGAGACTGCGATTTTCGGACGTGTTTCTCCTCATCAAAAGAAACTACTGATCCAAACCCTGAAAAAAGCGGGTCATACAACAGCTATGACAGGAGACGGTGTCAATGATATTCTGGCCCTTCGTGAAGCAGACTGCTCTATCGTGATGGCTGAGGGAGATCCTGCGACTCGTCAGATTGCCAATCTGGTTCTCTTGAACTCAGACTTTAATGATGTTCCTGAGATTCTCTTTGAAGGTCGTCGTGTGGTCAATAACATTGCCCATATTGCACCGATTTTCTTGATTAAGACCATCTATTCCTTCTTGCTCGCAGTCATCTGTATCGCCAGTGTTCTGCTGGGACGGTCTGAGTGGATTTTGATTTTCCCTTTCATTCCGATTCAGATTACCATGATCGACCAGTTCGTGGAAGGTTTCCCGCCATTTGTCTTGACTTTTGAGCGAAATATCAAACCTGTTGAGCCAAATTTCCTCAGAAGATCCATGCTTCGTGCCCTACCAAGTGCCCTTATGATCGTCTTCAGCGTTCTCTTTGTGAAAATATTTGGAGCGAGTCAAGGTTGGTCTGAGATAGAAATCTCAACCCTCCTCTATTATCTCTTGGGCTCTATCGGATTCTTATCCGTATTTAGAGCCTGCATGCCATTTACCCTCTGGCGTGTCCTCTTGATTGTCTGGTCAGTAGGTGGTTTCCTAGCTACAGCTCTTTTCCCAATGATTCAAAAACTGCTTGAAATTTCAACTTTGACAGGACAAACGTTGCCTGTTTATGGGGCCATGATGCTAGTCTTTACCGTGATTTTCATTCTAACCAGTCGTTATCAAGCTAGAAAATAAAGAAAGGCTGCAATCTGTGGATTGCGGTCTTTTTAGGAGCAAGATTGCTAGCTGAAATATGGTATAATAAGAGGTAACAGAGTTTTGGAAAGTGAGAGAAGATGATTTCAAAGAGATTAGAATTGGTGGCGTCCTTTGTGCCCCAAGGATCCATTTTACTAGATGTGGGGAGTGACCATGCTTATCTGCCTATCGAGTTGGTCGAGAGAGGGCAAATTGAAGCTGCCATTGCTGGTGAGGTGGTGGATGGTCCCTACCAGTCTGCGCTTAAGAATGTTGAAGCTCATGGTCTAAAGGAGAAAATCCAAGTTCGTTTAGCCAATGGCTTGGCGGCTTTTGAAGAGGAAGACCAAGTGTCGATTATCACCATTGCTGGTATGGGAGGGCGTTTGATTGCGACCATATTAGAAGAAGGATTGGATAAACTTGCGAGTGTAGAACGTTTAATCCTCCAGCCTAATAATCGTGAGGACGACTTGCGCATCTGGCTACAAGACCACGGATTTCAGATTGTAGCAGAAAGCATCCTAGAAGAAGCTGGCAAGTTTTATGAAATTCTAGTGGTGGAA
Organism: Streptococcus sp. HJ1; assembly: GCF_052399005.1. Classification (GTDB taxonomy): domain Bacteria; phylum Bacillota; class Bacilli; order Lactobacillales; family Streptococcaceae; genus Streptococcus. The sequence continues at coordinate 1,512,618 of NZ_CP199005.1, read as the reverse complement.
GCTGGAGAGATGTACTTATCAGCAAGTGATCTTCGCTTTGGACCCTTCTTGTCCAAGGAAGTCAGCCCAGTTTTCGTTCAAAAGTGGCAAAAAGAAGCTACTAAGCTAGAGTTTGCTCTTAGTCAAATCCCAGAAAAAAATCTGGAGGAACGTCAAGTTCTTGTAGATAAAATTCAAGCCATCAAGGAGGTGCTCCATGCTAGCAAGTGAAGTAATTAGAGCTTATGAAGCCTTTTGTCCTCAGGAGTTTTCAATGGAGGGAGACAGTCGTGGCCTGCAAATCGGTACTCTAGACAAGGATATCCAAAAAGTCATGGTTGCTCTGGATATTCGTGAAGAGACGGTGGCTGAAGCCATTGAAAAGAGTGTGGATTTGATTATCGTCAAGCACGCGCCGATTTTCCGTCCCATCAAGGATTTGGTAGCCAGCCGTCCACAAAATCAGATTTACATTCATCTCATCAAGCATGACATCGCAGTTTATGTCAGCCATACTAATATTGATATCGTTGATAATGGTCTCAATGACTGGTTCTGTCAGATGCTAGGTATTGAGGAGACGACTTATCTTCAGGAAACAGGCCCAGAACGTGGGATTGGGCGGATTGGGAATATTCAGCCTCAGCCTTTTGGGGTATTGGCCCAGCATGTCAAGCAAGTCTTTGATCTTGATAGTCTTCGCATGGTGCATTACCAAGAGAGTGATTTGCAGAAGCCTATTTCAAGAGTTGCCATTTGCGGTGGTAGTGGTCAGTCTTTCTATCCTGATGCTTTGGCAAAGGGGGCGGATGTCTATATTACTGGTGATATCTACTACCATACAGCACAGGATATGCTGTCTGATGGCTTGTTGGCGCTGGACCCGGGACACTATATCGAAATTCTTTTTGTCGAAAAAATTGCTGACCTCCTTAATCAATGGAAGGCAGAAAAGGATTGGTCCATTGATATCATACCTAGTCAAGCATCGACCAATCCTTTCCACCATATCTAGTTAGAAAGTGAAGACAATGAAAAAAGTTGCCATTATTGGAGCAGGGATTGTAGGGGCAACTGCTGCCTACTACCTCGCCAAAGAAGCAGATTTAGAGGTGACCGTTTTTGACCATGGACAGGGTCAGGCTACCAAGGCAGCAGCAGGAATTATCAGTCCTTGGTTTTCCAAACGCCGAAACAAGGCCTGGTACAAGATGGCACGCTTGGGAGCGGACTTTTACGAGGAGCTATTGGTTGATTTGGAAAAGTCTGGCCAGGAAATTGACTTTTACCAACGCTCAGGAGTTTTTCTCTTGAAAAAGGATGAATCCAAGTTGGAAGAACTCTATGAGCTAGCCCTTCAGCGTAGGGAAGATTCTCCCTTGATAGGCCAGTTAGCCATTTTAGACCAAGCGTCTGCAAATGAATTATTCCCTGGTTTGCAGAGATTTGACCACCTGCTCTATGCTTCTGGTGGAGCGAGAGTAGATGGCCACCTCTTAGTGACTCGTTTGCTGGAAGTCAGTCAAGTCAAGTTAGTCAAAGAAAAAGTGACTCTGACTCCTGTATCAGCAGGCTACCAGATTGGCGAAGAGGTGTTTGAACAGGTTATTTTGGCGACGGGAGCTTGGTTGGGAGACATTTTGAGGCCTTTAGGATATGTGGTAGATGTTCGTCCCCAAAAGGGACAATTACGAGATTATCAACTTACCCTAGATATGGAATCTTACCCTGTTGTTATGCCTGAGGGTGAGTGGGATTTGATTCCTTTTGCAGGTGGGAAATTGTCCCTAGGAGCTACCCATGAAAATGATATGGGATTTGACTTGACGGTAGATGAAGCCTTGCTCCAACAAATGGAGGAAGCAGCCTTGCCATACTACCCAGCCTTGGCTGAAGCTACTATAAGAGGTGAGCGAGTAGGAATCCGTGCCTATACCAGTGATTTTTCTCCATTTTTTGGGCAAGTCCCAGGCTTAGCAGGTGTCTATGCGGCTAGTGGGCTAGGGTCATCAGGTCTCACAACTGGGCCTATCATTGGTTACCACTTAGCTCAACTGATCCAAGACAAGGAGTTGACCTTGGATCCAGTAAATTATCCAATTGCAAACTATGTCAAACGAGTAAAAAGAGAATAGAATTTTACTGAAATTTTAGCCTCCCCCCTAGGATGGCAAATGACATTCCCTATCAAAAATGATAAAATAAGAAAAAATAATCCGAGAATCGAGGAAAAAAGATGCAAGAAAAGATTTTGGTAACTGGCGGTGCCGGATTTATCGGAACCCACACTGTTATTGAGTTGATCCAAGCAGGTCATCAAGTGGTTGTGGTGGATAATCTTGTCAATAGCAATCGTAAAAGTTTAGAAGTTGTTGAAAGAATCACAGGAGTTGAGATTCCTTTTTATGAGGCAGATATCCGTGACACAGATACCCTCAGAGATATTTTCAAGCAGGAAGAGCCGACTGGTGTGATTCACTTTGCGGGTTTGAAGGCTGTTGGTGAATCAACACGTATCCCTCTTGCCTACTATGACAACAATATCGCTGGAACTGTCAGCCTGCTAAAAGCCATGGAAGAAAATAACTGTAAGAACATCATCTTCAGTTCTTCGGCGACAGTTTACGGAGACCCTCATACAGTTCCAATCTTAGAAGATTTCCCACTTTCAGTGACCAATCCATATGGCCGTACTAAGCTCATGTTAGAGGAAATTTTGACGGATATCTACAAGGCAGACTCAGAATGGAATGTGGTCTTGCTTCGTTACTTCAACCCAATCGGAGCGCATGAAAGTGGAGACTTGGGAGAAAATCCTAACGGAATTCCAAACAATCTCTTGCCTTATGTTTCACAAGTAGCAGTTGGTAAACTAGAGCAAGTGCAAGTGTTTGGAGATGATTACGATACGGAAGATGGGACTGGTGTTCGTGACTATATCCACGTTGTAGACCTAGCCAAAGGTCACGTTGCAGCTCTACAAAAGATCCAAAAAGGTTCAGGCCTTAACATTTACAACCTTGGAACAGGTAAGGGCTACTCAGTTCTTGAAATTATCCAAAACATGGAAAAAGCGGTGGGACGTCCCATTCCTTACCGCATCGTAGAACGCCGCCCAGGTGATATCGCTGCCTGCTACTCAGACCCTGCAAAAGCCAAAGCTGAACTGGGCTGGGAAGCAGAACTCAGCATCACGCAAATGTGTGAAGACGCATGGCGTTGGCAAAGCAAGCATCCAAATGGATTTGAAGACTAAGATGATGATCTCAATCATTGTCCCATGTTTAAACGAAGAGGAAGTACTTCCTCTTTTTTATCAGTCTGTTGAAGCACTACTTCCAGAATTGGGAGCAGAGATCGAGTATGTCTTTGTGGATGACGGGTCTAGTGATGGGACATTAGACTTGCTGAAGGCCTATCGGATGCAAAATCCTGCGGTACATTACATTTCTTTCTCGCGAAATTTTGGGAAAGAAGCAGCTCTGTATGCAGGCTTACAGTATGCAACTGGAGACCTGGTGGTCGTGATGGATGCAGACCTCCAGGATCCTCCCAGTATGCTACTTGAGATGAAGGCCTTACTAGACCAAAATGCAGACTTGGACTGTGTTGGGACACGGAGAACTAGTCGGGAGGGAGAACCCTTCCTTCGAAGCTTCTGTGCCAATCTCTTTTACCGCCTCATGCAAAAAATTAGCCCAGTAGCCTTGCCCTCGGGTGTCCGTGATTTTCGGATGATGAGAAGGTCTGTGGTGGATGCTATTTTAGCCTTGACCGAATCCAATCGTTTTTCTAAGGGTCTCTTTGCCTGGGTTGGTTTTCGAACGCACTATCTTGATTATCCAAATGTTGAAAGACAGGCTGGCGAAACCAGTTGGAGTTTTAGGCAGCTCTTTTTCTACTCGATTGAAGGGATTCTCAACTTTTCAGATTTTCCCTTGAGTATAGCTTTTGTAGCGGGGCTCCTGTCTTGTTTTATTTCTTTTATGATGACTGTTTTTGTGGTATTTCGGACCCTTATCTTGGGGAATCCGACATCTGGCTGGACCTCTCTGATGGCTGTCATTCTCTTTCTTGGAGGGATTCAACTCCTGACTATTGGGATTCTAGGCAAGTATATCAGTAAGATTTATCTAGAGACCAAAAAAAGACCACTCTATCTGGTCAAAGAAAAAAGTGACCTTTCTATTGTTGAAGGAAAAAAATAACCAAAAAAGACTATAATTTTACCTAGAAATATGCTAAACTAGTAGGTGTGGGAAAAATGAGAAAAAATCAATAACATTCATTCCCTGCTTCCTACGATGGATCTTTTAGAAGTGCACGTGTAGGACAATTTTTGATGGCCTCCAGAACATCGCTGGTCTCAGCGATTTCTCTTTGCAATTCAACTGGATCATCGTAAAATCGAACGATTCCATTATCATGGTAATCAAAGAGTTCAGAATAGGTTTGGCAAAGCCCGCAGGCGATGCACCGTTCGGGTATAAGTGTGACTTTCATATTTATATTGTAATAAGAAAATGAAAAAAAAACAAGGAGTAAGGTATGGAAAAGGAACCGTGGCAAGAAGATATTTACGAAAACAATGAGGAAGAAACAAGATCAGAGCGTCGACACCGGAAACAAAAAGGGAAAGGCGTAGTTGCCAATCGTGTCTTGACAGTTCTAGCTAGCCTCTTCTTTGTAATTGTTGTAGCGATGGTAGTTGTATTGATTTACCTATCAACCGGTGGAAGCAATCGTACATCATCTTTGAAGGACTTCTATGATGCATCGTCTCCTTCTACAAGTTCAAGTTCTAAAGTGGAAGAATCATCATCTTCAAGTAGCAAGGTAGAGGAAACAACTTCTTCTGAATCAACACCTTCACAGAGCAGTTCGGAAGAACATACTACAGAGGGTGAAGGAACACTTACAGTACAGCCTGGAGAGGGAGAAGCAGCTCTTGCTCAACGTGCAGGGATTTCCATTGCCCAGCTAGAAGCCCTAAATCCTTCTCACATGTCATCTGGATCTTGGTTTGCCAACCCAGGTGATGTGATTAAGACAAGATAGGAGTCGGTCATGAAGACAATTCAAATTGCTATCGATGGTCCAGCTTCGAGTGGTAAGAGTACGGTCGCAAAGATTGTCGCTAAAGATTTTGGTTACACTTATCTCGATACAGGTGCTATGTACCGTGCTGCGACTTATATAGCGCTCAAGCACCAGTTGGATGCAGGAAATGTAGACCAACTTCTTGAGCTTCTTAACCAACACCCCATTAGTTTTGGTCGTTCAGAAACAGGTGAGCAACTTGTTTTTGTAGGGGATGTTGAGATTACGCATCCGATTCGTGAAAATGAAGTGACCAACAAGGTTTCAAGCATTGCTGCCATTCCTGAGGTGCGTGAGAAACTGGTTTCGCTCCAGCAAGAGATTGCTCAGCAAGGTGGTATCGTCATGGATGGGCGTGATATCGGGACAGTTGTTTTACCAAAAGCTGAACTCAAGATTTTCCTAGTGGCTTCTGTTGAAGAAAGAGCAGAGCGTCGTTACAAGGAAAATATTGCTAAAGGGATTGAAACTGACTTGGAAACGTTGAAAGAGGAAATTGCGGCACGTGACTACAAGGATAGTCATCGTGAAACCTCACCTCTTAGACAGGCTGAGGATGCAGTTTATCTTGACACAACTGGACTAAGTATCCAAGAAGTGGTTGAAAAAATTGAATCAGAAGCAAAAAAATATACGTCCTAGGGACGAGAGGAGCAGGCTAAATGAAGCCTGCTCCTTTTCTCTCTTTTGCGCGCGTTTCAAAACAGCCTTTTTGGGAGAATTTTGATAAAATAGTAGTATCAATAAAAAGGACGGAAGCATGACAAAGAAAATCATAGCCATTTGGGCCCAAGATGAAAAAGGTGTGATTGGGAAGGAAGATCGTCTCCCTTGGCATTTGCCAGCAGAGTTGCAACATTTTAAGGAAACAACTTTAAATCATGCTATACTGATGGGGCGAGTGACCTTTGATGGCATGGGACGTCGTCTGCTTCCAAAACGGCAAACCCTGATTTTAACGCGCAATAGCGAAGAAATCATAGATGGGGCGCTCGTATTTCAAGATGTGGAGTCTGTTTTAGCGTGGTATCAGAGTCAGGAAAAAAATCTCTATATCATTGGCGGAAAGCAGATTTTTCAGGCTTTTGAGCCTTATTTAGATGAAATCATCGTGACGCAGATTCATGCTCAGGTGGAGGGAGATACCTATTTTCCTGAGGAGTTTGACTTGTCTCGTTTTGAGACAGTAGCAAGCAAATCTTACACCCGTGATGAGAAAAACGACTATGATTTTACCATCGAATACCGAGATAGAAAGGAAGTCTAATGGAGCGCAGTATATTTGGATTTTTTACAGCTTTTTTGTGTGTGATCTGTATTTTGACTGGAGTACAGGCTTTTCGTAAGAAGCGCTATGGACTGTCTGCCTTACTCTGGTTGAATGCTTTTACCAATCTGGTCAACAGTGTCCACGCTTTTTATATGACCTTATTTTAGATAGAATGATAAATTAGAATGGAAGGAAATCATGCCTACAAATAGGAAAAATGATATGATGGTTTATTGCTCATTTTGTGGCAAAAGCCAAGAAGAAGTAAAGAAAATAATCGCTGGGAACAACGCCTTTATCTGTAATGAATGTGTGGAGTTGGCCCAGGAAATCATTCGGGAGGAGTTGGCCGAGGAAGTTTTGGCAGACTTGTCTGAAGTACCAAAACCAATCGAACTCCTCAATATCTTAAACCACTATGTGATTGGTCAGGATCGTGCCAAACGTGCCTTGGCAGTGGCTGTGTACAATCACTATAAACGCATCAATTTTCACGATACGCGTGAAGAATCAGAAGATGTGGATTTGCAGAAGTCAAACATTTTGATGATTGGTCCAACTGGTTCTGGGAAAACTTTCTTGGCTCAGACTTTGGCTAAGAGCTTGAATGTACCTTTTGCTATTGCTGATGCGACAGCTCTGACTGAGGCTGGGTATGTGGGTGAGGATGTGGAAAATATCCTCCTCAAACTCTTGCAGGCCGCTGACTTTAACATCGAACGTGCAGAACGTGGGATTATCTACGTGGACGAAATTGACAAGATTGCCAAGAAGAGTGAGAATGTGTCTATCACACGTGATGTTTCGGGTGAAGGGGTACAACAAGCTCTTCTCAAGATTATTGAGGGAACTGTAGCCAGTGTACCGCCTCAAGGTGGACGCAAACATCCGCAACAAGAGATGATTCAGGTAGATACCAAGAATATCCTCTTCATCGTGGGTGGTGCTTTTGATGGCATCGAAGAAATTGTGAAACAACGTCTGGGAGAAAAAGTCATCGGTTTTGGCCAAAATAACAAGGCGATTGATGAAAACAGCTCATACATGCAAGAAATCATCGCTGAAGATATTCAAAAATTTGGGATTATCCCTGAGTTGATTGGACGCTTGCCTGTCTTTGCAGCTCTTGAGCAATTGACGGTTGATGACTTGGTTCGCATCTTGAAAGAACCAAGAAACGCCTTGGTCAAACAATACCAAACCTTGCTTTCTTATGATGATGTTGAATTGGAATTTGACGATGAAGCCCTTCAAGAAATCGCCAATAAGGCTATCGAACGCAAAACTGGTGCACGTGGTCTTCGATCAATCATCGAAGAAACCATGCTAGATGTTATGTTTGAAGTGCCAAGTCAAGAAAATGTGAAATTGGTCCGCATCACAAAAGAAGCTGTCGATGGAACGGAAAAACCAATCCTAGAAACAGCCTAGAGGTGACCATGGAAATCAATACACACAATGCTGAAATCTTGCTCAGTGCGGCCAATAAGTCTCATTATCCGCAGGATGAACTGCCAGAGATTGCCCTTGCAGGGCGCTCCAATGTTGGGAAGTCCAGCTTTATCAACACCATGCTCAACCGCAAAAATCTCGCTCGTACATCAGGGAAACCTGGGAAAACCCAGTTACTCAACTTCTTCAATATTGATGACAAGATGCGTTTTGTGGATGTGCCTGGGTATGGCTATGCCCGCGTTTCCAAAAAGGAACGTGAAAAGTGGGGCCGCATGATTGAGGAGTACCTAACGACTCGTGAAAATCTCCGTGCGGTTGTCAGTTTGGTGGACCTCCGCCACGACCCATCGGCAGATGATGTGCAGATGTATGAATTTCTCAAGTATTATGAGATTCCGGTCATCATCGTTGCGACTAAGGCAGATAAGATTCCTCGTGGTAAGTGGAACAAACATGAATCTGCAATCAAAAAGAAATTAAACTTTGATCCAAGTGACGACTTCATTCTCTTTTCATCAGTCAGCAAGGCAGGGATGGATCAGGCTTGGGATGCAATATTAGAAAAATTGTGAGGGAAAGAAATGGCAAAAACAATTCACACAGACAAGGCTCCAAAAGCAATCGGGCCTTATGTTCAAGGGAAAATCGTTGGCAATCTATTGTTTGCGAGTGGGCAAGTTCCTCTTTCGCCTGAAACTGGGGAGATTGTAGGAGAGACCATCCAAGAACAGACAGAACAAGTCTTGAAAAACATTGGTGCTATTTTGGCAGAAGCGGGAACGGACTTTGATCACGTTGTCAAAACAACTTGCTTCTTGAGCGATATGAACGACTTTGTTCCTTTTAATGAGGTTTACCAAACGGCCTTCAAAGAGGAATTCCCAGCTCGTTCAGCTGTGGAAGTAGCTCGTCTTCCTCGCGATGTGAAAGTCGAAATTGAAGTCATCGCAGAGATTGGATAAGCTAGTTGAAGTTTGGTTTTGCCAAACTTCTTTTGATATAAGGAGAGATAGATGACAAAAAAACAACTTCACCTAGTGATTGTGACAGGGATGAGTGGTGCAGGAAAAACCGTAGCCATTCAGTCCTTCGAGGATTTAGGATATTTCACCATTGACAACATGCCGCCAGCCCTCTTGCCAAAGTTTTTACAGTTGGTCGAAACCAAAGATGATGACCACAAACTGGCTTTGGTAGTGGACATGCGTAGCCGTTCTTTCTTCTCAGAGATTCAAGCTGTTTTGGATGAGTTGGAAAATCAAGATGATTTGGATTTCAAAATCCTCTTTTTGGATGCCAAAGATAAGGAATTGGTAGCCCGTTACAAGGAAACCAGACGGAGTCACCCTCTAGCAGCAGATGGTCGAATTTTAGATGGGATTAAGCTGGAACGTGAACTTTTGGCACCTTTGAAAAACATGAGCCAAAATGTGGTGGATACGACAGAACTTACCCCGCGTGAACTTCGTAAAACCATTGCTGAGCAATTTTCGGACCAAGAACAAGCCCAGTCTTTCCGTATCGAGGTCATGTCTTTTGGATTCAAGTACGGCATCCCTATCGATGCGGACTTGGTATTTGATGTCCGTTTCTTGCCAAATCCCTATTACCTACCAGAACTGCGCAATCAAACGGGGATGGATGAGCCTGTCTACAACTATGTCATGAAACATGCAGAATCAGAAAGTTTCTATCAGCACTTGCTTGCCTTGATTGAGCCGATTTTGCCAAGTTACAAGAAAGAAGGCAAGTCTGTTTTGACCATTGCAGTGGGATGTACAGGTGGACAGCACCGTAGTGTTGCCTTTGCCAAGCGAATCGCAGAGGACCTAGCTAAAAACTGGCCTGTCAATGAAAGCCATCGTGACAAAGACCGAAGAAAGGAAACGGTAAACCGTTCATGAGAAAACCTAAAATAACGGTGATTGGTGGAGGAACAGGTATCCCCGTCATTTTGAAAAGTTTGCGGGAAAAGGATGTTGAGATTGCAGCCATCGTAACAGTCGCCGATGATGGTGGATCTTCTGGTGAGTTAAGAAAGAATATCCAACAACTGACACCGCCTGGAGATCTTCGTAATGTTTTGGTGGCCATGTCGGATATGCCCAAGTTTTATGAGAAGGTTTTTCAGTACCGATTCTCAGAAGAGGCTGGCGCTTTTGCTGGTCATCCCCTAGGGAATCTCATCATCGCAGGCCTTTCTGAAATGCAGGGATCTACTTACAATGCCATGCAGCTACTAAGTCTCTTTTTCCATACAACAGGGAAGATTTACCCATCAAGTGACCACCCTTTGACGCTACATGCAGTCTTTAAAGACGGTTCTGAGGTGGCGGGTGAGAGCCATATTGCAGATCATCCAGGCATGATCGACCATGTCTATGTGACCAATACCTTGGATGATGAAACACCCCAAGCCAGCCGTCGAGTAGTCACTACTATTCTCGAGAGTGACATGATCGTCTTGGGTCCTGGTTCCCTCTTTACATCGATTTTACCCAATATCGTGATCGAAGAGATTGGACAAGCACTCTTGGAGACCAAGGCAGAAATAGCCTATGTCTGCAATATCATGACCCAACGTGGGGAAACAGAGCACTTTTCAGACAGTGACCATGTGGAAGTCCTCCATCGCCATCTAGGTCGGCCTTTTATTGATACGGTCTTGGTCAATATTGAAAAGGTTCCTAGAGAATACATGGATACCAACCGTTTCGATGAATATTTGGTACAGGTAGAGCATGATTTTGCTGGTCTTTGCAAGCAGGTTCCTCGTGTGATTTCTTCCAATTTCCTTCGTTTGGAAAATGGAGGAGCCTTCCATGATGGCGATTTGATTGTGGATGAATTGATGCGAATTATACAGGTGCGAAAATGAGTTTTACAGTTGCAGTAAAAGAAGAAATTCTTGGTCAGCACCATCTCAGTCGTCATGAATTATCAGCCATCATCAAGATGTCAGGTAGTATTGGTCTCTCAACTTCGGGCTTGACCCTGTCTGTTGTGACTGAAAATGCCAAGTTAGCTCGGCACCTTTATGAGTCCTTTCTCCATTTTTATGAAATCAAGTCAGAGATTCGTCACCATCAGAGAAGCAATCTTCGCAAGAACCGTGTCTATACGGTCTACACTGATGAGAGGGTACAGGAGCTTTTAGCTGATTTGCGGCTTGCGGATTCCTTCTTTGGTTTGGAGACGGGCATCGATCCTGATATTTTAGCAGATGAAGAAGCAGGTCGTGCTTATTTATGTGGGGCCTTTCTGGCAAATGGAAGTATCCGTGATCCTGAGTCTGGCAAATACCAGCTGGAGATCAGTTCTGTTTATCTGGACCACGCCCAAGGACTGGCCTCTCTCCTCCAGCAATTCTTACTGGATGCCAAGGTTATTGAGCGAAAGAAAGGTGCAGTTACCTATCTCCAGCGTGCAGAGGACATCATGGATTTCTTGATTGTGATTGGGGCCATGCAGGCGCGTGATAATTTTGAGCGCGTCAAGATTTTGCGTGAAACACGTAACGATCTCAATCGAGCCAATAATGCCGAGACAGCTAATATCGCTCGAACAGTTTCTGCCAGCATGAAAACCATCAATAATATCAGTAAAATCAAAGATAGAATGGGCTTGGAAAATTTACCCGTGGATTTGCAAGAGGTGGCTCAGTTGCGAATCCAGCACCCAGACTACTCTATCCAGCAGTTGGCAGATAGCCTCAGCAATCCCCTGACCAAGAGTGGTGTCAATCACAGACTGAGAAAAATAAACAAGATTGCAGATGAGCTATAAAACCACGGATTAGTAAATCCGTGGTTCTTTTCTTATAAACTGGTTGAGTGTTTGGGTTGTACTTTTTGGTCAGGGTCGATGTAGTTGATAGCATTGTTCACAGCTGTAGGTGCTTCTCCAAGTCCTGTGGCAATCAAATCAATCTTTCCTTCGTAGTAGCAGCAGTCTCCGATAGCATAGATACCTGCTTGGCTAGATTCTTGTTTGCTATTGACGATAATCTTATGACGGTTGAGATCTAGACCCCAGTTTTTAAGATTTCCGACAGAAGACTTGAAGCCGTAGTTGACAAAGAGGTGGTCTACCTCAATCGTTTCGGCTTCATCCGATTTGACTTTTGTAATTTCCAGTTTATCAAGTGTTTTTCCATCTCCAAGGAGTTGGCTAGGAACGAATGGTGTCTTGATAGTCACAGATGATGCTTGCAGGGCTTGCACACTGTGTTCCAAGGCGCGGAAGTTATCTCGACGGTGAACGAGAGTAGTTGGGGCAATTTTTTCGAAAGCCAATGCCCAGTCAACTGCTGAGTCCCCTCCACCAAGGATGGTCACTTTCTTACCAGCGTATTGCTGGATATTGGCAACGTGGTAGTGGATATTTTCATAGTTTTCGACACCATCTAGTTCGAGCGGACGCGGTTTAAAGGCGCCACCACCCATGGCAATGATGACTGTTTTGGTCAGGTGGCTTCCCTTGTTGGTTGTGATGGTAAAACCTTCATCTTGTTTCACTATTTCAAGAACAGTTTCGTTGAGGTGAACAGGTGTTTCAAAGCCGTTTAGCTGTTCAATCAAGCGATTGGTCAACTCTTCTCCGGTTAAGTTTGGAAAACCTGGCACATCAAGGATTTGCTTCTCAGGATAGAGGATGGCTGGTTGACCACCGAGCTGGGGAAGGGAGTCAATGATTTTGACTTTGGCTTGGCGTAGGTGGGCGTAAAAGGCAGCAAAGAGGCCGACAGGACCGCCACCTACAATAGTAATATCATAGAGTTGAGACATGATTTCTCCTTCGTTTTTTCTAGTCAGTTTATTTTATCATAATTTTGCTTAATTTAAAATGAAGTAGGATGGGGAAAAAATGAGTAGAAAATGGTATAATAGTACGGAAAGTGTTTTGACAGGGAGGAGGCCAGGGATGAATTTTCAACAATTATCCAATTGGCAATACTGGACGAGTTTGTTTTCAAGTCCTTGGACGATAGTCATCAATCTGATTGATATTTTGATTGTGACTTATATTTTATACCATTTTACCAAAGCGATTGCAGGGACTAAAATCATGATATTGGTTCGGGGAGTTTTGGTCTTTATTCTAGGTCAGATTCTGTCCAATATGATTGGCTTAACGACCATTTCATGGTTGATCAATCAGATTATCACCTACGGGGTCATCGCAGCGGTGGTTATCTTCTCGCCAGAGATTCGGACTGGTTTGGAGAGATTGGGGCGAGCTACTGATTTCTTCTACAATGCCCCTATTAGTGCGGAAGAGCAAATGGTTCGTGCCTTTGTCAAATCAGTCGAGTACATGAGTCCGCGTAAGATAGGTGCTCTGGTTGCTGTTCAGCGAGTGAGAACCTTGCAGGAATATATCTCAACTGGGATTCCTCTAGATGCGAAAATCTCATCCGAGTTATTGATTAATATCTTTATCCCCAATACTCCCTTGCACGATGGTGCGGTCATTGTCAGAGAAGATCGGATTGCCGTAACTTCAGCCTACCTACCCCTGACTGAAAATACAGGAATTTCCAAGGAGTTTGGGACACGTCACAGGGCAGCGATTGGTTTGTCGGAAGTATCAGATGCTCTTACCTTTGTGGTTTCAGAGGAAACAGGCGGAATCTCAATCACCTATAATGGAGTCTTTAAGCATGATTTGACCTTGGAAGAGTTTGAATCTGAATTAAGAAGAATCTTGCTTCCAACATCAGAGAAAAAACAAGGTCTGAAAGAGCGTTTGCTAGGAGGATTGAAACATGAGAAAAAATAGTCTTTATATTATTTCTTCCTTCTTTTTCGCCTGCATCCTCTTTATCTATGCGACTTCTACAAACTATCAGAATAGCAATAGCGCCAGACAGGTGAGGACAGAAACCTATACCAATACGGTTCTTAATGTCCCAATCGATATTCAGTACGACAGCGATCAGTACTTTATTAGTGGCTTTACCTCTGAAGTGACCGTCTTTCTGACAGGGTCAAACAGAGTTGCATTGGCGAGTGAAATGCAGGAAAGCACTCGGAAATTCAAGGTCAAAGCTGACTTAACCAATGCCAGTGTAGGAACCATCGAAGTTCCTCTAACCATTGAAAATTTACCAAGTGGTTTGACGGCTGTTGCAACTCCGCAAAAGATAACAGTCAAGGTCGGTAAAAAAGCAAAACGAGATAATGTAATCGTTGTGCCTGAGATTGATCCTAGCCAGATTGATTCTCGAGTGAAAATTGATACAGTCACTGTGTCAGATGAAAAAGTAACGGTTATTAGTGACGAGGAAACTCTCTCTAGAGTAGATCGTGTCATTGCCATCTTGCCAACGAGTGAACGGATAACAGGTAACTATTCAGGCTCTGTTCCTCTACAAGCAGTTGATAAAAATGGAAATGTCTTGCCAAGCGTCATTATGCCATTTGACACTACAATGAAAATTACAACCAAAACAGTATCGTCTAGCTCGAGTTCTTCGTCAACGACCTCATCAACAGGGTCCTCGACTAGCAGCTCGTCTTCAACGAGTTCAGAAACAAAACCAGACTCGTCTAAACAAGAATAAATAAAAAGTAGAAAAGGATGATTAACAAAATGGGTAAATATTTTGGGACCGATGGAGTCCGTGGAGAAGCAAACGTAGAACTGACGCCAGAATTGGCCTTTAAATTGGGACGTTTTGGTGGTTATGTTCTTAGCCAACATGAAACGGCAGCCCCTAAAGTCTTTGTAGGACGTGATACACGTATCTCAGGAGAAATGCTAGAATCTGCCTTGGTGGCAGGTCTTCTATCAGTAGGGATTCACGTCTACAAACTCGGTGTCCTTGCAACACCAGCAGTAGCTTATTTGGTCAAAACTGAGGGAGCCAGTGCAGGTGTCATGATTTCCGCTAGTCACAACCCAGCCCTTGATAATGGAATTAAATTCTTTGGTGGGGATGGCTTCAAACTTGATGATGAAAAAGAAGCAGAAATCGAAGCCTTGTTGGATGCTGCCGAAGACACCCTTCCTCGTCCAAGTGCCAAAGGATTGGGAACCTTGGTGGACTATCCAGAAGGTTTGCGTAAGTATGAAGGCTACCTTGTTTCAACTGGAACTCCTCTTGAAGGGATGAAAGTGGCCTTGGATACAGCTAACGGTGCAGCGTCTACGAGTGCTCGTCAAATCTTTGCAGACCTTGGGGCTCAAATAACTGTTATCGGCGAGACACCAGATGGTCTTAACATCAACTTGAATGTGGGTTCTACACATCCAGAAGCTCTTCAAGAAGTGGTCAAAGAAAGCCAGTCAGCTATTGGTTTGGCCTTTGACGGAGACAGTGACCGCTTGATTGCTGTTGATGAAAATGGCGACATCGTCGATGGTGATAAGATCATGTACATCATCGGGAAATACCTTTCTGAAAAAGGCCAGTTGGCTCAAAATACCATCGTGACAACGGTTATGTCTAACCTTGGCTTCCATAAGGCTTTGGATAGCGCTGGCATTAACAAGGCAGTGACTGCTGTTGGTGACCGCTATGTCGTTGAAGAAATGAGAAAATCAGGCTACAACCTTGGTGGTGAACAATCAGGTCACGTTATCTTGATGGACTACAATACAACTGGTGATGGTCAATTATCAGCTGTCCAATTGACCAAAATCATGAAAGAAACAGGCAAGAGCTTGTCTCAACTAGCATCAGAAGTGACGATTTACCCACAAAAACTGGTCAATATCCGAGTGGAAAATGCCATGAAAGAAAATGCCATGGAAGTACCAGCCATCAAGACAATCATAGAAAAGATGGAAGAAGAGATGGCAGGGAACGGCCGTATCCTTGTCCGCCCAAGTGGAACAGAACCCCTCTTGCGTGTCATGGCAGAAGCACCAACAACAGAAGAAGTCAACTACTATGTAGATACGATTGCTGCTGTGGTTAAAGATGAAATCGGAATTGACTAAAGCCTAGAAAACTAGATGAAATGATAAAAATGTGGTACAATTGCATAGTAAATTGTAGCAATGGGAGAGAAAAATGAATCTTAAACGAGAACAAGAATTTGTTAGCCAGTATCACTTTGATGCTCGTAACTTTGAATGGGAAAATGAAAATGGAGCTCCTGAAACCAAGGTAGACGTGAACTTTCAGTTACTCCAACATGACCAAGAAAACCAAGTGACTTCTTTAGTCGTTATCTTGAGCTTTATGATTGTCTTTGACAAATTTGTCATCAGCGGAACAATTTCCCAAGTGAACCATGTGGAAGGTCGTATTGTCAACGAACCAAGCGAATTTAACCAAGAAGAAGTCGAAACCTTGGCACGTCCATGTTTGAACATGCTTAATCGTTTGACGTATGAAGTAACAGAAATCGCCTTGGATCTTCCAGGAATCAATTTGGAGTTTTAGCCATGAAATTAGCTGTCATTACAGATTCTTCAGCCTATTTAGAGGAGAGGACGCTGCAAAGAGAGAATCTATTTATCTTGGATATTCCTGTCAATATTGATGGGGAGGAGTATGTTGAAGGTGTCAATCTGACTGCTGAAGAATTTTATCAAAAAATGGCTCAGTCTGCAGAATTGCCTAAAACTAGTCAACCAAGTATTGCCAAATTGGATGAGATTCTAAGTTCCTTGAAAGATGAAGGCTATACTCATGTCTTGGGCCTCTTTCTTTCGTCAGGAATTTCAGGCTTTTATCAGAATATCCAATATATGTTAGACGAGTATGAAGGTTTGACCATTGCCTTTCCAGATACCCATATCACAAGTTCCCCTCTAGGATTTATGGTAGAGAGTGCCTTTGATTGGGCAGAACAAGGCGATGATTTTGCTCAGATTCAGGAGAAATTGGCTATCCAAATCGCTGATAATTCAGCCTTTATCATAGTAGATGACCTCGATCACTTGGTTAAGGGAGGACGTCTGTCAAATGGGGCAGCCATCCTAGGGAATCTTCTCAGTATCAAGCCTATTCTTTACTTTAATGACCAAGGTGTGATTGAGGTTTATGAAAAAGTTCGTACAGAGAAAAAAGCAATCAAACGTTTGGTGGAAATCATCAAAGAGTTGACAAAAGATGGGGACTACCGTATTACAGTCATTCATGGTAATGCACCTCAGAAGGCGGCAGATTTGCGTCATCTCTTGATTGAGAGTGGTGTGAATTCTGAGATTCCAATTGTCAGCTTTGGTAGTGTCATTGGGACCCACCTTGGAGAAGGTAGTATCGCCTTGAGCTATACACCAATCGTCTAAATTGTTCTTACAGGTTTTGTATCTTAGAAATTAAACACAGACTACCTGCCTCTTGAAAAAAGATGCCTGTCTTGCCTTTCATGGAAAGTCAGCGCCATTCCCTATTTTTTATGGGCAGCTAACGTCCTTTGTATCTTGATAATTGAACACACCTGGAACACTGTGTGAAAAAGATAGTTCTTCCGAGGAGTAGACACTCCTTGATCAGACCTCCTATTTTCACTTTGTGTTCTTGCAGACTTTGTATCTTAGACTGGAGTAGAGATGAGTATTCGAGTGATTATTGCTGGGTTTAAGGGAAAGATGGGCCAGGCCGCTTGTCAGATGGTCTTGGCTGATCCTGACTTGGACTTGGTTGCAGTTTTGGATCCTTTTGAGTCTGAATCAGAATGGAAAGGTATTCCTGTCTTCAATGATAAGGCTGCCTTGGCTGGATTTGAGGCTGATGTCTGGGTAGACTTTACAACACCAGCTGTTGCCTACGAAAATACACGCTTTGCTCTTGAAAATGGCTTTGCTCCAGTAGTTGGAACAACAGGATTCATTAGTGAAGAAATTGCAGAACTAAAAGCATTTTCCCGTAAGCAAAATTTGGGTGGCTTGATAGCCCCTAACTTTGCCTTGGGTGCGGTCTTGCTCATGCAATTTGCGGCCCAGGCTGCCAAATATTTCCCAAATGTGGAGATTATCGAGCTTCATCATGACAAGAAAAAAGATGCTCCGAGTGGAACAGCCATTAAAACAGCTGAGCTGATGGCGGAAGTGCGAGAGTCTATCCAACAAGGTGCGCCTGATGAGGAAGAACTGATTGCGGGTGCTCGTGGTGCTGATTTTGATGGCATGCGCATCCACTCAGTTCGTTTGCCAGGCTTAGTAGCTCATCAAGAAGTTATCTTTGGCAATCAGGGAGAAGGATTGACCCTTCGTCATGACTCCTATGATCGCAGCTCCTTCATGACAGGGGTCAATTTGGGAATCAAAGAAGTTGTCAAGCGTCATGAGCTTGTCTATGGATTAGAACACTTATTATGAGATTAACGCAAATGCCTTCTGAATTTCAGAAGGCTTTACCAGTATTAGAAAAAATTAAAGAAGCAGGTTTTGAAGCCTATTTTGTTGGGGGTTCCGTCAGAGATGCCCTCCTCCATCGTCCCATCCATGATGTGGATATTGCGACCTCATCCTATCCAGAGGAAACCAAGCAGATATTTTCCCGCACAGCCGATATCGGAATTGAGCATGGAACGGTCTTGGTTTTAGATGGCGATGAGGAGTATGAGGTAACCACCTTTCGGACCGAGGATGTCTATGTGGACTATCGCAGGCCCAGTGCAGTTTCCTTTGTGCGCTCGCTAGAAGAGGACCTCAAGCGCCGTGATTTCACAGTCAACGCTTTTGCCTTAGATGAGACAGGCGAAATCATCGATTTGTTCGATGGTCTCAAAGATCTGGAAAAACAAGTCTTGCGAGCTGTCGGTATAGCCAGTGAGCGCTTCAATGAAGATGCTTTGCGCATTATGCGTGGTTTTCGTTTTCAGGCCAGTCTTGGTTTTGAACTTGAGCGAGAAACTTTTGAAGCCATGAAATCCTTGACTCCGCTCTTGGAGAAAATCTCTGTGGAGCGTACCTTTGTTGAATTTGACAAACTCTTGCTTGCACCTTTTTGGCGTGTTGGCTTGTTTTCCATGATTGAGAGTCAAGCTTATGATTACCTCCCTGATATGGCAGACAGTCGAGAAAAGCTCCAAAAATTGTTTGATTTGGAGACTGATTTCACTTTTGAGTCTTCTGAACAAGCCTGGGCGGCTCTCTTGTGGGTACTGGAAATTGAGGATGCTCAACCATTTTTGAAGCATTGGAAGACCTCACGCCAATTTACAAAGCAAGTACAGGATTTGCTGACTATTTTGGCTCTACGAGAAGAAGGAGAGTTGAGCAAGCGTGATTGTTACCGTTTTGACTTGGATTCCCTTCTACAAGCTGAACGTCTTCGTCAAGCCCAAGGAAAAGAGGTCAACCCCCAACTTATCACAGAAACTTACCAGAGTTTGACCATTCATGACAAGAAAGAAATCCAGATTAACGGTGGTATTTTAATCAAGGAATATGGTTACCAGCCAGGTCCAGATTTGGGAGAGATTTTAGCAGAGATTGAGTTTGCCATTGTCGATGGTGACTTGGAGAATGACCGTGATGCCATTCATACTTACCTGAGGAGAAAAAATGAGTGATTTTATTGTTGAAAAACTAAGTAAATCCGTTGGTGACAAGACCGTTTTTAAGGATATTTCTTTTATCATCCATGATTTGGATAGAATCGGTCTCATTGGTGTCAATGGCACGGGTAAGACCACCCTTTTAGATGTTTTATCAGGTGTTTCAGGCTTTGATGGGGATGTTAGTCCTTTTTTGGCTAAGAATGATTACCAGATTGGCTACTTGACCCAGGATCCAGAGTTCGATGATAGCAAGACAGTTTTGGATACGGTCCTATCCAGCGACCTCAAGGAAATCCAGTTGATTCGTGAGTATGAGTTGATCATGCTCAACTACAGTGAGGACAAGCAGGCTCGTTTGGAACGCGTTATGGCGGAGATGGCCTCCCTCCAAGCCTGGGAAATCGAAAGTCAGGTCAAGACCGTTCTCGGCAAGTTGGGTATTCAGGATTTGTCGACTCCAGTTGGTGAATTGTCAGGTGGTCTGAGAAGACGTGTTCAGTTGGCGCAAGTTCTCCTAGGCAACCACGACCTCTTGTTACTGGACGAGCCGACCAACCATCTGGACATTGCGACCATCGAGTGGCTGACCCTCTTTTTGAAAAATTCCAAGAAGACAGTTCTTTTTATCACCCATGATCGTTATTTCCTAGATGCACTATCAACACGAATTTTCGAGTTGGACCGAGCAGGCTTGACCGAGTATCAGGGTAATTATCAGGACTATGTTCGCCTCAAGGCAGAACAAGATGAGCGTGACGCAGCCCTTCTCCACAAGAAAGAACAACTCTATAAGCAAGAACTGGCCTGGATGCGAAGACAACCACAAGCGCGTGCGACCAAGCAACAGGCCCGTATCAATCGTTTCCACGATTTGAAAAAAGAAGTTTCAGGTGGCGTTGCTGAGACAGACTTGACCATGAACTTTGAAACTAGCCGTATTGGAAAGAAGGTCATCGAGTTTAAAGATGTTTCCTTTGCCTACGAGAACAAACCTATTCTGCAAGATTTTAACCTCTTAGTGCAAGCCAAAGATCGTATAGGTATCGTTGGTGACAACGGTGTTGGAAAATCCACACTACTTAATCTGATTGCAGGAATTCTTGAGCCGACAGCAGGTCAAGTTGTGATTGGGGAAACCGTTCGTATCGCCTATTTTTCTCAACAAATCGAAGGCTTGGATGAAAGCAAACGGGTCATCAATTACCTGCAGGAAGTAGCAGAAGAGGTTAAGACTAGTGGTGGTTCTACGACTTCCATCGCTGAGTTGCTAGAGCAATTCCTCTTTCCACGTTCGACCCATGGAACCTTGATTGAGAAATTGTCTGGTGGCGAGAAAAAACGCCTCTATCTCCTCAAATTGCTCTTGGAAAAACCAAATGTTCTCCTCTTGGACGAGCCGACCAATGATCTGGATATTGCGACCTTGACAGTCTTGGAAAATTTCTTGCAGGGCTTTGCAGGTCCTGTCTTGACAGTTAGCCACGATCGTTATTTTCTGGATAAGGTAGCGACCAAGATTCTCGCCTTTGAGAATGGTAAGATTCGTCCTTTCTTTGGCCATTACACTGATTACCTTGACGAAAAAGCTTTTGAAGCAGAAACAGCAAGTCAAGTTCAAAAGGCCGAAAAAGAGAAAGTGGTCAAAGTCCGTGAAGACAAGAAGCGAATGACCTATCAAGAAAAGCAGGAGTGGGCAAGCATTGAAGGCGATATTGAAGCCTTGGAAAATCGTATCGCAGCCATTGAAGAAGAAATGCAGGCAAATGGCTCCGACTTTGGTAAACTAGCGACTCTTCAAAAAGAGCTAGACGAGAAAAACGAAGAACTTCTTGAAAAATACGAACGCTATGAATACCTAAGTGAGTTGGCATGATGGAAGAAAAAATCATTAAACGTAGTCCCAAGAAAATCATTTGGAATGCCTTGTTTGGCCTAGCTTCGGTGCTTTTCTTCTTGTTACCTCTCTATTATCTCCATTCGTATTCGCAAAAGGGGCCGGGACTTCATACGATAAGTCTTTTGTTGATGCTGCTTGTACTTTTTTGCGCTGGAGTAGTCATTTATCAGACATACAGACTGTTAAGTTCCGATAAGGAATATTTGAGATGTACAGTTAAGGGGTTTTACTACAAACCGAATCCAAAGAAACCCAGTCATTTCTACGCTTGGGCTGATGTAGAGGAATTTTCCTTCTCTCGGATTCGAGGGAAGTATAGGGATTCCTACCGGATTGAAGTTTATTTTAAAAATAAGGAAAATGTGAAATCCCAATCACCTCTAGCCCTACTGAAGAAAAGGTGTTTCCCTTTTCATCAGTCAGCAGATTTGATCATCCCTATCTTTCTACTAGATGTAGGTCTTCCTGAAAGGGTATACGAGACCATGAAGTACTATGAAAGAGAATGGCGTATCGAACAAAATCGTCAAGCAAGAAAAGAGACAACACAAGCTTCGAAAACCAAATCTTCCAAACAGCTATAAGTCAGTTTAGCTTAAAGAAAATCAATCAAAAAAGCCCTATCTACTGGATAGGGTTACTCTTTGTCTTCTTTTTTTGTTTCCTGGTGGAAAATATTTTGCCAAGTTTCATGGCGACGCCAGATACTGGTATGGACGATACCATCTAGCTCATAGCAAATGAGCTTGGTTTTCTGACTGATGGAGGTAATCTGAATGTCCTTAATCGCAGCACTAAGTTCTTTTTCAGACTTATAAGCCTCTTTATCCATCTGCTTCCCATCTTGACGGATATAGAGAAAGTCCTCAGCAAGGAGTTCTTCTAGCTGATTTCCTTGGTCAATCAATTGCTCACGCATGAGCAGTTTTTTATAGACATTGTCTAAAATCTCGTCCTCAGGTATGGGAGCTGGCTCGATATGGACATCGGTATCAAAGACTCCAAATCGTTCTTCTAGCATGGACTCGACCTGGTCCGCAATTTCGTGACTCTCATAGACAGATAAGTCAGGATTCATCTCCAGGGTGATATCAAGGTAGATATTGCTACCGTAGGTCCGCCCTCTTTGGGACTTGACCTTACTAATCTTTGGAATCTCCATGATGGCCTTTTGGTAGTCCTCTAGCAGACGGTCATCAAAACCATCTGAAAGACTGAAGGAAGACTCGATAAAGATATCATAGGCTGTTTTTAAGATAAAGAAGGTGATGATGATAGCGACCAATTTATCCACGATAGGGTAATTGAAACTGCTGGCTAGGATAGCAATGGTCGTACCAAGCGAGGTGACAGCATCGGAAAGATTGTCCTTGGCAGCTGCCTTGAGAGCCTTGGATTTGGATTTCTTACTGAGGCGTGTGTTATAGAGATAAACAGCAAACATGACCGCTGCTGAAATGATTCCTAGAATCGCTCCCAGAGGATCAATGGGTGTTTGTTCCCGACTAAGGATTTTCTGAATGGTGTCCCGAAGCACATCAAAACCAACGTAGAACATGATGATGGAAGTGATCAAGCTAGCCAAATCTTCAATCTTCCAGTGACCAAAGCGATGGTCACGGTCTGCAGGTTGGCGGGCCATTCGAATCCCAATCAAGAGAGCAACATTTCCGATAATATCGGATACGTTGTTGAAACCATCCGCCACCAAACTGGAAGAATGCAGGAGGTGACCAGTTGCTAATTTTGACGCAGACAAGAGGAGGTAGGTCGAAATGCTGATAATGGCACCACGTTCCGCCAACTTGAGATTTGACATGGATTGGTTCATCTGACTTCCTTTCTAGTGCTGAGATTCTGTTTTCATTATACTGGTTTTCATGGGAAAATTCAAATTTAGTCTTGTTTCATCGGATTTTAATTCTTGAAAATTGTTCAAATTTTGATATAATAGTACTACTCAAGGGAGTAGCTGGCAGAAACCTGTGATAGTGTCGTCATTCCGAATTTTATACTGTAAAGTATTCTTTCCGGCGCTATCTTAAACAGCGAGACTTGTTATGATTAACAGGTCTCTTTTTGTTTGTCATAAAACCAAAAGAGAGCTTGTTTTGCACACAAAGTCAAGGAGGAGACATATGTCAAAAGAACAAAAACGCCAAGCGTTTTATACTCAAAGTCCCGAAGAAGTCTTGAAGTCGGTTGAAGCAACTGAGCAAGGCCTTTCGTCAAGCGAAGCGCAGAAACGCCTAGCTGAATATGGGCGCAATGAACTCGAAGAGGGTGAGAAAAAATCTCTCTTGGTTAAATTCATCGAACAGTTTAAGGATTTGATGATTATTATTTTGGTGGCTGCAGCCATCTTGTCCGTCATAACTTCTGGTGGGGAAGATATTGCAGATGCCATCATTATTCTAGCCGTTGTTATCATTAACGCAGCTTTTGGTGTTTACCAAGAAGGAAAAGCAGAAGAAGCCATCGAAGCCCTCAAGTCTATGTCTAGTCCAGCTGCACGTGTTATCCGTGATGGGCATATGGCTGAGATTGACTCAAAAGAATTGGTACCAGGTGATATCGTTGCCCTTGAAGCAGGTGACGTCGTACCAGCAGACCTACGTTTGCTAGAAGCTAACTCTCTCAAAATCGAAGAAGCAGCCCTAACAGGTGAGTCTGTTCCAGTCGAAAAAGACTTGACTGTCGAGCTCTCTGCAGATGCTGGTATTGGTGACCGTGTCAATATGGCCTTCCAAAACTCAAACGTGACTTATGGTCGTGGTCTTGGTGTTGTTGTCAATACAGGTATGTACACGGAAGTTGGTCATATCGCTGGCATGCTCCAAGATGCGGATGAGACGGATACACCACTCAAACAAAACTTGAACAACCTTTCTAAGGTCTTGACCTATGCAATTTTGGTTATTGCCCTTGTTACTTTTGTAGTTGGAGTCTTCATTCAAGGTAAAAATCCACTTGGTGAGTTGATGACCTCTGTTGCGCTTGCTGTTGCAGCCATCCCAGAAGGACTTCCTGCTATCGTGACTATCGTTCTTGCCCTTGGTACTCAAGTTTTGGCAAAACGAAACTCTATCGTTCGTAAGTTGCCAGCAGTAGAAACACTTGGTTCAACTGAAATCATCGCTTCTGATAAGACTGGTACGCTTACCATGAACAAGATGACCGTCGAAAAAGTCTTCTATGATGCAGTACTACATGATTCAGCTGATGACATTGAACTAGGTCTTGAAATGCCTCTTCTTCGTTCAGTTGTCTTGGCTAACGATACTAAGATTGATGCAGAAGGAAACCTGATCGGGGATCCAACGGAAACAGCCTTCATCCAGTATGCCTTGGACAAGGGTTACGATGTTAAAGGGTTCTTAGAGAAATATCCTCGTGTAGCTGAATTGCCGTTTGACTCAGATCGTAAACTCATGTCAACGGTTCATCCATTACCAGATGGTAAATTCCTCGTAGCAGTCAAGGGAGCCCCTGACCAACTCTTGAAACGTTGTGTTGCTCGGGATAAAGCTGGAGATGTCGCTCCGATTGATAATCAAGTCAATGACATAATTCACACAAACAACTCTGAAATGGCTCACCAAGCCTTGCGTGTCCTTGCGGGTGCGTATAAGATTATCGATAGTATTCCAGAAAACTTGACTTCTGAAGAGCTTGAAAACAACTTGATCTTTACTGGATTGATTGGAATGATTGACCCTGAACGTGCCGAAGCTGCAGAAGCTGTTCGTGTGGCTAAGGAAGCTGGAATCCGTCCAATCATGATTACGGGTGACCATCAAGATACTGCAGAAGCTATTGCCAAACGTTTGGGAATTATTGATGCAAATGATACAGAAGGTCACGTTTTAACTGGTGCTGAGCTCAACGAACTGTCAGATGAAGACTTTGAAAAAGTAGTTGGTCAATACTCTGTTTATGCCCGTGTGTCTCCAGAACACAAGGTTCGTATCGTCAAGGCTTGGCAAAAACAAGGTAAGGTTGTTGCTATGACAGGTGACGGTGTTAATGATGCGCCAGCTCTGAAAACAGCCGATATCGGTATCGGTATGGGAATCACTGGTACAGAGGTTTCTAAGGGAGCTTCTGACATGATTCTTGCAGATGATAACTTTGCGACTATTATCGTCGCAGTTGAAGAAGGACGTAAGGTCTTCTCAAACATTCAAAAGACTATTCAGTACTTACTTTCTGCCAATACTGCTGAAGTATTAACTATCTTCTTATCAACCTTGTTTGGTTGGGACGTCTTGCAGCCAGTTCATCTTTTGTGGATCAACTTGGTAACAGATACCTTCCCAGCTATCGCTCTTGGTGTTGAACCTGCTGAGCCTGGTGTCATGAATCATAAACCACGTGGACGAAAGGCAAGCTTCTTCTCAGGTGGTGTTTTGAGTTCTATCATCTATCAAGGTGTACTCCAAGCAGCTATTGTTATGAGTGTTTATGGACTTGCAATTGCTTACCCAGTTCATGTGGGTGACAATCATGCCATTCATGCGGATGCCCTTACTATGGCCTTTGCAACACTCGGTTTGATCCAGCTCTTCCATGCCTACAATGTCAAGTCTGTTTACCAATCCATCTTGACAGTTGGCCCATTCAAGTCTAAGACCTTTAACTGGTCTATCTTGGTATCCTTCATTCTTCTGATGGCAACAATTGTCGTAGAACCGCTTGAAGGAATCTTCCACGTAACCAAACTAGACTTGTCACAATGGGCCATTGTTCTTGCTGGAAGCTTCTCAATGATACTTATCGTCGAAATCGTTAAGTTTGTTCAACGTAAACTTGGTCTTGATAAGAACGCGATTTAAAAAGAAAGTCATCTTCGGATGGCTTTTTTTGCATTTGAGGGAAAGGACTAGAAGTTGCCCCCTTTTGTGCTATAATAAAGTAAAGTTGTAAGGAGCGTAAGAGAATGGAAAAGAAAATTGTCCGAGATATCTTATTCTTGTCTCAGGTCTCGAAACCTGCAAGTCAGGAAGACCTTTATCTGGCTAAGGATTTGCAGGATACCTTGCTGGCTAATCGCGAGACCTGTGTCGGTCTGGCGGCCAATATGATTGGTGTGCAGAAGCGTGTGATTATCTTTAATCTTGGCCTAGTTCCCATGGTCATGTTTAACCCTATTCTCCTTTCCTACAAAGGGCCTTACGAGACAGAGGAAGGTTGTTTGTCTTTGACTGGGGTTCGAACGACGATTCGTTATGAAACGATTACGGTTTCCTATCGCGATAGCAAGTGGCAGGAACAGACCATTACACTGACAGGTTTTCCAGCTCAGATCTGCCAACATGAACTGGATCATTTGGAAGGACGGATAATTTAGGAGGAACTCAGATGAAACGCATACTATTTGAACTTGTTTTTATCGCAACGACTTGGTATATCTTTTTACCACCATTCAATCTGACTAGTTGGGAATTCATCTTCTTTCTCTGTGGGCATCTGGTGGTGATGGGGATTTTGTTTAGTTTCCGCAAGGATACCAATCTCCTCAAAAATGTTCATGTACGTCATGGCAAGCATGCCAACGAGCTTAATCTAGAAGGACTTCATTTTACCAAACTCAGTAAAGGATTGTTGCTGGCCGCAGGACTTATCTTTGCCCTTGCTGGTCTGGTTGGCTTAGTAACCTCTAGCTTTTTCCAAGCAAAAAATTATGCTAATGTGGTATCTATCACAGAAAAAGATTTTAAAGATTTTCCCAAGAGTGATACCAGCAAGGTTCCAATCCTAGATCGGAGTACCGCCGAAAAGATTGGAGACCGTTATCTAGGCTCTCTGACGGATAAGGTCTCCCAGTACGTAGCAGCAGATACTTATACCCAGTTGACGGTTGATGGCAAGCCCTATAGGGTGACTCCTTTGGAGTATGCTGATCCCATCAAATGGTTCAACAATCAAGCCAAGGGAATTGGCGAGTATATTAAGGTTGATATGGTGACAGGAAATGCGGAATTGGTGGATTTAAAAACACCGATGAAGTATTCGGACTCTGAGTATTTTAACCGTGACGTCAAACGTCATCTTCGAATCAAGTATCCAACCAAGATTTTTAAAACCCCATCCTTTGAGGTGGATGATGAAGGCAATCCTTTCTATGTAGCAACCGTTTATCAAAAACAGTTTGGTCTAGGAGTACCTCGCCCTTCATCCGTTATCATCTTGGACGCTACTAATGGAGAAACCAAGGAATATAGCTTGGATGAGGTGCCAGAATGGGTGGATCGTGTATATCCGGCCGAAGAAACCATCCAGCAAATCAACTACAATGGCAAGTACAAAGACGGTTTCTGGAATGCCTTGATTTCTAAGAAAAATGTTACCCAAACGACTGAAGGTTATAACTATCTTTCTATCGGAAATGACATTTATCTCTACACAGGTGTGACTTCAGCAAATGCTGACGAAAGTAATTTAGGATTTATCCTTGAAAACATGCGCACTGGTGAAATCACCAAGTACAACCTAGCTTCAGCAACCGAAGAATCAGCCCGTGCTTCCGCAGAAGGAGCAGTGCAAGAGAAGGCCTATAAGGCTACCTTCCCTATCCTTGTCAATCTCAACGACAAACCGCTCTATATCATGGGCTTGAAGGACAATGCAGGCTTGGTCAAGGAGTATGCATTGGTTGATGCAGTAGAGTACCAAAACGTCATCGTAGCAACTACGGTAGATGAACTCCTCAGCAAATATGCCAATAAGAATGACCTCGAGCTGGATAATGAAACGGTGGAAAGTATCAAGGGAGTGATTTCAGACCTTAAATCAGCTGTCATCAAGGGGGATACCGTCTACTTCTTCAAAGTTGATGGTAAGATTTATAAGGTCAAGGCTTCAGTGTCAGACGACCTTCCTTACCTTGAAAATGGCCAATCTTTCGAAGGTCAAGTTGGAAAAGATAACTATCTCAAGACCTTTAAAGTACAATAATACTCTTCGAAAATCAAATTCAAACTACGTCAGCGTCGCCTTGCCGTACTCAAGTACAGCCTGCGGCTAGCTTCCTAGTTTGCTCTTTGATTTTCATTGAGTATAAAAATAGGTTTTCTCAGTTCAAGGAGAAAAAAGATAAATTCTTATCTATCTTAACAAGCTTAGCTGGCACAGCCCTTGTTCTCGTGGCTATCTGGTTAGGATGGCCAAAATAAACAGACAAACCTCGGTATGAACCGAGGTTTTTAAGATGAAATTCTTGGTCGTGGTTGAAAAATATGCTACACTAACAATATGAAAATTTTAATCCCAACAGCAAAAGAAATGAACACAGACCATCCCCGTACCGAAGCGCTCCCCTTGAGTGAAGAAAGTCAGGCAGTCCTTGACTCACTGGCGCACTACTCAGCTAGTGAATTAGAGACTTTTTATAAGGTATCTGCCGAGAAAGCAGAAGAAGAGTACGCTCATATTCAAGCACTAAAAGATCAGAGCGCTAAACATTATCCAGCCTTGAAACTTTTTGATGGTCTCATGTATCGTCATATTAAACGAGATGGGTTAACCGAGGCTGAACAAACCTATCTTGAAGATCATGTTTTAATTACATCAGCTTTGTATGGCGTAGTTCCAGCCCTATCGCCCATGGCTCCTCACCGTTTGGACTTTCTGATGAAGTTAAAAGTAGCTGGTAAAACCCTAAAGACTCATTGGAAGTCAGCCTACGATGAGGCACTACAGGATAAGGACTTGATATTTTCTCTCTTGTCATCAGAGTTTGAAACCGTATTTTCTAAGGAAATCAGAGAAAAGATGGTGACCTTCAAATTTATGGAGGACAAGGCAGGTCAGCTGAAAATCCACTCAACTATTTCAAAAAAAGCCCGTGGCGCCTTTTTGACCGCCTTGATAGAAGGGCAAGTTCATACAGTCGAACAAGCTCGCCAGCTCAGTTTTGCAGGTTTTGACTACCGACCTGATTTATCAAGTGATTTAGAACTCGTCTTTGTGAAACAAGCATAAAACCAGCTCATTCGAGCTGGTTTTTGCTAGATTAGTTGATGGCTACAAGAAGGTCGTCCGCTTGTTTTGCAAGTGATGAAGCAGTTGCTTCTTCTAACACCAATTTTCCGTCTGCCCAAGCAGAGTCATTGACACGAGCAGCTGTAAAATCACCAACGACTTGTGTACGGATAAATGGCAAGAGGTCTTTGTAAATAGCAAAGAGTTGATCGTGACCAGCATTGGCTACAGATGAGACAGTAACAAACTTGTCTTGGAGGGCAGAAGCACCACGTGTATCAGACAAGTCAATGGCGCGAGAGAGCCAGTCAAGCAAGTTTTTCACTGTTCCAGGGATAGAGAAGTTGTAGACTGGAGAGAAGATCCAGATAGCATCCGCAGCAAGGACTGCTTCACGAGCAGCAGCTACAGCTGGATGAGTTGGAACTTCCAAATCTTGGCTGAAGAGAGGAACAGCTGAGTAATCAAGATAGCTAACTTCTACTTTACCAGCAAGTGCTTTTTCAGCTTCGAGGGCCATTTGGTGGTTGAAAGAACCTTGGCGTAGTGAACCGACGATAAATAATACTTTTTTAGACATGATGTGTCTCCTTTAGTAAAAAATTTAAAGAGCGAACTCTTTTGTTACCATCTATGTTACAACAAATGATACTAATTAGCAATAATTTTGCTCACAAATTTTTAAATTTTTTTAAAATGCGGATTAAGTCTTCCTTTTCGCCATCTTCCAAGATGCTGAGTGCTTCTACGATAGAATCGATATGGTCAGGAAGAACCTCTTCGATTTTTCTGCGTCCTGCAGGTGTTAATTTCAGGAAAAAGGATCGACGATCTTTTGGGTCACAAGTTCTAGAAATCCACCCATCTCGAACCATATTTCGAATGACAACAGTCATGTTTCCAGAAGTGGCTAGCATTTTTTCAATCAAATCCTGAATGCGTAGTTCCCCCTTGCTATAGAGGGTTTCCAAAACTGAAAATTGGGTGGGTGTTAGCCCGTGTTCTTTAGCAGCCTTAGCTTCATATGGTTTAAAAGTCCGTATGGCTTTATTGAGGATGATAGTTGTTTTTAAGTCTAGTTGATTATCGGAAATTTTCTCTTTCAAATATTGTTTCATAAGGTTATTTTATCAATAATGAGAGAGAAAAACAAGAACTTATATTTTATAGGAAAAGAATCTTAGAATGTTCCTGTATTCACTTGTAATAAAGGAGGAGAGATGGTAAAATAGACGAGTGAAACTAAGACAGAAAAAAGCAAAAAACAAGCTACTTTTACAGTATGGAATCGGCATTGCTCTGGTAGTACTAGTCATGACGACTTCCTTCCTTTATCTGATATCACTCAGCATGAAACCCTATCAAGATGCTAGAGTTGAGGGAGAAAAACTAGCCAAGCAGTATGCAGAATTGGAAAAGGCAGATCAGGTTGATTTTTATAATGGGCTAGAAGGTTATTACAGCGTTTTAGGACATAATAAAAAGCAAGAGGCCATTGCCGTACTGATTGAAAAGAATGACCACAAGATTTATGTTTATCAGCTTGATAAGGGGATTTCTCAAGACAAGGCAGTGACGATTTCGAGGGAAAAAGGAGCTAGCGACATTGACAAGATTACTTTTGGTCGCTATCAGGACAAGCCGATTTGGGAAGTTAAGTCAGGAAACCAGTACTACCTGGTTGACTTTGAAACAGGAGCAGTGATCCAATAAGGAGGGCATATGAAACTATCCAAACGTGTACTAGAAATGGAAGAAAGCGTCACTCTAGCTAGTGATGCAAGAGCCAAAGCATTAAAAGCTCAGGGAAAGGATGTTCTTTTCTTAACCTTGGGACAGCCTGATTTTCATACTCCTGAAAACATTCAGGATGCAGCGGTAGAAGCGATTCGAGATGGACGAGCTTCCTTTTATACAGTTGCTTCAGGCCTACCAGAGTTAAAAGCGGCGGTTAATACCTATTTTGAACGCTATTATGGGTATTCTGTTGCAGCCAACGAGGTTACCTTTGCCACTGGTGCTAAGTTCTCTCTCTACACCTTCTTTATGGCTGTGGTCAATCCAGGTGATGAGGTCATCATTCCTACACCATACTGGGTCAGCTATGGAGATCAGGTCAAGATGGCAGAAGGTGTGCCAGTCTTTGTCCAGGCAAAGGAAGACAATCACTTTAAAGTAACAGTAGAGCAGCTAGAAGCAGCCCGAACAGATAAGACCAAAGTCTTGGTTCTCAATTCGCCATCGAATCCGACTGGTATGATTTACTCTCGTGAGGAACTCATGGCTATCGGAAATTGGGCTGTTGCGCATGATGTCCTTATCCTAGCAGATGATATTTATGGTCGTTTGGTTTATAACGGGAATGAGTTTGTTCCAATCTCTAGTCTGTCAGAAGACATTCGCAAGCAAACCATCGTGATTAACGGTGTATCTAAGGCCTATGCCATGACTGGTTGGCGGGTAGGTTATGCTGTGGGAAATCCTGAAATTATCGCTGCCATGAGCAAGCTAACAGGACAAACGACTTCCAATCTGACAGCAGTATCTCAATATGCAACGATTGAGGCGCTGACTGGACCGCAAGACTCTGTTGAAACCATGCGCCAGGCTTTTGAGGAGCGTTTGAATACCATTTATCCTCTCTTGTGCCAAGTGCCAGGATTTGAAGTTGTCAAGCCCCAAGGAGCTTTCTACCTCTTCCCAAATGTTAAAAAAGCGATGGAGATGAAGGGGTATACCGATGTGACAGAGTTTACAACAGCTATTCTTGAAGAAGTCGGACTGGCCTTGATTACAGGAGCTGGATTTGGAACACCAGAAAATGTTCGTCTCAGCTATGCCACAGACTTGGATACATTAAAAGAAGCTATTCGTCGTTTGCACCAGTTTATGGAAAAATAAAACATAGAATCTTCGCCTTTTTAGCGAAGATTTTTTGTAACGAAAATCTCGCGATTTTTCTCTAGTAGAACCTAGCTATCACAGTCTATTTATGGTAAAATAGTGGGTAATGATGTCTTCGGACAAGTTAAACGAAAAAAGGAAGATAGATTATGACAAAACGTGTAACGATTATTGATGTAAAAGACTACGTTGGTCAAGAAGTGACCATCGGAGCCTGGGTTGCCAACAAATCTGGAAAAGGGAAAATTGCCTTCTTGCAATTGCGTGATGGAACTGCCTTCTTCCAAGGTGTAGCCTTTAAACCAAACTTTATTGAAAAATTTGGTGAAGAGGTAGGTCTTGAAAAATTTGACACCATCAAACGCTTGAGCCAAGAAACTTCTGTTTATGTGACAGGAATTGTCAAAGAAGACGAACGTTCTAAGTTTGGTTATGAGTTGGATATTACAGACATCGAAGTAATTGGTGAATCTCAAGACTACCCAATCACACCAAAAGAACACGGAACAGACTTCTTGATGGACAACCGTCACTTGTGGCTCCGTTCTCGTAAGCAAGTGGCTGTGATGCAAATCCGTAACGCCATCATCTATGCAACTTATGAGTTTTTCGACAAGAACGGCTTCATGAAATTTGATAGCCCAATCCTTTCAGGAAACGCAGCAGAAGACTCAACTGAACTCTTTGAAACAGACTACTTTGGAACACCAGCCTACTTGAGCCAATCAGGTCAGCTTTATCTTGAAGCGGGTGCTATGGCCCTTGGTCGTGTCTTTGACTTTGGTCCAGTATTCCGTGCAGAAAAATCAAAAACACGCCGTCACTTGACAGAGTTCTGGATGATGGATGCGGAGTACTCCTACTTGACACACGATGAGTCACTTGACTTGCAAGAAGCTTATGTTAAAGCCCTTCTTCAAGGTGTTCTTGATCGTGCGCCTCAAGCCTTGGAAACCTTGGAACGTGATACAGATCTCTTGAAACGCTACATTGCAGAGCCGTTCAAACGCATCACTTACGATCAAGCCATTGACCTTTTGCAAGAGCATGAAAATGATGAAGATGCTGACTACGAGCATCTTGAGCATGGCGATGACTTTGGTTCACCACACGAAACATGGATTTCAAACCACTTTGGTGTGCCAACATTTGTCATGAACTACCCAGCAGCTATCAAAGCCTTCTACATGAAACCAGTTCCTGGAAATCCAGAGCGCGTACTTTGTGCAGACTTGCTTGCACCAGAAGGATATGGAGAAATCATCGGTGGTTCTATGCGTGAGGAAGACTACGATGCCCTTGTAGCTAAGATGGAAGAACTTGGCATGGATCGTACAGAATATGAATTTTACCTTGACCTTCGTAAATACGGTACAGTACCACATGGTGGATTTGGTATCGGTATTGAACGTATGGTGACTTTCGCAGCAGGTACAAAACACATCCGTGAAGCTATTCCATTCCCACGTATGTTGCACCGTATCAAACCATAAAATGAGTCCAAACGCCCTTAGGGCGTTTTTTCAAAGTAGAAGAAAGAAGAGGTGGAGAACATGTAAAGCACAGCTTAACAAGTGACAAACACAAAGATACAAATACACTTGTTAAAGGAGAAACTATGTTTAAACGAAATTACCGGAAGAATATCGGTCTCATGGCTGGTGTGGAATTTTTTGCCTTTCTGGGCATTACCAGCTTTTGGATTCTATTTCTCAGTCAAAACGGGATGTCGCTTTGGCAGATTGGCTTATTGGAAAGTATTTTTCATGCCACCAGTGTCATCTGTGAAATTCCCTCGGGAATGTTAGCTGACCGCTATTCCTATAAAACCAATCTATATTTAAGTCGAATAGCTGGGATTGCCTCGTCTATTCTCATGTTAGCAGGGCAAGGTAATTTTTGGATTTATGCCCTCGCGATGGTGGTGAGTGCCTTGTCTTATAATTTTGATTCGGGGACGAGTGCAGCCATGGTTTATGATTCGGCTGTGGAGGCTGGATTAAAAGAGCGCTACTTGTCTATCTCCAGTTTTATGTCAGGAGTCGCAGAAGGGACTCGGTCTTTGGGGACCGTTTTAGCGGGATTTTTTGTCCATGGTCAATTGCACTTGACCTACTATATCATGATTGTTACTTCTATAATCGTTCTTTTCCTAACTTTGATGCTAAAAGAGCCTAGTGTTAAAGCGCAAAAGTCTGAGCGTCTGACCATGAAAAAAATAATCTGGACTGTCAAAGAGGAGTTGCGGAGAAACCCCAGTCTTTTTAGTTGGATGATTCTTTCCCAAATCATCGGGACACTGATGTGCATGTTTTATTTTTACTATCAAAATCAACTTCCTGACTTAGAAGGGTGGCAGATTTCGATGGTCATGTTGATGGGCAGTGTTTTGAATATCTGGGCAGTTTATCTAGCAAGTAAGATTGGAAAGAAGTATTCAGCCTTAAAGCTCTTTCCCATTCTTGTACTCTTGACGGGAGGAACTTATTTGCTTTCCTACTTCGGAACACCGCTGATTTATATTTTGGTTTATTTGATCAGTAACGCCTTATATGCTCTCTTTCAGCCGATTTTTGATAATGATTTACAAAAGCGACTTCCAAGTGAGGTACGGGCAACCATGCTAAGTGTTTACTCTATGATGTTCAGCCTAAGTATGATTATCATTTTTCCTCTGACGGGATGGTTGATTGACTATCTAGGATTTGTAGTAGCCTTCCTTTACTTAGGGCTCATTTTAGTACTAGCTAGCTTTTTGCTATTTTTCATTTTGAAAGAGATGGCAGGAGCTTTGAAACTGAAAGAGGAAGTTATTTCTAAGTAATAAAGTTATTTTTTAACTTTTATCTTTTTTACTTGCTATCTATCAGTTTTTCTAGTATAATAGTTTATTGTGAGCAAACCTCACTTACCCCTTGCAAAGACTAGGGGTCATTAGACCAAAAGGAGGAACATATCAATGGCTAAATACGAAATTCTTTATATCATTCGTCCAAACATTGAAGAAGAAGCGAAAAACGCTTTGGTAGCACGTTTTGACTCTATCTTGACTGACAACGGTGCAACTGTTGTTGAATCAAAATCATGGGAAAAACGTCGTCTTGCATACGAAATCCAAGATTTCCGTGAAGGACTTTACCACATCGTTAACGTTGAAGCAAACGACGACGCAGCTCTTAAAGAGTTTGACCGTCTTTCAAAAATCAACGCTGACATTCTTCGTCACATGATCGTCAAACTTGACGCGTAAGAAGGTAAATTATGATTAACAATGTTGTACTTGTAGGGCGTATGACACGTGATGCTGAGTTGCGTTATACCCCATCAAATGTAGCAGTTGCGACTTTTACTCTTGCAGTAAACCGTACATTTAAGAGTCAAAATGGCGAACGTGAGGCTGATTTCATCAATGTCGTTATGTGGCGCCAACAGGCTGAAAATCTTGCTAACTGGGCTAAAAAAGGCTCTCTTATCGGGATCACAGGTCGTATCCAGACTCGTAGTTACGATAACCAGCAAGGACAACGTGTCTACGTAACAGAAGTCGTGGCTGAGAATTTCCAAATGTTGGAAAGCCGCGGAGTGCGTGAAGGACATACAGGTGGAGCTTATTCTGCACCAACTGCTGGTCAATCAGCACCTGCAAACCCAGTACCAGACTTTTCACGTTCTGAAAATCCATTTGGAGCAACCAATCCATTGGACATTTCAGATGATGATTTACCATTCTAATGGACAATTAATACTATAAAGGAGAAAAAACATGGCTCAACAACGTCGTGGCGGATTCAAACGCCGTAAAAAAGTTGATTACATCGCAGCAAACAAAATTGAATATGTTGATTACAAAGATACTGAGCTTCTTAGCCGTTTCGTTTCAGAACGTGGGAAAATCCTTCCTCGTCGTGTAACAGGAACTTCAGCTAAAAACCAACGTAAAGTAACAACAGCTATCAAACGCGCTCGCGTAATGGCTTTGATGCCTTTCGTAAACGAAGATTAAAAAAGAGGTCCAGTGGACCTCTTTTTCATGAGCTTGAAAATAAGAAAGCGAATTAAGACCCTTACGGGTCTTTTTTTCACGAGCATGGAAATGAGAGAGCGAGTTGAGGTCCAGTGGAGCTCTTTTTCATGAGCTCTGAAATAAGAAAGCGAATAAGACCCCAACGGGTCTTTTTTTCACGAGCATGGAAATGAGAAGGCGAGTTCGGTCTGGGTGGACCTCTTTTTCAGATTTTTATAGGACTTTGTTAGAAAGGATTCCCTGTTGACCTAGTAAGATTCTTTTATCTTACTAGGTTTTTCTTTTAATCTTTATTATCGTGCTATAATGGTAGGAGAAAGCTATAAAGGAGCAACTTATGAAGACGACATGTTCAATTAGAAAAATGCAAGAATCTGACATTAAAGATCTATCTCGAGGATTTATCAGCCAAGGTTGGCCGGGTAGAGAAGAAATTTTGGCTAGATATTTTCTTGAACAAGAATGTGGGGAGAGAGAAGTCTTAGTTGCAGAGGTTGAGGGTGCTTTAGCGGGTTATATCACAATTTTGCCATGCGCTAAGCAGGGGCCTTTTGCAGAAATCTATCCAGAACTCTCAGATTTCAATGTCTTTGAACCTTTTCAAAATCAAGGTATTGGAAATCTCTTGCTGGAAGAAGCAGAAAAACGAGTTAGGCTCACATCGGATAAGGTGACCCTTGGTGTTGGGCTCCATTCAGGGTATGGACCTGCCCAGAGATTGTACATCAAACGAGGCTATATTCCAGATGGGACGGGTGTTTGGTATCAGAACCATCAACCGGGCATGAATGCGGTTTGTGAAGATATCGGAGAATTGGTTTTGTATCTGTCGAAAAATTTGTTTTAAGACAGATTTTATAAGGTTTAAATTTTAAATATAGTAAACAACAATCACAGTCCCTTTTTCATTCGAAAAAGGAATTTTTTTGTTTGAAATTGTTTGATTTATTCCTCAAAGTGGTAAAATATAATTGTTTGAATTATCAAGATAAAAATAAATATCGAAAAAAACATATAAGGTTTAGTTTTTTTAAATACGGATTCTTTTGAAAAGTCTTAAAATTTCCTAAAATAAGGCTTTTTAAAGGTTGTAAATAATATTGTTACAAAAAGGTTACAAATTGTTAAAATTAAATTAAATGCAATAATATAATTTGGAAAAAATATGACATATAAATTAATTGACGGTAAAATAATTAAGATAATCAAATTAATTGATTTGCGCAATAATTCGATATAAAGATTAATCTGATGTGTCAAATTTTATTATAGTAGAAGGATAGCATAATGAAGAAACTGAAAGTGATGGTTGTTTTTGGAACACGACCAGAAGCTATTAAAATGGCCCCTTTAGTGTTGGAATTGCAAAAACATAGTGACAGCATTGAGACAATCACAGTTGTGACAGCCCAGCATCGTCAAATGCTGGACCAAGTTCTTGAAACGTTTCGCATCGAGCCACATTATGACCTGGATATTATGGGGAAAAATCAATCTCTTTTAGATATTACTGGAAAAATTTTAGAAAAGTTTGATCCAGTTGTTAAGCAAGAACTTCCAGATATGATTCTTGTTCATGGAGATACAACAACAACTTTTGCAGCCAGTTTAGTTGCTTTCTATAATCAGGTACGTATCGGCCACGTTGAAGCTGGTCTAAGGACCTTTGATAAGTATTCTCCTTTCCCAGAAGAGATGAATCGTCAGATGACAGATAACCTTGCGGACCTCTATTTTGCTCCAACTAGTGAGAGTAAAGAAAATCTCCTCAAGGAAAATCACCCTGAGTCTGCTATTGTCATTACGGGAAATACAGCCATTGATGCCTTGAAACTAACCGTTCAATCGGATTACTATCATGAAGTTCTAGATCAATTGGATCCAGATAAGAAACTTGTATTGGTAACCATGCACCGTCGTGAGAATCAAGGTCAACCAATGAGAAATGTCTTTGCAGCTTTACGTGAGATGGTCGATCTTCATCAGGAAATTGAAGTTGTTTATCCTGTTCACCTTAGCCCCGCCGTGCAAGAAGCAGCAAAAGATATCTTAGCCGGTCACGATCGTATTCACTTGATTGAGCCTTTAGATGTACTTGATTTTCATAATTTGGCTTCAAGAAGTGATTTTATCATGACTGACTCTGGCGGAGTTCAGGAAGAGGCGCCTTCTCTCGGCAAACCTGTCCTTGTCCTTCGTGACACGACGGAACGTCCAGAAGGAGTAAGAGCAGGTACGTTGAAGCTAGTTGGTACGGATCCAGTATGTGTGAAAGAAGCGATGGCAGCACTCTTAACAGATGAAACTCTTTATAGACAAATGTCTCATGCACCAAATCCTTATGGAGATGGAAGAGCTTCTGAACGAATCGTACAATCCATTCAACAGTACTTTGGGGCAGCGACTTCTGTATCTGAATTCAAAGGGGGGGGAATAAGATAAAATGAAAAATTGGAGTCAATTTAAAAACTGGCTTATGGCTTTGCTTGCTTGTGAGGTCATTCTTTTGGTGCTTTGTTTTTTGTATGCTCGAGCAATCATTTTAGAACAAATCTTGTTTTTAGCTTTAGCCTTGTTTGCAGTGTTGGTATTATCTGACCTTTTGCTTACTTGGACCCTTATCTTAGCATTTGGTTTTGGACTTATCGTTTTGGTTGCGGGTGTGGTTTATATCCCAATCATTCAACTGGTCTTCTTATTAATCAGTTTTCCTCTTTTGATTGGGATTCTACTTAAGGTTCGTTATTATTTCTTCAAGGCGACCTCAAAGGTCCAAGAACAGGAAGACGAAGCTCAAGCAGATTACCAAGCTATGGTAACTGAGCAAAGTGATGTGACGGTACAATCCCTATTGATTCATTGGGCACATGAAGATTTGTTCTTCCAGATTAAACCGAAAGAACATAACCAGATGCTCAGTCGTATTCAAGAGGTAATTGCTCAGGAATTGAGTTACAATGATAAGCTTTATTACGTTTCAGATGGTAATTTTCTTGTTTTATCTAATAGTAGTCAAGATTCTTTGAAGCAACTTTATTTGAATGGTTTGCAGGAGAAACTAAGCAGTTTAGTTTTTCATGGAGAAGAAGGTAATCAAGAAATTCAGTTCCAAACAGGCTATTTGGTGATTAACTCTGATAATAAAGATAAATACCAAGACTACGCAGATGTAGCCAGTCATCTCAAACGTCAACTAGAGACAGATGTAATTGTAGAATATTAGGAGGGAAACATGACTTTAACCGAACTATTTTTTGGTATTGCTTTGGGACTCAGTCTCGCCTTTGGCATTTGTTTTATCATACTATTTATTGCATACAATATTCTTTACCATCGAGTGAACAAAAATTTTAAGGCGGTGAATCATGATTAGTCAAATGTTAATGATTTTTACCTTGCTTACAATTTGGATTTCTCTAGCTTGGGGCTTGGTAATTCTCTTTTCGGCAGTACACTTTTGGTTTAAACACAGTGATTTTCGTGTGGATACCTCGCCACTACCTTATTACCCGAAGGTTACCATTGTTGTTCCTGCTCATAATGAGGATGTGGTTATTGCCCAAACAGCAAAAGCCATCTTGGATATGAACTATCCTCACGACCGTGTGGAGTTACTCCTGTTTGCGGATAACTGTTCGGATAACACCTATGCAGAATGTTTGTCTGTACAAGCCATGCCTGAATATGCAGAAAGAAATCTGACTATTATCGACCGTACTGGTACGGGAGGAAAAGCAGGCGTTCTAAATGATGCTTTGGAGATGGCAACAGGTGAATACATCTGTGTTTATGATGCAGATGCCATGCCTGAAAAAAATGCCTTATATTTCCTTGTGAAAGAAGTGATGAAGGACCCAGAACGTCACGTGGCATCTTTCGGTCGCAACAAGACTCGAAACGCCAATCAAAATTTCTTGACACGTTGTATTAACCAAGAGATCGTTGTTACTCAGCGCGTGCACCACGTTGGGATGTGGCATCTCTTTAAAATTGGGCGTATCCCAGGGACCAACTTTATCATTCAAACCGACTTTGTAAAGAGTATTGGAGGTTGGAAAAATGGTGCCTTAACCGAGGATACAGATATTTCCTTCAAAATCATGCAGAGTGGTAAATTGATTGCCCTTGCCTATAATTCAGAGGCTTTCCAACAAGAACCTGAAACCTTAAAGAGTTACTATATGCAGCGTAAACGTTGGGCGAAAGGAAATTATGAGGTTGTTCTTTCGAACTTTAAGCATTTATTTGGCAGAGCAAACTGGCGTGTTAAATTAGAAGTTTTTAACTATTCATGTGTTTTCTTTTGGTTTAACTTTGCCATAGTTCTATCAGATTTGATTTTCCTAGCGAATGTGCTAGCAATCTGCCTTAATCTTTTCTTCCCAGATGTCAGGGTTCCATTTGCTTTTGATGCGGACAATATCTACATTGCCCAGCTCATGCTTTTTAACTGGATACTCATGATTGGTCTCTATTTGATGCAAATTATGACAGCATTGGCAAGTCAATTTGGACAAGCGACGACAAAACAAATCTGGTTAGCCTTGGCAGCATATTTCTCTTACGCACAGATGTTTATCGTTGTTTCCATTGATTCTATTTCTTCAATCGTTCTGGACAAGGTACTCCGACGAAAAGAAACCAAGTGGGTTAAAACCAAACGATTTGCAGGATAGGAGGATTTATGAAAACGAATAAATTAAAATATGTCTGGTTTGTGCTCATCCTTTCTATCTTTTGTTTAGCCTTGTTTTTAGCAAGAGGAAGGACTAAAATCGAGATGCGTAATCGAATTTACAGCCAATGGAGCCAACAGTTCCTTGTTACAAAAGGCGATCAG
Organism: Streptococcus sp. HJ1; assembly: GCF_052399005.1. Taxonomy (GTDB): domain Bacteria; phylum Bacillota; class Bacilli; order Lactobacillales; family Streptococcaceae; genus Streptococcus. Next base: position 1,471,701 of record NZ_CP199005.1, on the reverse strand, counting down.
TCTTATGTTCGTACGACGAATGATTCGGAGGAGACAACAGTTCTATCTGAAGCCCAAAGTTATGGCATGCTCATAACGGTTTTAGCAGCCCAAAAAGGGCAAGCAACACAAGCAGATTTTGAGAATCTTTATCGCTATTACCAAAATCATCGTATCGAGGGAACGCAGTTGATGTCTTGGAAGCAAGTGATCACAAATGGTAGCGAAACGGTTGAGAAGCAAAATGCAACCGATGGTGATCTCTATATCGCTTATTCTTTGATTGAGGCTGCCAAGCAGTGGCCGAATAAGGCGCAGGAATACCAAACACAAGCTAAAAAAATCTTAGAAGAAATTCTTCGATACAATTACAATGAAGAGACAGGAGTGCTAACAGTAGGAAACTGGGCAAATAAGGATTCTGATTATTATTACTTGATGCGGACGTCTGATACTCTTCCTCACTATTTCCAGTCTTTCTATGACCTGACTGGAAATAAACAGTGGTTAGATGTTAAGGATAAGATGCTTGGCCAACTAGAGCAAATCAGTTCTCATTCTGATACGGGTCTCTTGCCAGACTTTATCTGGGCTGAGAAGTCAGGGGCACGTCTTGTTGATGCCAACACTATCGAATCTCAATACGATGGAGCGTATTCTTATAATGCTTGCCGTTTGCCATATCACTTGTCACAGAGTCAGGATGAAAGAAGCCAAAAACTCGTTCAAAAGATGATGGATTTCTTTATGAAAGAGCAACGTATTTATGCTGGTTATGACTTGAATGGAACTGCCCTCAATCAATACCAGGCAGGTAGTTTCTTGGCCCCGATTACCTATGCGTCTGACAAGGGAGAAGGCTATCTGAAACTTCTTCAGCAAAATAAATACATTTTCACACAAGATTTACCTTTGGACAACTACTATGATGCAACGATGATTACCATGATTGCTCTAGAGATGTTCTAGAATGAAAAGAGAGGGTTAGTTTAACTGGCTCTCTTTTTGATAGGATTTTCATCTTTTTTCAAAAAAGGAATTTCATCAGCTTTATGGTATAATGGAAAGAGTGATGGAAAAGAGGTAGAGAGATGGATGCGAAATTAAAATACAAGGCAAAGAAGATTAAAATCGTCTTTTTTGATATCGATGATACCTTGCGTACGTCAAAGACAGGTTTTATTCCAGCTACAATTCCTACTGTTTTTAAACAGTTGCGTGAAAAAGGAATTTTAACAGGAATCGCCTCTGGACGTGGTATTTTCGGTGTTGTTCCAGAGATTCGTGAGCTCAAGCCGGACTTTTTTGTAACCCTAAATGGGGCCTATATAGAAGATAAAAAAGGCCAGGTCATTTATCAGCATCAGATTGACAAGTCAGATGTTGAGGAGTATATCTCTTGGACTAAGCGAGAGGGAATTGAATATGGCTTGGTTGGTAGTCATGACGCCAAACTCTCTACGCGAACAGAACTGATCAGTGAGGCTATTGACCCGATTTATCCAAACTTGGATGTGGATCCTGACTTCCATGAAAAAGTAGAGATTTATCAGATGTGGACCTTTGAAGATAAAGGAGATGCCTTGCGCTTGCCAAAGTCTTTATCGGATAAACTTCGCATGGTGCGTTGGCACGAACATTCATCTGATATCGTTCCGATTTCAGGATCCAAAGCAACTGGTGTAGCCAAGGTGGTAGAACATCTAGGCTTGAAACCAGAGAATGTCATGGTCTTTGGAGATGGGCTCAATGACTTGGAACTCTTTGATTATGCTGGAATCAGTATTGCTATGGGTGTTTCCCATGATAAAATCAAAGAAAAAGCAGATTATATTACAAAAACAGTAGAAGAAGATGGCATTTTTAATGCCTTAGAAGGATTTGGTATGGTAGAAAAAGAATTGCATTTCCCACAAGTAGAAATTGAAACAGTAGAAGGTCCTCTTGCGACCATTAAGACAAATCACGGAGACTTGCGTATCAAGCTCTTCCCTGAACATGCTCCTAAAACAGTGGCTAACTTTGTTGCTCTGTCAAAAGACGGTTACTATGATGGTGTGATTTTCCACCGTATTATCAAGGACTTTATGATCCAAGGTGGAGATCCAACTGGTACTGGTATGGGTGGTGAGTCAATCTACGGTGACTCTTTTGAAGATGAATTTTCTGAAGAACTTTATAATATCCGTGGTGCCCTTTCTATGGCCAATGCTGGTCCAAATACCAATGGTAGCCAGTTCTTTATCGTTCAAAACCAACACTTGCCATACTCTAAGAAAGAGATTGCGCGTGGTGGCTGGCCTGAACCAATCGCTGAGATTTATGCCGAGCAAGGTGGAACTCCTCACCTTGACCGTCGCCATACTGTTTTTGGGCAATTGGTAGATGCAGAATCGTTTGCAGTCTTGGATGCCATTGCAGCTGTTGAGACTGGTGCAATGGACAAACCAGTTGAAGATGTAGTAATTGAAACGATTGAAATTGAGGACTAGAATGAAAATTGGTGATAAGCTAACTGGGCGTATTACAGGAATTCAGCCCTATGGTGCCTTTGTTGAGTTAGAGACAGGGGTGACAGGGCTGATTCACATCTCGGAGATTCGGACGGGATTTATTGAAAATATCTATGACATTTTAAAAATTGGCGATGAAGTCCAAGTTCAGGTGGTGGATTTTGATGAATACACTGGGAAGGCTAGTCTTTCTATCCGTACTTTGGAGGAAGAAAAACATCAATTGCCAAGACGGAGACGTTTTTCAAATGATCGAATCAAGCACGGTTTTGCGCCCCTTGCTCGAATGATGCCTGTTTGGACGCGTGAAGCATTAGAGCATTTAAAAAAGAAACCGTAAATACGATTATCTAAATCATTTGTAATATTAACATCATTTGTTATAATAAAAGTATGAAAGAAGAACAATTATTAAAACCAGGAGAGCGAATCAACCAGCTCTTTTCGACAGATATCAAGATCATTCAAAATAGAGAGGTGTTTAGCTATTCGGTGGATAGTGTTCTCTTGTCACGCTTTCCTCGCTTCCCTAAACGGGGGTTAATTGTGGACTTTTGTGCTGGAAATGGTGCAGTGGGACTTTTTGCTAGTTCACGTACTCAGGCGCGGATAATATCTGTAGAGATTCAGGAGCGCTTGGCGGATATGGCAGAGCGTTCGGTTCAGTTAAATGGCTTGGAAGAGCAGATGCAGGTCATCTGTGATGATTTGAAAAATATGCCTGCCCACATTCAGGGAAGTAAGGTGGATATGATTTTGTGCAATCCGCCTTATTTTAAGGTGGATCCGCATTCCAATCTGAACGAAAGTGAACACTACCTTCTGGCCAGACACGAAATTACGACTAACCTGAAAGAAATTTGCCGTAGTGCTCAGAGTATTCTCAAGTCTAATGGCCGTTTGGCCATGGTTCATCGTCCTGATCGACTCTTGGATATCTTGGACATGCTTCAACGCCACAATTTGGCACCTAAGCGCCTGCAATTTGTCTATCCTAAACGAGAGAAGGAGGCTAATATGCTCTTAATCGAAGCTATCAAGGATGGATCGACCAGTGGCTTTAAGGTCTTACCACCACTCATTGTTCACAATGATGATGGTTCCTATACACCAGAAATTCAAGAGATTTACTATGGATCATAAAGCCTATATGTACGTGGTGGAGTGCCGCGACGGGTCTTACTATACGGGCTATACAACGGATGTGAAGAGGCGCCTTGCCGTTCATAATAGTGGTAAGGGAGCAAAGTATACCCGAGCTCGCTTGCCAGTCAAACTCATCTATGTAGAGGGTTTTACCAGCAAAGAAGAAGCCATGTCTGCAGAAGCTCTCCTTAAACGTAAGAAACGTCCACAGAAAGAACGATTTTTATCCGAAAATCAAGAGAAAAATCTAGTCAACCATATTGATATCTAACGAGGAGTCTTTTGACTCCTCTTACTTTTGTCAAAAGAGGAAAAAAGTGCTACAATAAGATGAATAAATTTAAAGAGGTATTATCATGTCTAAGATTCTAGTATTTGGTCACCAAAATCCAGACTCAGATGCCATCGGGTCATCTGTAGCCTTTGCCTATCTTGCAAAAGAAGCTTATGGATTGGACACAGAAGCAGTAGCACTTGGAACTCCTAATGAAGAAACAGCTTTTGTTTTGAACTATTTTGGTGTAGAAGCACCACGCGTCATCACATCTGCTAAAGCAGAAGGTGCAGAACAAGTCATCTTGACTGACCACAATGAATTCCAACAATCAGTGTCAGATATTGCTGAAGTAGAAGTTTACGGAGTTGTGGATCACCACCGTGTGGCTAATTTTGAAACTGCCAGCCCACTTTACATGCGCTTGGAACCAGTTGGATCAGCGTCTTCTATCGTTTACCGCATGTTCAAAGAGCATGGTGTAGCTGTTCCTAAAGAAATCGCAGGTTTGATGCTTTCAGGTTTGATTTCAGATACTCTTCTTTTGAAATCACCAACAACACACCCAACCGATAAAGTCATTGCTCCTGAATTGGCAGAATTAGCAGGTGTCAACTTGGAAGAGTACGGTCTTGCTATGCTGAAAGCTGGTACAAACTTGGCTAGTAAATCTGCTGAAGAATTGATTGACATCGATGCTAAGACTTTTGAACTCAACGGCAATAAGGTTCGTGTTGCTCAGGTTAATACAGTGGATATTGCTGAAGTCTTGGAACGCCAAGCTGAAATTGAAGCTGCAATGCAAACTGCCAATACAGCAAACGGCTACACTGACTTTGTTTTGATGATTACAGATATCGTTAACTCAAACTCAGAAATCCTTGCTCTTGGATCAAACATGGACAAGGTAGAATCAGCCTTTAACTTTAAACTTGAAAACAACCACGCTTTCCTTCCAGGTGCCGTTTCACGTAAGAAACAAGTGGTGCCTCAGTTGACTGAGAGTTTTAATGGGTAATATTTAAAGAATATTTGAGACTGTTAATTTGACTATTTATAGAAGGTGATAGCATGATGCGATTGATTGAAGGACTGCGCTTTTTGGTTGAGGTTGTGGCAATCCTTGGTCTTTTCTCCGTGTCTGTGATACAAATTTCTTGGCTGGAAAAATTCCTATTTTTTCTTCTAGCAGTTCTATTAATCTTATTTTGGGCACGATATATGGCACCAAAATCTCCACATGCTTTTAAAAAATGGCATCGACTTGTTGCTGAGATATCGATTTTTATTTTAGTTAGTGGTAGTTTTTGGTATTTGTATGGATTACAAATAGGAATCCTATACTTAGTTCTGTCTTTTGGAAGTTTGGGTCTGCTTTATTATTTTCAGCTAGAGTGATTCTTATAATATAGTTAATGAATTATTTAAATGGTAATTATTTGACTGGAGATTGACACGAGAAAACAGTGTTTTCCTTATATCTAAAGGGGTTTCGGCTCCTTTTTTTCTAGGAGAGAAAGATGTTAGAAAATGGCGATTTGATTTTTGTGAAGGACCTTTCAGATATGGGGCAGGCCATCCAGGCTTCTACGGGGAACTATAGTCATGTAGCCATCTTTTTGGACGGTTTGATCTACCATGCTAGTGGGCAAGCAGGTGTCATCTGTCAAGAACCAGCTGATTTTTTTGAACAGACTCATCTCTACGACCTTTATGTCTATCCAGAGATGGAAGTTGACTTGGTGAAGGAGAGAGCTAGCAAACATTTGGGTGCACCCTATAATGCCTCTTTTTATCCAGATGGTTCTGGCTTTTATTGCTCCCAGTATATTGCTGAAATCCTACCGATTTTTGAAACTATTCCCATGAAATTTGGGGACGGGGAGCAGGAGATCAGTGATTTTTGGAGGGACTATTACAGGAAACTCGAACTTCCTGTGCCCCTGAATCAACCAGGGACCAATCCTAGTCAACTAGCAGCATCCCCTCTTTTAGAATGTAAAGAAAGGAATCTTTATGATTCAGATTTTTAATCCCTCCCGTTTGACTCAACAGCCATTTTTTATAGATTTGGTGGACTATCTGGACCAGCATGACGATGTGATCCTTCGAGAAATCAAGGCCCAGTTTCCAGATGTGGCAGTTGATAAACTCATGGAAGAGTATATAAAGGCAGGTTTGATCCGAAGGGAAAACAAACGTTATTCCCTTAATCTCCCTTTTCTAGAATCAATAGACAGTCTGGCCCTTGACCAAGAGATTTTTGTCAGAGAGGATAGTCCAGTCTATCAAGCTTTGCTGAAAAAGACTTTTGAGACAGAATTGCGCAATCAAACCAATGCTGCCATTTTAGTCGAAGGTACGGACTTTGCAAGAGAAAAGATGACCCTATCCAACTATTTCTACAAGGTCAAGCACCAATATCCTTTGACAGAAAAACAGCAGAAACTCTATGATATTTTAGGAGATGTTAACCCTGAGTATGCCCTCAAATATATGACGACTTTTTTGTTAAAATTCCTCAAAAAAGATCAACTGATGCAGAAACGCCGTGATATCTTTGTGGATAGTTTGGTCGTCCTAGGCTATATTGTTCAAAATGAAGAAGGGAAGTATGAGTTGGCTGTTGAGTTTGACAAGGAACGGTTGACTTTCTATTTACTTTAATTGCTTCATTTTGAGCAGATTGTTTGACTTTACTAAAGAATAAGCATAAACTAAATGTAAGCGATAACGTTTATCGTATTAAAAGCAAAGGAGACAGAGCTATGTCACTTGAAAATAAATTGGATCAAGCAACTGGTGCTATCAAAGAAGGATTTGGTAAAGTTACTGGCGATAGCAAGACAGAAGCAGAAGGCACTGTAGAAAAAACAGTTGCCAAAGCAAAAGAAGTTGTTGAAGATGCTAAAGGCGCTGTAGAAGGTGCCGTTGAAGGTCTTAAAAATTCATTTAAAAAAGAAGACTAAAAAAAATCAAGGGAATGTTTCCCTTGATTTTTTTTATAGATAACGTTCTGCGATAGCTGCGTCTCCAGGATAGTCTTCTTTCTTTCCTTGGACGATTTGGTAACAATCAGCTCCCTTACCAGCAATAATCACGGCATCGAGTTCTTGATTTGTGATGGCCATCGCGGCCTTGATGGCTTGTTCACGATCGGCAATCTTTTCAACAGGATGACTGATATAGCTGCTGATTTCTTCAGCAATGGCCATTGGATCTTCATAGTTGGGGTCATCCGCAGTTAGAAAGACTTGAATTTCAGGATGTTGATCGAGGAGAAGACCAAAATCCTTACGACGGCTTTCGCCCTTGTTTCCAGTCGAACCGAGAACCAGGGCAATCTTTCCAGTTTGATGGGTTTCAACAACAGAAATCAGTTTTTTCAGACTATCACCATTGTGGGCATAGTCGATGAAGACCTTAGCTCCATTTTTCTGAGTGAGAACTTCCATACGTCCAGGAACGCGGGTTGCAGCGATCCCTTTTTTGATGTCCTCCAGACTGGCACCTAGACGAAGACAGGCAAGTCCTGCAGCAACTGCATTTTCTTGATTGAAGTGGCCGATGAGTTGGATATCATAATCACCAGCGAGTTTACCTGTAGCTGAAAAGCTAAAGGCTTTGGAGTTCTCGAGTTGGTTACTTGACTGGCTACCATAGAAGTCATGTTCTTGATTTTCTACTTGTTCTTTCAATACAGAAAAGTGGTCCATGTCGCTATTAATGACAACTGCTCGGCTATTTTTCATCAAGAGACGTTTGTGATAGAAGTAGTCTTCAAAGCTAGGATGCTCAATCGGACCGATATGGTCAGGAGTGATGTTAAGAAAGACACCTACATCAAAGGTCAGGCCATAGACTCGATGAACAAGATAGGCTTGGCTAGAGACTTCCATTACAAGATGGGTTCGACCATTCTTAACAGCCTGAGCCATCATATCGAAAAGATCGATATTTTCAGGTGTTGAGAAGGAAGATTTAAAGAAGGTCTCGCCATCCAGAGTTGTGTTCATAGTTGACAAGAGAGCTGTTGGGTAGCGTTGAGATAGGATGTGGTAAGCAAAGTAAGCTGCTGTTGTCTTTCCTTTGGTCCCTGTGAAAGCGAGAATTTTGAGTTTCTCTTGGGGATTTCCATAAAATTCCATTGCGATCAAACTCATGGCTTTCTTAATGTCGTTCACGACAATAACAGGAATACCGACCTCGTAGTCCATTTCAGCTACATACCAACCTAACCCCTGCGAGATAGCTGAGAGTAGATATTCTTTTTTAAAGGCAGCACCTTTTGCAAAAAAAAGAGTCCCTTCTTTTACTTTTCTGCTGTCATAACTGATGTTATCAAAAAAAACATCACTGTAGTTGTAGTGGTAATGTCCTTGGTCAATAATCTCGCGAAAAAGGCCATCCTTCTTTAAAATATCTAATACGGTTTCAATCTTAATCATACTTTCTATTATAAACTTCAAGTCTGAATTTTACAAGTAACAAGGAAAAGTTTATAATGGAAGATAAGGAACTTTTCCTAGTTATCAAAATTGAATGAGGAAGCTATGTCTAACGAAAACAATCACCAGCAAGCCCAGATGTTGCGAGGGACTGCTTGGCTAACAGCTAGTAACTTTATTAGTCGCCTCCTTGGTGCTATCTACATTATTCCCTGGTATATCTGGATGGGGACCTATGCTGCCAAGGCCAATGGACTCTTTACTATGGGCTACAATATTTACGCCTGGTTCTTGCTGATTTCAACAGCAGGTATACCTGTTGCGGTTGCCAAACAAGTGGCTAAGTACAATACCATGCGAGAAGAAGAGCATAGCTTTGCCTTGATTCGGAGTTTCCTAAGCTTTATGACGGGCTTGGGCTTAGTCTTTGCTTTGGTCTTGTATCTCTTTTCTCCCTGGTTAGCAGACTTGTCAGGTGTGGGGAAAGACCTGATTCCCATCATGCAGAGTTTGGCTTGGGCGGTCTTGATTTTCCCATCTATGAGTGTCATCCGGGGCTTCTTCCAAGGGATGAACAATCTGAAACCCTATGCTATGAGTCAAATCGCTGAGCAGGTGATCCGTGTTATCTGGATGTTGATGGCAACCTTCTTCATTATGAAGATGGGTTCTGGTGACTACCTATCAGCCGTTACCCAATCGACCTTTGCGGCCTTTGTGGGGATGGTGGCAAGTTTTGCAGTTTTGATCTACTTCCTTGCCCAAGAAGGTTTGCTCAAAAGAGTCTTTGAAACACGGGATAAGATCAATAGTAAGCGACTCTTAGTCGATACTATCAAGGAAGCCATTCCCTTTATCCTAACAGGATCAGCCATTCAGCTCTTCCAGATTTTAGACCAAATGACCTTTATCAATAGTATGAAGTGGTTTACCAACTATAGCAATGAAGACTTGGTTGTCATGTTTTCTTATTTCTCTGCCAATCCGAATAAAATTACCATGATTTTAATCTCTGTGGGAGTTTCGATTGGGAGTGTCGGCTTGCCGCTGTTGACTGAAAACTATGTGAAAGGTGACTTGCAGGCAGCGGCTCGCCTAGTCCAAGATAGCCTCACTATGCTCTTCTTATTTCTACTGCCAGCAACGGTCGGAGTTGTCATGGTAGGAGAACCGCTCTATACAGTCTTTTATGGTAAGCCAGATAGTCTGGCTATGGGTTTATTTGTCTTTGCAGTTTTGCAGTCTACTATCCTAGGATTGTATATGGTCTTGTCTCCCATGCTTCAGGCTATGTTCCGAAACCGCAAGGCAGTTCTTTACTTCATCTATGGTTCCATTGCTAAGATCGTCTTGCAACTGCCAACCATTGCTATTTTCCATAGTTACGGTCCCTTGATTTCAACGACTATCGGCTTGATTATTCCGAATGTCCTGATGTACCGTGACATCTGCCAGGTAACGGGTGCTCGTCGAAAGATTATCTTGAAGAGAACCATTTTGATTACCATCTTGACCCTTGTCATGTTTATCCTAGTTGGCTTCTTGCAGTGGATAATCGGTTTTGTTTTCCAACCAAGTGGACGTTTCTGGAGTTTCCTTTATGTGGCTCTCATCGGAGGGCTTGGAGGAGGTCTTTATGGTTTGATGAGCCTACGGACACGACTCTTGGACAAGATAATCGGCAAAGCTCAAGCAGATCGGCTACGTACACGATTGAAAATATCGTAAAAATATTTATAAATAAAAGTAATGAATTTAATCTTTCTTTAACAGAAAGGTTTTTATACTACATTTTTCTTAAAAAAAGAGAACTTTTTCTAAAATTAAGAGCAAAAAATATGTTTTTTAAGTTTTTCTTCAGAAATTACTTGACTAAATAAAACTAAAGCTGTATAATAAGACAAAACTTTTAAACAGGAGGTTCTTGAAATGAAAAAGTCTAAGGCCAAGTATCTGACACTTGCAAGTGTCGTGTTAAGCGCAGGTATCTTACTGAGCGCATGTGGAAATTCAAGTAGCGCTACTAAAACATATAACTATGTTTATTCGAACGATCCATCTAGTTTGAACTATCTTGCAGAAAACCGTGCAACAACCAATGACATCGTGACCAATTTGGTGGATGGGTTGATGGAAAATGACCAATACGGTAACTATGTTCCATCATTGGCAGAGGATTGGACTGTTTCTCAGGACGGTTTGACCTATACTTACAAATTGCGTAAGGATGCAAAATGGTATACTTATGAGGGTGAAGAATACGCCCCTGTAACGGCCCAAGACTTTGTGACAGGTTTGAAATATGCTGCTGATAAAAAATCCGAAGCCTTGTACCTGGTTCAAGACTCTGTAGCAGGTTTGGATGACTATATCAACGGGAAAACAACTGACTTTTCAACTGTTGGTGTTAAGGCAATCGACGACCAAACAGTTCAGTACACTTTGACACGTCCAGAATCTTATTGGAATTCTAAAACAACTTCAACCATTCTCTTCCCTGTCAATGCAGATTTCCTGAAATCAAAAGGGGATGACTTTGGTAAGGTAGACCCTTCTAGTATTTTGTACAATGGACCTTTCTTAATGAAATCTTTTGTTTCAAAATCTGTTATCGAATTCAAGAAAAATCCCAACTACTGGGATGAAAAAAATGTCTTTGTGGATGATGTGAAATTGGCCTATTATGATGGTAGTGACCAAGATGCACTAGCACGTAACTTTGTAGAAGGAGTCTATAGCTACGCGCGTCTCTATCCAAATAGCTCAAGCTTTGAAGGCATTAAAGAGAAGAACAAGGATAACATCATCTATAGTATGCAAAATGCAACTTCTTATTACTTGAACTTCAACTTGGACAGAAAGTCTTATAACTTCACTTCTAAGTCATCAGATATCGAAAAGAAATCAACCCAAGAAGCAGTTCTGAATAAAAACTTCCGTCAAGCCTTCAACTATGCTTATAACCGTACTGCCTATGGAGCACAATCTCAAGGGGAGGACGGAGCAACGAAGATTATTCGTAACTTGGTTGTACCTCCAACATTTGTAAGTATCAACGGAAAAGACTTTGGCGATGTTGTTTCAGAAAAGATGGTCAACTATGGCCAAGAATGGCAAGGAATCAACTTTGCGGACGCGCAAGACCCATACTACAATCCTGATAAAGCTAAGGCTAAATTTGCGGAAGCTAAGAAAGAATTGGAAGCTAAGGGTGTGCAATTCCCAATCCACTTGGATGTATCAGTTGACCAATCAGCTAAAAAAGGTGTACTTGAAGCAAGTTCTTTGAAACAATCCATCGAATCTGTTCTAGGAGCTGAGAATGTGGTTATCGATATCCAACAGATATCAACAGATGAGTTTAACAACTCTAGCTACCTCGCTCAAACTGCAGCTCAAAAAGACTTTGATATCTATAATGGCGGTTGGAGTGCGGACTACTTGGACCCATCAAGCTATCTAGATATCCTAAATGTCAATAACGGTGGTATGTTGCAAAACCTTGGTCTAGAACCAGGTGAGGTCAATGACAAGGCTAAGGCAGTTGGTCTGGATACTTACACTCAAATGTTAGAAGAAGCGAACAAGGAGCAAGAACCAGCAAAACGTTATGAAAAATATGCTGAAGTTCAAGCTTGGCTCGTTGATAGCGCCCTTGCTATTCCAAACGTTTCTCAAGGTGGAACACCGACCTTGAGAAAGACAGTTCCATTCTCATCACCATTCTCACAAGCTGGAAATAAGGGTGTCGAATCATACAAGTATCTCAAGTTGCAAGATAAGACTGTAACGGCTGATGAGTATGAAAAAGCTAAAGAAAAATGGCTAAAAGAAAAAGAAGAATCAAATAAAAAAGCCCAAGAAGAACTGGCAAAACACGTTAAATAACCAGTCTATTCAACAGGAAAAACGATAGTTTCTCAAGGAACTATCGTTTTTATATAGTTTGAAACTATAACTAGCTCTTGAAAACAAGAAAATGAGTTAGTGAAAATAAGTGGTACAATAGTTACTATAGATTTGGAGGTATTGTATGAGCAAAGAACTACACATCAACACAATTTTGGCCCAGGCTGGTATCAAGTCAGATGAGGCTACAGGTGCCTTGGTAACACCGCTTCATTTTTCAACCACTTATCAGCATCCAGAGTTCGGTCAGTCTACGGGATTTGACTATACTCGTACCAAAAACCCAACTCGCAGTAAGGCGGAGGAAGTCTTGGCGGCAATCGAATCAGCAGATTATGCCCTAGCGACAAGCTCAGGTATGGCTGCGATTGTACTGGCTTTTAGTGTTTTTCCAGTAGGAAGTAAAGTCTTGGCTGTACGCGATCTGTATGGGGGTTCTTTCCGTTGGTTCAATCAAGTCGAGCAAGAAGGCCGTTTCCATTTTACCTATGCCAATACAGAAGAAGAGTTGATTGCTGAGTTGGAGAAAGATGTGGATGTTCTCTATATTGAAACACCAACTAATCCCTTGATGTTGGAATTTGATATTGCCAAACTAGCCAAACTAGCTCATGCCAAGGGTGCCAAGGTAGTGGTGGACAATACCTTCTACAGTCCGATTTACCAACGTCCGATTGAAGATGGTGCGGATATCGTTCTTCATTCTGCCACCAAGTACTTAGCAGGGCACAATGATGTTTTAGCTGGGGTGGTTGTGACTAATAGTTTAGAACTATATGAACAACTGTTCTACAATCTCAATACGACTGGTGCGGTCTTGTCACCATTTGATAGTTATCAGTTGATTCGTGGTCTTAAAACTCTACCTCTTCGTATGGAGCGTTCTACAGCCAATGCCCAAGAAGTGGTTGCCTTTTTGAAGGATTCACCTGCTGTCAAGGAAGTGCTCTATACTGGACGTGGGGGTATGATTTCCTTTAAAGTAGTGGATGAAAAACGTATTCCTCATATTTTAAATAGCCTCAAGGTCTTCTCATTTGCAGAAAGTTTGGGTGGGGTAGAGAGTCTGATCACCTATCCGACGACGCAAACCCATGCGGATATTCCGGCAGAAGTGCGCCATTCCTATGGCTTAACAGATGACCTCTTGCGTTTATCCATTGGGATTGAAGATGCTAGAGATTTGATTGCGGACTTGCGCCAAGCTTTGGAAGGATAAGATAGATATGGGAAAATATGATTTTACAAGCCTGCCCAATCGTTTTGGGCACCATACCTATAAATGGAAAGAATCAGAAGCTGATCGAGAAGTTCTACCAGCCTGGATAGCAGATATGGACTTTGTGGTTTTGCCTGAGGTTCGACGAGCTGTACAAGCCTACGCAGATCAGTTGGTCTATGGCTATACTTATGCTAGTGATGCTTTGATTCAGTCGGTTCAGGACTGGGAAGCCACACAACATGGCTATCACTTTGATAAGGATGCCCTCGTCTTTATTGAGGGAGTGGTACCAGCTATTTCAACAGCCATTCAAGCCTTTACAAAAGAAGGAGAGGCTGTCCTGATTAACACACCGGTCTATCCACCCTTTGCACGCAGTGTCAAACTGAACAATCGCAGATTGATTACCAATTCTTTGGTGGAAAAGGATGGGCTGTTTGAGATTGACTTTGACCAGTTGGAGAATCAATTGGTAGAAGAGGATGTGAAGCTTTATATCCTTTGCAATCCCCACAATCCTGGTGGACGTGTTTGGGAAAAGGAAGTGTTAGAAAAGATTGGGCATCTCTGCCAAAAACATGGTGTTTTGTTGGTTTCAGATGAGATTCACCAAGATTTGGCTCTCTTTGGTCGCAAACACCAGTCATTCAATACCATTGATCCCGCTTTTAAAGACTTTGCCCTTATCTTGAGTAGTGCCACTAAGACCTTTAATATTGCTGGGACCAAGAATTCCTATGCAGTTATTGAAAATCCCAAGCTTCGTGTGGCTTTCCAAAAACGCCAGTTGGCCAATAACCAACATGAAATCTCAGGCTTGGGTTATTTGGCGACAGAAGCTGCCTACCGTTATGGTAAGGACTGGTTAGGAGAACTAAAAGAAGTTATCGAGGACCACATTAACTATGTAGTGGATATTTTGGGCAACGAAACCAAGATTAAGGTCATGAAACCACAAGGTACCTACTTGATCTGGCTTGATTTTTCAGTCTATGAGCTAACGGATGACCGCTTGCAAGAGCTTTTGAAGAATGAAGCCAAGGTTATCTTGAATCGAGGTTTGGACTTTGGAGAGGAGGGAACTCTTCATGCCCGCCTCAATGTGGCTATGCCGAAGTCAGTACTGGAAGAGGTTTGCCAACGCATCGTGACCACTTTTGCTACACTTTAAAAATCGAGCCTTCTAGGAGAAAAGTCTTCCTAGAAGGCTATTTTCGTAGGGGAAAATGTGGTATAATGAAAAGATAAGATAAAGGGGTAACTATGGCTAAATTGATTCCGGGAAAGTTGCGCATGGAGGGGGTTGCACTCTATGAAACAGGCAACATTGAGATAATCAAGGAAAAAGGGAATCGCCTCTATACTCGTGTGGCGGGAGAAGACTTGCGCTACAGTTTAGAGGATGATCTTGTTTTTTGTGCTTGCGATTTTTTCCAAAAAAGAAGTTACTGTGTTCACCTCGCAGCGCTCGAGCATTATCTGAAGAATGATGAAGAAGGCCAGGTGATTTTACAAGCCTTAGAAAAAGGACATGAAGAGCAAGAAGAGGTCGAAACCAAGGTTAGTTTTGGCGGTAGTTTTTTGGAGTGTATCCAACCTCAGAAGAGAGAGAAAATCTACACTTTGTCGTCTCAAGGCCAGGTGGAAGCTGGAACCAATCGCCTCCTTTGGACTCTCCGAATCGGTTTAGCTGATAGTCAAAAATATTATGTCATTCGTGACATCCCTCTCTTTTTGAAGGTCTTAGTCCATCGAAAGCCATATATGATTGGGAAGCACTATGAAAATGACTTGTCTTGGGATGCTTTTGATACAGCTAGTCAAGAAGTTCTTACTTTTTTATGTGGCTTAATTGAGGAGGGACTGAGTCAAGACCTCTTTTTCCCCAATCAAGGTCGTCACCTCTTTTTCCCTCTGACCTTTTTTGAGCAGGGAGTGGAGTTGCTGATGAACTTGGAAGATTTTCATTTCGAACATCAGATTACTAGTTATGAAAATCTTCTCTTTCATGATTTAGATCCAGATGCAGAGATTTTCTCTTTTTCCGTGCAGGAGTATCCCGATTATTTTGAGATGGAAATTTCTGAGACTGACCGAGTTAACGTATTCTATGGAGGGGCAGTTCTCTTTCGTAAGGGGAATCTTTATCTCTTAAACCCTAAACAAATCAGCCTCCTAAAGGAAATCAAAGAGCTCCCTCAGGAGGAAAGAGGGAGAAAATGCCTCCAGTTTGACAACAGTGATCGTGACCGTCTGGCCGCCTGCCTGCCTTTGTTTAGACAGCTAGGAACAGTTTCTGCTCCTGAGCGCTTACAAATACGATCCTTTTCACCAATCTTTTACTTTGATAGGGAGGATGACGGCCGCATCCGTTTGGATATCCAGTTTGACTATGGAGATGTTAAGGTGACTAGTCGTCAACAGCTGGAACAATTACCTTTTTCAAGCTATGCCGTCTTGGAAAATCAGCTATTTCAAGTCTGTTTAGGGGCTGGTTTTGAGGCTGATTTTCAGTCTTGGAGACAGGCTTTGAAGCCAGAGGCAGTTTATTCTTTCTTTCACCATACGATTCCAGCTTTTGAGAAATTAGGTCAGGTTTTCTTGTCTGATGAGATGAATCAGTTCTACAGCGTCCAAGCTCCTCAGGTTCAGATTGAGTCCAAGGGAGGACTGTTGGAAATTCAATTTGATTTCCAAGGGATTGCACAAGAAGAGATTGATCAAGCTCTTAAAGCCCTGACCAGCAATCAGGATTTCTATATCAGTTCTTCTGACCAAGTGTACTTTTTTGATGAGGAAACCAAGCAGATTCGTCAAAACTTGCAGGAACTGGGGGTTGAGCTAAAAGATGGTTCTTTCCAAGTGCGAAAATCCCTAACTTATAGCCTTTCTCAGCTTTTTGAAGGTCGGGACAGGATCTCCTTCTCGGAAGAATTTCAGCATTTAGCTCATGATTTGACTCATCCAGAGGATTTTCCTTTGGGAGATATACGGGTTCAGGCGAGTTTAAGAGACTACCAGGAAAAGGGTGTTCGTTGGCTCCAGATGCTTCATCACTATGGCTTTGGTGGCATCCTGGCAGATGATATGGGACTGGGAAAAACACTGCAAACCATCGCTTTTTTGACCAGTCAGGTGACCGAAGAAAGTCGGGTCTTGATTTTGGCTCCGTCAGGTTTGATCTACAATTGGGCAGATGAATTCAGGAAATTTGCCCCACAGTTGGATTTGGCTGTCGTTCATGGTTTGAAAGCGAACCGAGAAGCGATTCTTTCTGAAAATCACCAAATCTATGTGACTAGCTATGCCACCTTTCGTCAAGACAGCGAGCTTTATCAAGAGATGGCTTTTGATTTTCTCTTCTTAGATGAAGCTCAGGTTATGAAAAATGCCCAAACCAAGATTGCTCAGAGTTTGCGCCAGTTTGTGGTGCCAGCAGTTTTTGCTTTGTCAGGTACGCCTATCGAAAACCATTTGGGAGAGTTGTGGTCTATCTTTCAAATTGTGCTTCCAGGGCTCTTACCTAACAAGAAGGAGTTTATGAAATTACCGGCTGACCGGGTTGCGCAGTTTATCAAGCCCTTTGTCATGAGGCGTAAGAAAGAAGAAGTCCTTACAGAACTACCTGACCTGATCGAAGTCGTCTATAAAAATGAACTGGAAGATCAGCAGAAGGCTATCTATCTCGCCCAGTTGCAACAGATGCGAGACCGTCTAGCCCAAGTGACAGATCAAGAACTCCAAAGAAGTCGGGTAGAAATCTTATCTGGCCTCATGCGATTGCGCCAGATTTGCGATACGCCAGCTCTCTTTATGGACGATTACCAAGGAGCCAGTGGTAAACTCGATAGTCTCCGAGATTTATTGCTACAAGTGGCTGATGGTGGGCATCGGGTCTTGATTTTCTCCCAGTTCAAAGGAATGTTGGAAAAAATCGAGCAAGAACTCCCAGACTTGGGCTTGACCTCCTTCAAAATCACAGGTTCAACTCCTGCTCATGACAGACAGGAGATGACCAAGGCTTTTAACCAAGGGGAGAGAGATGCCTTTCTCATCTCCCTTAAGGCGGGTGGTGTTGGTCTCAATCTAACGGGAGCTGATACAGTTATTTTGGTTGACCTCTGGTGGAATCCGGCTGTCGAAGCCCAGGCTATCGGACGAGCCCACCGCATGGGGCAGGAGCAGATGGTCGAGGTCTATCGTTTGATTACCAAGGGGACCATTGAAGAAAAAATCCAAGAACTTCAAGAACAAAAGAAACATTTGGTTTCCCAAGTTTTAGATGGTACGGAGTCGCGTGCGAGTCTCAGTCTGGCAGAAATTCGTGAAATTTTGGGAATTTCTGAAGCCAGCACTTGAAAAATCAAGACAATACGCTATAATGAAGTGTTGAAAGGAAATACAAAATGAAACAAGATCGATTTCCATTGGTGTCAGATGATGAGATCATGCTGACCAAAATGCCAGTCATGGACTTGTACGATGAGTCAGACTTTATTAGCAATATCAAAGGTGATTACCGCGATAAGAACTATTTGGAGTGGTCTCCTATCAATGAGGAAGAAACCGTAGTTTCTCCAGTGGTTAATAAGGAGTCAAAGCCAAGTCCAGAACCTAAAAAAGTTGAAAAAACCTATGCTGAATTGGCTCGAGAAGAGGCGCGTGCGGACTTGAAAAAGAAACGTTCAGCCAAGTATTTGACTCAGGATGTTAGTCATACTAGACGACACAATGGTTCAACACTTGTTCGTCAAGGAAACCAACCAACAGCACCATTTCAAAAGGAAAATCCAGGTGAGTTTGCCAAATTTAGTAAAAACTTGAGCCAGTCTCACTATATCTTAGCTGAGAATGTTGGCCAAGTGGCGAATCCAACTCCGAAAACCCAAACGGAAAAAGCCAAAAAGAACAACTATGATTTTCTAAAGAAGAGTCAAATCTATAATAAAAAGAATAAGCAAACGGAACAGGAACGTCAGGTTGCCCAAGAGTTGAATCTGACAAGAATTACTGAGTAGGGGAGAAAAGCATGTCAAAAACATATCATTTTATTGGAATTAAAGGATCAGGGATGAGTGCCCTAGCCTTGATGTTGCACCAAATGGGACACAAGGTTCAAGGTTCAGACGTTGAAAAATATTACTTTACTCAACGTGGACTAGAGCAGGCAGGGATTGCCATTCTTCCTTTTGATGAAAAGAACCTACAAGGTGATGTGGAGATTATCGCGGGAAATGCCTTCCGTCCAGATAACAATGTTGAAATCGCCTATGCCGACAAAAATGGTATCAGCTACAAACGTTACCATGAATTCCTAGGTAGCTTTATGCGCGACTTTGTCAGCATGGGAGTGGCAGGAGCACATGGAAAAACTTCAACAACAGGTATGCTGTCACACGTCTTGTCTCACATCACAGACACCAGCTTTTTGATTGGAGACGGGACAGGTCGCGGTTCAGCCAATGCCAAATATTTTGTCTTTGAATCAGACGAATATGAGCGTCACTTCATGCCTTACCACCCAGAATACTCTATCATCACCAACATTGACTTTGACCATCCAGACTATTTTACAAGTCTAGAGGATGTTTTCAATGCCTTTAACGACTATGCCAAACAAATTACCAAAGGTTTGTTTGTATACGGTGAGGATCCTGAGTTGCGTAAGATCACAGCCAATGCGCCAATCTATTACTATGGGTTTGAAGCTGAAGGCAATGACTTTGTAGCTAGCGATCTCCTTCGTTCTACGACTGGATCAACCTTCACCGTTCATTTCCGTGGTCAAGAGTTGGGTCAATTCCACATTCCAACCTTTGGTCGTCACAATATCATGAACGCGACAGCTGTTATTGGTCTTCTTTACACAGCAGGTTTTGATTTAAACTTGGTTCGTGAACACTTGAAAACTTTTGCTGGTGTTAAGCGTCGTTTCACTGAGAAAATTGTCAATGATACAGTGATCATTGATGACTTTGCCCACCATCCAACAGAAATCATTGCGACCTTGGATGCGGCTCGTCAAAAATACCCAAGCAAGGAAATCGTGGCAATCTTCCAACCGCATACCTTTACAAGAACCATTGCCTTGTTGGACGAATTTGCCCATGCATTGAATCAAGCAGACGCCGTCTACCTAGCGCAAATCTATGGATCAGCTCGTGAGGTGGACCATGGTGATGTCAAAGTAGAAGACTTAGCCAATAAAATCAGCAAAAAACACCAGGTTATCACTGTTGAAAATGTTTCTCCACTCCTAGACCATGACAATGCTGTTTACGTCTTTATGGGTGCTGGAGACATCCAAACCTATGAATATTCATTTGAACGTCTTTTGTCTAACTTGACAAGCAACTTCCAATAAGGAAAACAGATGGAAATTCCAATCATAATAAGGCAAGCTACCTTATCAGATTTAGAAGAAATGTTGGCGATTGAAGAAGCCAATCCTACATCAGAAGAGGCATTTAGTCGCCAATCCTTAGAAGAGAGTATCCGCAAGACTGCGGGTACCTTTCTTGTAGCTGGGGATGAAAATCAGCTCCTAGGCTATGCTTTAGGAGAAGCTCAGTATCTTCATCCCAAATGGATAGAAATAAAATCATTGACCATTCATCCTGACCATTGGGGACAGGGTCTGGGAACTCTTCTTCTTGCAGCCTTGAAACAGGTGACAGTCGAACTAGATTATCAAGGTATTCTTTTGCAGAGTCCTGATGAACTACTATCTTATTTTGAAATGAATGGCTTTGTTGAAGAAGAAGTGACAGGGAGTCAATATGACAGTGGTTCTGAATGGTATCTGACTTGGGCTAATCCCTTTTATCAGGAGGAAATATGAAAATCAGACAAGCGAGATTTTCAGATTTAGATCGGATTATAGAGATAGAGCTAGAGAATTTCTCCCTTGAAGAGGCCATTCCTCGTTCCGTCTTTGAGGCGCATTTGCGGGAAATTCAGACCAGTTTTCTGGTAGCTGAAAAGGAGGGGCGTATTCTTGGTTATATCGAAGGTCCAGTCGTCCCACACCGCCATCTACATGATCAGTCCTTTACAGAAGAAATAAAAGACTATAGCCATCAACCTGGAGGTTATATTTCTGTGACTTGCCTATCTATTGCTAAGGAAGCACAAGCTTTGGGAGTTGGGAAAAGACTATTAAAGACTCTGAAAGAGGTCGCTTTAGAACATGAACGAGAGGGCATTAATCTGACGTGTCATGATTATCTTATCGCCTATTACGAAAAACATGGCTTTGTTAATGAAGGATTATCCCAGTCAAGCTTTGCTGGGGAAACCTGGTATGATATGGTTTGGCAGCCTGAAAATAAAGAAAACTAGCTAGGGAATGCCCTAGTTGGTTGCTTTTCTACGACTTTTAAGATATAATATTATGGATTGTCAACAAGGAGGTAATGCTTTTGACTGAAAAATCAAGAGAAGAAGAAAAATTAAGCTTTAAAGAGCAGATTCTACGTGATTTAGAAAGAGTAAAAGAACAAGATAAAAGAGAGAAAGAAGTAGAGATTCCAAATCTGACGGCTTCATCATCTCCAGCTAGTTCAGCAACTCCTTCAGATCTTGAACCAGAAACGTCAACAGAAGAGTTGATGGCTGATTCCCTATCTGTTGTCGATAAAATCCTAAAAAATGCACCAAGTGTTCCTCCACTTTCAAGTGCTAGAACTGATGAAACGGATGACCAAGAAGAGAAAGAGATTAGACAGCCAATCATTGACAAGATTGAAGTTGTAGAATCTGAAGAACCTCTAGTAGAGCCGATTCATCTGGCTGAAGAACCTGTAGTGGAACCTGTTCAACCTAAGGTAGAACCAGTTGAGCTTAAACCCGAAGAAAAAGAATTTAACGATACTCCGACTAAGGTTGCCGTAACCTATAAAACAGAAGACAAGAAAGAGGAAATCACCCCAGGAATGCCTGAAAGAGTTGAGCCTGTTTCTACAGAATCTAGCAGTGGATTAGCTGATGCTCCACGTCGTAGTCGTCGTCAAGGTGCAACACCAACTAAGAAAAAGAAAAAATCAAAAGCTAAAGGTTGCCTAGTAACAGTTCTAGTTCTCCTAGTACTCGTTGCAGTTGGTGGTTACTTTGGTTATGGTTACGTTCAAGATTCCTTGAAACCTGTGGATGCGAGCTCTAAAGACTACGTAACGGTTCAAATCCCAGACGGTGCAAATGTTCAAGAAATTGGAAGCACCTTGGAAAAATCTGGTTTGGTTAAACATGGCCTTATCTTTAGTCTTTATGCTAAATATTATAGCCATGCTAACTTGAAGTCAGGTTATTACAACTTGAAGAAGAGTATGAGTACGGATGAGTTGATTCAAGAATTGGAAAAAGGTGGGACTCCTGAAGCTCAGGCACCTGTTCTTGCAAACTTGACAATTCCAGAAGGCTATACATTAGAGCAAATCGCTCAAACAGTAGGACAACTTCAAGGTGAATTTAAAGAACCTCTTACTGCGGATGCTTTCTTGGCAAAAGCTCAAGATGAGACCTTTATCTCACAATTAGTAGCCAAGTATCCAAACCTACTTGGAAGTCTTCCAACAAAAGACAGTGGCGTTCGTTATCGTCTTGAAGGTTACCTTTTCCCAGCTACCTATACGATCAAAGACGGTACAACTGTTGAAAGTTTGATTGATGAGATGGTGGCTGCTATGGATAAGGCTATGTCACCATATTACGCTACGATCAAAGAAAAGAATCTGACAGTTAATGAATTGCTCAGCATTGCTTCTCTTGTCGAAAAAGAAGGTGCTAAGACCGAAGACCGCAAGAAGATCGCAGGTGTCTTCTATAACCGCTTGAATGTTGGTATGCCACTTCAAAGTAATATCGCTATCCTATATGCTCAAGGAAAACTTGGTCAAAAGATTAGTTTAGCAGATGACGCTGGAATTGATACAACGATTGATTCACCATACAATGTTTACACACACCTTGGCCTCATGCCTGGACCGGTTGATAGCCCAAGTTCGGATGCGATTGAAGCAAGTGTAAACCAGACAAAGAGTGAGTACTTGTACTTTGTAGCAAATGTTGAAGATGGTAAAGTATACTTTGCAACAACAAAAGAAGAACATGATCAAAACGTTGCAGAGCATATCAATAGCAAATTACCTCAAGCAAGTAGTTCAAACTAAAATTATGTGGTTTTCCACATAATTTTGTTTTAAAAAAGTAAATAGAAAAGAAAGTTAAAAAAATGGCAGAAAAAACTTACCCAATGACCCTTGAAGAAAAGGAAAAACTAGAAAAAGAATTAGAGGAGTTGAAACTCGTTCGACGTCCTGAAGTCGTAGAGCGTATCAAGATTGCTCGTTCCTATGGAGACCTTTCAGAAAATAGTGAGTATGAAGCAGCGAAAGATGAACAAGCTTTTGTTGAAGGTCAAATTTCAAGTCTAGAAACAAAGATTCGCTATGCTGAAATTGTTAATAGCGATGCGGTTGCCCAAGATGAGGTAGCAATCGGTAAGACAGTAACAATCCAAGAAGTCGGTGAAGACGAAGAAGAGGTCTACATCATCGTCGGTTCTGCAGGTGCAGATGCTTTTGCTGGTAAAGTCTCAAATGAAAGTCCGATTGGCCGTGCTCTAATTGGCAAGAAGACTGGCGATACTGCAACGATTGAAACACCGGTTGGTAGCTATGATGTCAAAATCTTAAAGGTTGAGAAAACAGCCTAAATAGGATGAAAAAGGAGTAGTGAAGGTTTTACCTTGCTCAACTCCTTTTTGGTTTTTTGGATAAATAGGAGACTATATGAGTTCAAATAAGAAGAAAAATAAAATGGAGCGTGGATTAACCAATCGTCATGTTCAGGTGATGGCTATTGCGGGAACAATCGGAACAGGACTTTTCCTAGGCGCTGGTCGCTCTATCAGCCTTACTGGACCTTCGATCATTCTGATTTACATGATTACAGGAGCCTTTATGTTTTTGATGATGAGGGCTGTTGGGGAGATGCTGTATCAGGATCCAGAACAACATACCTTTATCAACTTTATCACCCGTCATTTGGGGAAAGGCTGGGGATATTTCTCAGTTTGGTCTTATTGGTTGTCAGTTGTCTTTATCGGTATGGCAGAAATCACTGCCATCTCAGACTATGTCCGCTTCTGGTTTCCCACATGGCCTAGCTGGATGATTCAGCTTGTCTTTTTAACGATTTTGGCTTTGGTCAATCTGATTGCAGTTAAGCTCTTTGGCGAAGTCGAGTTTTGGTTTGCTATGGTCAAGATTGTGGCGATTTTAGCCATGATTGCCACTGGGGTATTTATGGTTTTGACAGGCTTTAAGACACCGCATGGTGTTGCAAGCTTGGCAAATATCAGCGACCAGTTCTCTCTTTTTCCAAACGGAGTTATGAACTTTGTCATGGCCTTTCAAATGGTATTTTTTGCCTATCTGATGATTGAGTTTATCGGGGTAACAACTTCTGAAACAAAGAACCCTCGTCAGGTCTTGCCCAAAGCTGTTAAGGAAATTCCTCTCAGAATTATCTTCTTCTACGGGGGAGCTCTCATTGCGATTATGGCCATTATTCCTTGGTCTTATCTTAATTCTTCAGATTCTCCATTTGTAACGGTCTTTGAACTGGCGGGGATCAAGTGGGCGGCGGCTCTAATCAACTTTGTTGTCTTGACATCAGCGGCGTCTGCTCTTAACTCAACTCTCTACTCAACAGGGAGACACTTATATCAGATTGCCCATGATTCGCCAAATCGTTTCTTAAAGGCCATCAAGGTCGATACCCTTTCTCGCCACAATGTACCTCAAAATGCCATCATCGCCTCAGCGATCTTGATTGCTCTGGCTGCCTTTATCAACGTGCTACCAGGTGTTTCAGATGCCTTTGCTTTGATCACCGCATCCTCATCAGGTGTTTACATCGCGATTTATATCTTGATTATGGTGGCTCATCTCAAATACCGCAAGTCACAAGACTTCATGGCTGATGGCTACCTTATGCCTCAGTATCGCTTGCTTAATCCCCTAACCATTCTCTTTTTTGTCTTTGTTTTCGTGACTCTCTTTTTGCAAGAGTCTACCTTCATGGGGGCAGTTGGTTCTGCCATCTGGATCCTTGTTTTTGGGATTTATAGTCAGTGGAAATTTAGAAAATAAATCATGAACTCATCAACTCTGTTTGGTGAGTTTTTCTAGTTTGACAGTCCATCGAAATAAGACTATAATCAAGCTGTGGTAGTTTATTAGGAGGTTTGGATGCACGTTAGATTGGAAAATAAGGAGTCGCATAAAGCGCAGGAAATAGGGGATTTGATTCGTGCTTATAATCGTTCCAAAAGAGAAGAGGCTGAGAGCGAGCCACTGAATCTTTATCTCGAAGATGAAAAGGGCAATCTCATGGCGGGCTTAGTAGCTGAGACTTTCGGAAATTGGCTGGAAATCGAATATTTGTTTGTGAAAGAGGAGCTACGAGGACAAGGAATCGGTTCAAAACTATTGCAGCGAGCTGAAAATGAAGCCAAGAATCGAAACTGTCGTTTTTCTTTCGTGAATACTTACCAGTTTCAAGCACCAGATTTTTATAAAAGACATGGTTACAAGGAAGTCTTTACCTTGCAAGACTATCCCTACACAGGGCAAAGATACTATTACCAAAAGGATTTGTGACCTAGACTTCTTTCTTTTGGAGAGAAACTTAGCTAAGTATCAAAAAAGAACGAATACTCTTTATCATGTAAGATGGTAGAGAGTTTTTTGTTAATAGAGATCAATTCAATTTTCCTAAACAGATTAATTATATTATTTCTTTACGTCCAAAAAATTCTATGCTATACTTAGGGTGCATAGTAGAAAAATATTAGTCGGGGGCTAAATTGTTGAAGTCGAATTTAGTAGATAAAATAAAAGAAAAAGAAATTGATTACTGGGACTTTAAAAATGTAACTGCTTCAGGTATACATAAAATTAGTGCTTATCCAGCTACGATGGTTCCAGATATGCAATATGAATTAATTAAATTAATTAAAAGTGAAGATTTATCTATTACAAATATTCTTGATCCTTTTCATGGTTCTGGAACAACACTAGTGGAGGGTGAAAAGAATAACCTTTCTCCGATTGGCATAGATATTAACCCTTTAGCTAATCTTATTACAAAAGTTAAGTTGCAAGGCGTTAACAAAAAATATATAGATATAGCAAATAATAGGATTGAGAAATTTTTAAAAAGTGATAGTTTTGAATTTGACAAACACTATTTTTATAATATAGAAAAATGGTATCGAAAAGATTTTATAATAACGTTTAGTAAAATTCGTAGTGCTATTCAGAGAGAAAAATACAGATACGTAAGACAGTATTATTGGGTGTGTTTAATTAATATTTTAAAAAAATACAGTAATACAAGAAGTTCAACATTTAAATTGCATATAAAAGAGCAAAGCGCTATTGAAAAGATGGAAAACCACATCGTTGAAGATTTTATAAAGAGCATTAACGAATACTGTCAATTTTTACCTGATTATAACAGAAGTAAAAAAATTGATTTAAAAATAGGAAAATCGGAAGATATTTTATTTGGAATGAAGAGCGATTCTGTCGATTTGATTGTAACTTCTCCTCCTTATGGAGATAATTCAACTACTGTAACATATGGACAGTATTCTATGTTACCAATTTACTGGATAGACAGAAAAGATATGGAAAGTTTTGACGAGAAATTAATAGATAATTATTCAAGTATTGACTCGAATAGTTTAGGGGGGAGAATTAGAAGAATTAAACAAAACTATCAATCAGATTGTTTAAATAAGTATGTTGAAAGTATAGCCACGGATAAGAGAAAAAAAGTTATGAATTTTATAACTGACTATTTGGATGTAATGGGACAAATGGGACGAATTATAAAAAAGAACAAAAGAATTGTTTTAACTTTAGGCAATCGGCGAGTTGATAATAAAATGGTTCCATTATCTAAAGTTACTCAAGAATATTTTGAGAGTATTGGATTTGAATTAGAAGCATCTATTACAAGAAATATACCTATTAAGAGAATGCCGAGAAGGTTATCGAATGTAAAAGATAAATCAGTGGAATCAATGAGTCAAGAATATGTCCTGATATTAAGAAAAATAAAGGAGATTTAGATGTCTAATAATGTTGAACAGGTACCTATTACTGTAGCAGGTAATATACTGAGTGAATTGTCAGAAAAAATTCCCAATAATATTATAGCCTTGAATGAGTTGATAAAAAATGCCTATGATGCTAAATCACCTAAAGTGGATATTGTCTTAGATTCAAAGACAAAGCAACTAACTATTCGAGATTATGGTGAGGGGATGGATAAGGAGGGAATTGAAAAATTATTTCATATTTCTAGCAGTGATAAAAAATATGGGAAAGCTATACCGTATGACAGTGAGACTCGACGGTTAACACAGGGATCAAAAGGTCTAGGTTTTTTATCCGTTTTTAAATTTGGAAAAAGAGTATCATGGAAAACAGCTCAAAATGGTCAATTATCAGAATTTGCCGCAGATTTTGATTCTCTAGTTGCCGAATATAATATAACAGATAAACAGTTAGATATTACGGTTTCAAATTCTGATAGTTTTAGAGGTACATTAATCCAAATTGAAATTGATGATTACAATGTAGAGACTTTAAGTAAGTATTTTAGTGAAGAAAAAAATCGTAATAAGATTTTAAATTCTTTTATTGATGATAAAATACAAGATGGTAAAATTTCTGCTGACCAAAACTTTATCATAAACTTTAGTGTAGATGGGGAGTCTAAATCAACCGATTATAAAATTCAATTAAGAGAACAAAATAGCTCACAACAATTATTTAGAATACGATATTCTTCTGATAGTCAAGAGATTATTTTTAGTAAAGAAAATCAAGATATATATTCGGAAAAAATTACCTTTAATTCCAGTAAATATTCTATTGATATGGATTTAGTTGCTTATTCTTTGAAGGCGAATGGGAAGAGTAACATTAACTCGTTGTTTTATAATCCTAATACTAACGAGTTGACTCCTCTAATTTATATCAATAATAACTTATTTAACAATTATACTTTGTTTAATACAGAGTTGATGACAACTAAAAAATATAGTGAAGTATTAAAACAATTAATTGGATATATTTCAATTAAGTCTAGTGACCCTTCAATACAATTTAACTCTGATAGAACTCAATTTGCCCAAAGTGAGCTAACAGATGAAATTACACGATTTATTGAAAAATTAAATGAGGAAACTCAAAAAATTGGTAGTTCGTTAAAAAATGAATTAAGAGACTTGGATGCATTCATTCAAAAACAAATTCCCGAAGCAGAAACTTCGAATCTTGATAACCTTCAGAAGTACATCAAAGAAGATTTCAAGTTAAAGCGGTTTATTGAATTCCAAAAGGATTTAACAGCAAATCAAATAAACTGTACTTTATTTGGCAATAAAAAAATTCTCACCATTATCCCTAAGGTTAAACACGAAGATAATTTAGGGACTGTTGAATCATGGATTGGAATAGATAATCTCAGTGAGCAAATAACGGATTTTGATGATTTGTTAAAAAATTCAACGAAAATAGTATTAGATGGTAAAGAACAAAAATCTTTTAATAAGGAAATTGAAGGTCAGTGGAAAATCGTTACAGAGACAGAAAACGTTATTGAAACTCTGCATCTAATCTTAAAAGATACCAACCAGCCTAAAATTGTCCAAAAGCAAAGTATTTTGAAAAGAGGGATGGACTATAATCTTGATAATCTTTTTACTTTTACAAATAGTTTTGGTAAGGAAGATGAGGGATTAATTTTTGAAATTGATACCAAAAATAATTCTACAATTAATTTTAACAAAGGCAAAGGAATAATTAATTTTGGACGTGTGAATGAAAACACAATATCAATCAAGATATCTGACAAGAAGACTAAAAAAATTCATGAAGCTGATTTTACATTTAAAGTAGAGGAAGATAGCTTTGATATTCCAAAAAGTATGGCTGAAGCTGATTTAGTTACGATGCCAATCAGTAAAGAAGTCAACTTCAGAGTAGATATTGCTAGCTTTATAAGAGAGATTAATCAAATTTTTAAAATTGAAGATTATAGTTTTGTACCAGTCGTATCTTATAGGACATTGATAGAAATAGTTGTTAACGATATTTTAGATAATCAAAACATTGATAAGACAGAAAGCTTGTTGAAAAACTATAATAAAGTTATTGAAGTGGGTAATACTCTCATTAAAGATAGCTCATTAGATGATGCGGATAAAAGAGTACTGTCAGCGTTGCTCTCTTCAATTAATAGTAAAGAAGAACGTGAAGGTTTTGTAGCGTTTTTGAATTTATCAACTCATGGAGGGCCTAGAATAATTAATAAGGTAGAAGCGATGAAAAAAACTCAAGAAATTAAATTGTTATTGGCTTTACTATATATTTCTGGTTTAGATAAAGAAAAGTAATTTTGAATTTTAAAGATAAGCCGTAGTTTTAAATATGGTGGATTTTTATATAAAAGTTATGTCAAATGGACTACAAGAACTATGACTAAGCTCTAGCTTGAAAGTCTAGGAATCAAGACCTATCAGGTCAAGAAAAGAAGTGATGTCATCGATATTTTGAAATCCTATATTTAAAGATAACACTCTCTATTTTTTGTGATAGAGAGTTTTTTGTTAGAAAAATCTTACAAAATGACATTTATATATTGCATTAAGTTAGATATATGGTATAATGTTTTTAAAAGAAGCGCAACTTTTTAAAAATGTGAAGGAGGATGCTAGTGGCTAAAAACTTAAAATTAAAATTAGCTCGGGTGGAGCGTGATTTAACACAAGGGGATTTGGCAGAGGCTGTGGGTGTTACTAGGCAGACTATAGGCTTGATAGAAGCAGGGAAATACAATCCTAGTCTTTTCCTTTGCCAGTCTATTTGCAGATGCTTAGGCAAAACTTTGGATCAATTATTTTGGGAGGAAGAAGATGAAAAATAGATTTTTTTATTATCAATTATTAGACGAAAGAGAAGAACAACTGATTAACAAAGCTGGGACAGAGTCTTTTAATGTGTTTATCGGGCTCATTCTGCTAAGTTATTTGGTGGCTGTATTAGCACCTGCTCTTTTTAATTCTAATATTCTTCTGGTTACCCTTCTTTTAGGAATTTTCTTCTTTTTCAATCGTGCACGACAACTTGGAGTGACCTACTATAGTCGTTTTCATTTTACGATTGTAGGGTGTTTGCTGGTAACTCTCGCTATTACGACTCTCTTGATGTTGGAGAATTATCAATTCAATATCGAAATTTATCAGCACAATCCTTTGAACGTTAAATACTTGTCTGCTTGGGTCATTACTTATCTGATTTACCTTCCTTGGGTTTTTATCGGCAATCTCGGCCTTAAAAGTTATGGTGAATGGGCTCAAAAAAAGTTTGAGCAAGATATGGATGAACTGGAGAATGGAGAATAGCTTGTTAGCTTTTTATCAATCTCGGTAAAATGTGTTATAATAGTACTAATTTATCGGATGGTGTGAAAGTGGTAGAATACGTTCATACCTTTGTAAAGTAGGAAGAAGGAAAACAGATGTATCCAGATGATAGTTTGACATTGCACACGGACTTGTACCAGATTAACATGATGCAAGTTTACTTTGACCAAGGAATTCACAATAAGAAGGCGGTCTTTGAAGTTTATTTCCGCCAGCAACCGTTTAATAACGGCTATGCTGTTTTTGCTGGTTTGGAAAGAATTGTACATTATCTTGAAGACTTACGCTTTTCAGATAGCGATATTGACTACTTGGAGTCGCTTGGGTATCATGGAGAATTCTTGGATTACCTCCGCAATCTCAAGTTGGAGTTGACGGTTCGTTCTGCTCAGGAAGGGGACTTGGTTTTTGCTAATGAACCGATTGTACAGGTGGAAGGTCCTCTAGCCCAATGTCAATTGGTCGAAACGGCTCTCTTGAACATCGTTAACTTTCAAACCTTGATAGCGACTAAGGCAGCACGTATTCGTTCGGTCATTGAGGATGAACCCTTGATGGAGTTCGGGACACGTCGTGCGCAAGAAATGGATGCAGCTATCTGGGGAACACGCGCAGCCGTGATTGGTGGAGCCAACGGGACTAGCAATGTGCGAGCAGGGAAGCTCTTTGGTATTCCAGTATTGGGGACTCATGCTCATGCCTTGGTACAGGTTTATGGAAACGACTATGAAGCCTTCAAGGCCTATGCTTCAACCCATCGTGACTGTGTCTTTCTAGTAGATACTTATGATACGTTGCGTATCGGTGTGCCAGCTGCCATTCAGGTAGCGCGTGAGTTGGGTGATAAGATCAATTTTAAAGGCGTTCGTATCGACTCTGGGGATATAGCCTATATTTCCAAGAAAGTTCGCCAACAGTTAGATGAGGCTGGATACCCAGATGCCAAAATTTACGCTTCCAATGACCTAGATGAAAATACTATCCTTAACCTCAAAATGCAACACGCTAAGATTGATGTCTGGGGGGTGGGTACCAAGCTGATTACAGCCTATGATCAGCCAGCTCTTGGGGCAGTTTATAAGATTGTGGCTATTGAAGATGAAACTGGTAAGATGCGCAATACCATCAAGCTTTCAAGCAATGCTGAAAAAGTATCGACACCAGGTAAGAAGCAAGTATGGCGCATTACTAGTCGTGAAAAAGGTAAGTCAGAAGGTGACTACATCACCTATGACGGTGTGGATGTTGCCAGCATGACAGAAATTAAAATGTTCCATCCGACCTATACTTACATCAAAAAGACCGTTCGTAATTTTGATGCCGTTCCTCTCTTGGTGGATATTTTCAAAGCAGGAACATTAGTTTACGATTTACCTAGTTTGACTGAGATTCAAGCCTATGCTCGTAAGGAATTCGACAAGCTATGGGATGAATACAAGCGCGTGCTCAATCCGCAACACTATCCAGTGGACTTGGCGCGTGATATTTGGCAAGATAAGATGGACTTGATTGATAAGATGCGCAAGGAAGCCCTTGGTGAAGGAGAAGAAGAATGAGTTTGCAAGAGACCATTATCCAGCAACTGGGCGTCAAACCAGTGATTGATGCCCAGGAAGAAATTCGTCGTTCCATTGACTTCTTAAAGAGATACTTGAAAAAACACCCTTTCCTTAAAACCTTTGTACTAGGAATTTCTGGAGGACAAGACTCAACCTTGGCAGGGCGCTTGGCACAATTAGCGATGGAAGAAATGCGAGCTGAGACAGGAGATGACAGCTACCAATTTATCTCTGTCCGCCTGCCATACGGAGTGCAAGCTGATGAAGCAGATGCTCAAAAAGCTCTTGCTTTCATCCAGCCAGATGTCAGCTTAGTTGTGAATATCAAGGAATCAGCTGATGCCATGACAGCAGCAGTTGAAGCGACAGGAAGCCCCGTTTCAGACTTTAATAAGGGCAATATTAAAGCGCGTAGTCGTATGATTGCCCAATATGCCCTTGCGGGTGCCCATAGCGGAGCGGTCATTGGAACAGATCATGCTGCGGAAAATATCACAGGCTTTTTTACCAAGTTTGGTGACGGTGGCGCAGACATTCTCCCACTTTATCGCCTCAATAAACGTCAAGGGAAACAACTCTTGAAGGAACTTGGTGCAGACCCAGCTCTTTATGAAAAAATCCCAACAGCAGACCTAGAAGAAGAAAAACCAGGTATTGCAGACGAAGTAGCCTTGGGAGTCACTTACAATGAAATTGATGACTACCTCGAAGGAAAGCAAGTTAGTTCAGAAGCCCAAGCGACTATCGAAAACTGGTGGCACAAAGGCCAACACAAACGCCACCTACCAATCACCGTATTTGATGACTTTTGGGAGTGAGACAGAAATCGGTAACTCGAAGAGTTCGATTTCGTTGTCTCACCCCCGCAACGATGACTAGGTTTGAAAAAGCTTGGTAAAGCGCATTTCAAACCAGACAGCGACTGCGTCAAGTAACTAGATGAAAAACTTGTTTTCTAGCTGTTACTGAGTATAGTCTTTTTACCCCGAGTCTAGAAATGAGAAAGCGAGGAAGGCCCGGGGAACCTTTTTAGCTTGAGTCTAGAAACTGGGAAGCAAGAATAACCTCCAGTGGAGGTTTTTAGCCTCTCACCTTGAAATAAAAAAGTGAGAGTTAGTCCGGGAGACCTTTTTAGCTTGAGCCTTAAGCTTAGAAAGCGAGGTAATATTATGAAAGCAATCGGTACGCAAATATTACAGACAGACCGTTTGATTTTAAGAAGATTTGTGGAGAGTGATGCGGAAGCCATGTTTCAAAATTGGGCTTCATCTGCTGAGAATCTGACCTATGTCACCTGGGCCCCTCATCCTGATGTTGAGGTGACTCGGAACTCGATTCGAAATTGGGTTGCTTCTTATGCCAATCCCAACTATTACAAATGGGCCATTTGTCTCAAAGAGAACCCAGAGCATGTGATAGGAGATATCAGCATCATTGAAATGCACGAGGAAGATTTAAGTTGTGAAATTGGGTATGTTTTAGGAAAAAACTTTTGGGGCCGAGGTATGATGACAGAGGCCTTGAAAGCTGTGCTAGACTTCTGTTTTACTCAAGCAGGCTTTCAAAAAGTCAGAGCTCGTTACGCCAGTCTCAACCCAGCTTCAGGCCGTGTGATGGAAAAAGCGGGAATGTCTTATCTAAAAACCATTGCCAATGGTGTGGAGAGAAAAGACTACGTTGCGGACCTTATTTATTACCAGATAAGTAGGGAGGACAGGTGATTCTCTTTTCTGTTTCTACCAAAGTCAGACCTTGTCTGGCTTTTTTTGTGCCAGATTTCTAAATAAACTGATTAAATTCCTATTTTTCCCTATCATTGTCCCTGTTTTTTCTGGAGTTTTGGGGATATAATAGACCTATCAAATCAAAGAATGGAGGAAGGCAATGGACAATGTAATCTTTTTTATTAGTGTTTTTCTTGCTGGAATTCTTTCCTTCTTTTCTCCTTGTATTTTACCCTTGTTGCCAGTCTATGCGGGGGTCTTGTTGGATGATAAGAATGATGCTCAGGCTTCTAGTGGAAAATTTTCAATCTCACTTGTTAGTTTATTGCGAACTTTGGCCTTTATAGCGGGGATTTCTTTTATCTTTATCTTACTGGGTTATGGAGCTGGTTTTTTAGGCAATTTGCTTTATGCTTCCTGGTTTCAGTATGTGACAGGTGCGATTATCATTCTCTTGGGCTTACACCAGATGGAAGTCCTACATTTGCAGGGGCTTTACAAGGAAAGAAGACTACAATTAAAGAGACAGGGGCAAAAGGGTAACGGCTATAGTCAGGCATTTTTACTGGGGTTGACCTTTAGTTTTGCTTGGACGCCATGTGTGGGGCCAGTTCTGGGCTCTGTTTTGGCCTTGGCGGCTTCAGGTGGTTCAGGAGCTTTGCAGGGTGCTGGTCTCATGTTGGTTTACACGCTGGGTTTGGCGCTACCATTTTTGGTTCTAGCTCTTGCCTCTAGCTATGTTTTGAAACATTTCCGAAAACTCCATCCTTATCTCGGAACCCTCAAAAAAGTAGGTGGTTTCCTCATTATCGTGATGGGAATCTTGGTTCTTTTGGGAAATGCTTCCATTTTGACTACATTATTTGAATAGAGAGGAAAAAGAAATGAAAAAATGGCAAACATGTCTCCTTGGAGTAGGCTCAATCTGTTGCTTGGCAGCCTGTTCGGCTAAAAACATGTCAGACGAGTCTACTATGAAGGAGCAAACCAAAACAGAACAAGTTAGTTCGAAAACTGCGACTAAGGGTCAGGAAGTCGCTGATTTTGAACTGACAGGTGTAGATGGCAAGACCTATCGTTTGTCTGATTACAAGGGCAAGAAAGTCTATCTCAAATTCTGGGCTTCTTGGTGTTCCATCTGTCTAGCCAGCCTTCCAGATACGGACGAAATCGCTAAAGAAGCTGGTGATGACTATGTGGTCTTGACAGTGGTGTCTCCTGGACACAAGGGGGAGCAATCTGAAGCAGACTTTAAGAACTGGTACAAGGGCTTAGATTATAAAAATTTTCCAGTTCTAATTGATCCATCAGGTAAACTCTTGGAAAGTTATGGTGTTCGTTCTTACCCGACTCAAGCCTTTATAGACAAGGAAGGCAAGCTGATCAAAACGCAACCAGGTTTTATGGATAAGGTTATGATTTTAAAAGAATTGAAAGAAATGGGGTAGAGAAAGGATATGAATGATAAAGTAAAACTTTTTGTCTTGGCAGGGGTCATTCTCCTAGCCATAACCGGTCTTTATTTTCTATTGATGCGAAATACAGGGCAGACAGATAGCTCTCAAATTGAGAAAGCATCCGTTAGCCAAGGAGGAAAAACAGTGAAAAAAACAGAAGTGAGCAAAGACGCAGACTTGCACGAAATTTATCTAGCTGGGGGATGTTTCTGGGGAGTGGAGGAATACTTCTCACGCGTTTCCGGAGTGACAGATGCCGTTTCTGGCTATGCAAACGGTAGAGGGGAAACAACCAAGTACGAATTGATTAATCAAACAGGCCATGCAGAGACTGTCCATATCACCTATGATGCCAATCAAATTTCCCTCAAGGAAATTCTGCTTCATTACTTCCGCATCATTAATCCAACCAGCAAAAATAAACAAGGAAATGATGTGGGGACCCAGTATCGTACCGGCGTTTATTACACAGATGACAAGGATTTGGAAGTAATCAATCAAGTCTTTGATGAGGTGGCTAAGAAATACGACCAACCTTTGGCAGTTGAAAAGGAAAACTTGAAGAATTTTGTGGTGGCGGAGGATTACCACCAAGACTATCTCAAGAAAAATCCAAATGGCTACTGTCATATCAATGTCAATCAAGCTGCCTATCCCGTCATTGATGCCAGCAAATATCCTAAACCAAGCGATGAAGAATTGAAAAAGACCTTGTCACCTGAGGAGTATGCAGTTACCCAGAAAAATCAAACAGAACGAGCTTTTTCAAACCGCTACTGGGATAAATTCGAATCTGGTATCTATGTGGATGTGGCCACTGGCGAACCCCTCTTTTCATCAAAAGACAAGTTTGAGTCTGGTTGTGGCTGGCCTAGTTTCACCCAACCAATTAGTCCAGATGTTGTCACTTACAAGGAAGATAAGTCTTACAATATGACGCGCATGGAAGTGAGAAGTCGAGTTGGAGATTCTCACCTTGGCCATGTCTTTACAGATGGGCCTCAGGACAAGGGTGGCTTGCGCTACTGTATCAATAGTCTTTCTATCCGATTTATTCCCAAAGACCAAATGGAAGAAAAAGGCTATGCCTATTTACTAGATTATGTCGATTAAGAAGTCTTTCCTAAGCAGTTAGTGGAGAATTTTGCTATACTGATACTAGTAAGTGACAAAGGAGCAGAGCATGACCTACACAATCTTAATCGTAGAGGATGAATATCTAGTAAGACAAGGCTTGACCAAGTTGGTCAATGTAGCAGCCTACGATATGGAAATCATCGGTCAGGCCGAAAATGGAAGGCAGGCTTGGGACTTGATTCAAAAGCAGGTGCCAGATATCATTTTAACCGATATTAACATGCCTCAGCTGAATGGCATCCAGTTGGCTAGTCTGGTACGAGAAACCTATCCTCAGGTTCACCTAGTTTTTTTGACAGGTTACGATGATTTTGAGTATGCCTTGTCTGCTGTCAAACTCGGTGTGGATGACTACTTGCTCAAGCCCTTTTCGCGTCAGGATATTGAGGAAATGCTGGGGAAAATCAAGCAAAAACTAGACAAGGAAGAAAAAGAAGAGCAGTTACAAGATTTATTAACCGATAAGTTTGAGGGAAATATTGCTCAGAAAATCCAGTCCCATCTAGCTGACAGTCAGTTTAGTTTGAAGTCTTTGGCCAGTGACCTAGGTTTTAGTCCGACTTATCTGAGTTCCTTAATTAAGAAAGAGTTGGGCCTGCCTTTTCAGGATTACCTGGTGAGAGAGCGTGTCAAACAGGCCAAGCTCTTGCTTCTGACCACAGATTTAAAGATTTATGAGATAGCCGAAAAGGTTGGTTTTGAAGATATGAACTACTTTACCCAACGTTTTAAACAGATTGCAGGTGTGACGCCTCGTCAGTTTAAGAAGGGAGAAGGCCGATGAAGCGTTCTTCTCTCCTAGTCAGAATGGTTATTTCCATCTTTCTGGTCTTTCTCATTCTCCTAGCTGTGGTCGGGACTTTCTATTATCAATCTAGTTCATCAGCTATTGAGGCTACTATCGAGGGTAATAGCCAAACGACCATTAGCCAAACTAGCCACTTTATTCAGTCTTATATCAAAAAATTAGAAACCACCTCTACCAGTTTGACCCAGCAGGCAGATGTCCTAGCCTATGCTGAGAATCCCAGTCAAGACAAGGTAAAGGAAATCCGAGATCTGTTTTTGACCATCTTAAAGGCAGACCAGGACTTGAAAACGGTGGTACTGGTAACCAAATCTGGTCAGGTTATTTCCACTGATGACAGTGTGCAGATGAAAACTTCCTCAGATATGATGGGCGAGGATTGGTACCAAAAAGCCATTCATCAGGGGGCTAATCCGGTTTTGACACCAGCTCGTAAATCAGACAGTCAGTGGGTCATTTCTGTCACTCAGGAACTTGTTGATACAAAGGGAGCCAATCTTGGTGTGCTTCGTTTGGACATTTCCTACGAAACTCTGGAAGCCTATCTCAACCAACTTCAGTTGGGGCAGCAGGGCTTTGCCTTTATCATCAATGAAAACCATGAATTTGTTTACCATCCTAAACACACAGTTTATAGTTCGTCTAGCGAAATGGAGGCCATGAAACCCTACATCGAGACGGGGCAGGGCTATACGCTGGATCATCAATCCTACGTCAGTCAGGAACAGATTGCAGGAACAGATTGGACGGTTATAGGCGTGTCTTCGTTGGAGAAGTTAGACCAGGTTCGGAGTCAACTCATGTGGACCTTGCTTGGTGCTAGTACCTTATCTCTTCTTGCCTGTCTCTGCTTGGTGTGGTTCAGTCTCAAACGCTGGATTGCTCCTTTGAAGGACCTAAGAGAAACCATGTTGGAAATTGCTTCTGGTACACAAAATCTGCGTGCTAAAGAAGCTGGTGCCTATGAACTGAGAGAAGTGACTCGTCAGTTCAATGCCATGCTGGATCAGATTGATCAGCTGATGGCAGATGTGCGCAGGCAGGAAGAAGCGACCCGGCAATATGAACTTCAGGCCTTGTCAAGCCAGATTAACCCCCATTTCCTCTACAATACTTTGGATACTATCATCTGGATGGCTGAATTTCAGGATAGTCAGCGAGTGGTTCAGGTGACCAAGTCTTTGGCAACCTATTTCCGTTTGGCGCTCAATCAAGGAAAGGATTTGATTTCTCTTTCTGATGAAATCAATCATGTCCGCCAGTATCTCTTTATCCAGAAACAACGCTATGGGGATAAGCTGGAGTATGAGATTGATGAAGATTCTGCTTTTGGTAATTTAGTTTTGCCTAAGCTGGTGTTGCAACCCCTTGTAGAGAATGCTCTTTATCATGGCATCAAGGAGAAGGAAGGTCAGGGCCATATTAAACTTTCTGTTCAGAAAAAGGATACAGGGCTTGTCATCCGCATTGAGGATGACGGAGTTGGCTTCCAGGCTACTGCTGATAATAGTCAAAGTCAACTCAAACGTGGGGGAGTCGGTCTTCAAAATGTTGACCAACGGCTTAAACTTCATTTTGGAGAACATTACCAGATGAAAATCGATTCTGCCCCCTCAAAAGGGACGACGGTTGAAATATACATAAATAGAATAGAAACTAATTAACTCCCAGTCAATTCTGGGAGTTTTATACGTAATTGGGCAAGCTTTCTAGGCTATCTATCTTGCTAAAACGTAGAAAAAACGATATGATAGATAATGACAAAAGAGGTATCAAGTATGAAGGAAAAAGATATTCAAAGAGACACAAGTCAGATTGTAAAAGATGTATTAGAAAAGGCCAATTTGAATCAGGGAAAAATCTTTGTTTTGGGCCTTTCTTCTAGTGAAGTGATAGGTGGTCAGATTGGCAAGGAATCCAGCCAAGAAATTGGGGAAATCATCGTGAAGACCATCCTAGATATCCTAGAGGGAAAAGGCATTCATCTAGCCGTTCAAGGCTGTGAACATGTCAATCGGGCCCTCGTTGTTGAACGTCAGGTTGCAGAGCAGTTTGGTCTGGAAATGGTCAGTGTCCTTCCTACTCTCCATGCAGGAGGTTCAGGTCAGTTGGCAGCCTTCAAGTTTATGCAAGATCCAGTTGAGGTTGAATTTATCAAGGCTCATGCTGGATTGGATATCGGAGATACTGCGATTGGCATGCATGTCAAGCATGTTCAAGTTCCGATTCGCCCTCTTTTGAGAGAGATTGGTCATGCCCACGTAACGGCACTAGCTAGTCGTCCAAAATTAATTGGAGGTGCGCGTGCGCATTATCCGAAAGATTCTATTAGAAAGTCGTGAAATTATTCTGTAGTAAAAGAAGAAAAGCAAAAGACAGAGGAAACAATGGTATAGATACCATGACTTCCTCTGTTCTTTTTGTTGGATTTTTGTTGTAAAGTGCTCCAAATAAGACCAGTTTTTACAAGAAGAAGGGACGCCATCTGATGGAAAATTGCCAAAAGTAGAAAAAGTAAGGTAGAGAATTTTTTTCGTTATGTAAATCAGTCAACAAAGCTGGATTTAGCTGTTCTAGGTCGGCTTTTTTGTGCTATACTTAAGATATGCATAGAAAAACAGTGATTGATTTTAGGGCTTTGGGGGAGAGATACACTTTTACCCAGCCGATCAAAGAGTTAAAAACGAGAGATTTATCAGAAGTGGCAGATTTACTTGCGCAAGTGGAAAGCTACCAAGAGCAAGGTTATTATGTCGTGGGCTACGTCAGTTACGAGGCTGCACCTGCTTTTGAGGAAAAACTAGCAGTTCACAAGTCTCCTCTACTGGGCGAGTACTTGCTTTACTTTACCGTTCACGATAGGGTAGAAACATCGCCTATTCCTTTGACTTATGAGGAAGTAGATCTGCCTTCAAAGTGGCGAGAACAAACATCTGCAGAGGACTATGAAAAAGCTATTTCCCAGATTCACCATCATTTGCGTCAGGGGGACACCTACCAGGTAAATTACACTGTCCAACTCAAGCAAGACTTGAGTGTCAATCCTTTTGCCATTTACAATCGTATGGTGGTAGAGCAGGAGGCGGGCTACAATGCCTATGTTGAACATGATGAGATGGCAGTGATTTCCATGAGCCCAGAGCTCTTTTTTGAGCAAAATGACCGTGAGTTGACAACGCGACCAATGAAGGGAACGACTCAGCGGGGAGTGGCTGACCAAGATGATCTGGACCAGGCTAGTTGGTTGGAGCAGGATCCCAAAAATCGTTCTGAAAATATGATGATTGTGGACCTCTTGCGCAATGATATGAACCGTATTTCCGAAGTGGGTAGTGAACATGTGGAGCGTCTCTGTCAAGTGGAGCAGTATTCAACCGTTTGGCAAATGACTTCGACCATCAAGAGTCAGTTACGATCGGATGTTGACCTAGTTGAAATCTTCCGTTCGCTCTTTCCATGTGGTTCCATAACGGGAGCTCCAAAAATTGCGACCATGGAAATCATCAAGAACTTGGAGCCCCAACCCAGAGGAGTTTACTGCGGAACGATTGGTCTCTTGCTTCCAAATGGACGACGGATTTTCAATGTCGCCATTCGGACCATTCAACTGCATCAAGGGAAAGCCATCTATGGAGTTGGAGGCGGGATTACTTGGGATAGCACCTGGGAATCTGAATACCGAGAGGTTCATCAAAAGGCGGCTGTACTCTATCGTAAACAAGCACGTTTCCAATTGATTACAACTGGGAAAATCAGCCAGAAAAACTTGTTATTTGAAGAACAACATCTGGAAAGACTGACAAAGGCTAGTCGATATTTTGCCTATCCTTTTAATCCGGAAGAACTGAGACAAAAGATAGAGAAAGAGTGCCAAGTTTGTGATGCTAATCAAGACTACCGCTTGCGAATCATCCTCAGCAAATCTGGAGAGATAGAACTCAGTAGCCAAATCTTAACACCCCTTAGTCCAAGTTTCTGTCAGGCTCAACTTTGTCTGCAAGAAGCAGATTTGAATCAAGCGTTTACCTACTTTAAAACAACTAATAGACCACACTTAAGTCTAGGGGAACAGGAAATCATTTACCATAATGCAACAGGAGAACTACTTGAGACCTCTATTGGAAATCTGGTCTTAAAAATTAATGGTAAACTCTACACACCGCCTACCAGTCTAGGAATTTTACCAGGAATCTACCGCCAGCATTTGCTAGAAACAGGACAGGTAGAGGAAAAAGTCTTGACTGTGCCAGACTTGGACCAAGCGGAAACTATCTATGGCTGTAACGCAGTGAGAGGATTGTATGAGTTGGAAGTGAATTCTAAATAAACTTCATAAATTAAAAAATATAATGGATATGTTGAATTGTTGAATTAAGTTTGATAAAATAAAAAGAAAACGATGTCATTTTATAGGAGGAAATGATGAAAAAAACAATTTTGCTGAAAGTGATTCTTACTGTTCTTCCAGTTTTAGGTTTGTTTGCTCAACCGGTTAGTGCAGAAGAAAATATTCATTTTTCTAGTTGTAAAGAAGCATGGGAAAATGGCTATTCTGATATCCATAGAGGAGAGCCTGGATATTCTTCAAGACTAGACAAAGATGGTGATGGAGTTGCCTGTGAACGCTCAAAAGCTCCTCGAGGTGTTTTTAAACCACGCCAATCTAGTCCACAGAATAGAGTTTCTTCTAGTGGCTGGGTTAAGCAGGATGGATATTGGTATT
Organism: Streptococcus sp. HJ1; assembly: GCF_052399005.1. Classification (GTDB taxonomy): domain Bacteria; phylum Bacillota; class Bacilli; order Lactobacillales; family Streptococcaceae; genus Streptococcus. Next base: position 1,430,298 of record NZ_CP199005.1, on the reverse strand, counting down.
ATTATTCTGACAATGGTAATCCAGTAACCAATTCTTGGAAAGGAGATTACTATCTCAAATCAGATGGAACAATGGCTCAGAGTGAGTGGATATATGACTCATATTACAAAGGATGGTATTATCTCAAATCGGATGGTTCATATGCACGAAACACATGGATAGGAAGTTACTACCTTAAACCAAACGGAAAGATGGCTCAAAGTGAATGGATTTATGATTCATCATACCAAGCTTGGTATTATTTGAAATCAGATGGATCCTATGCCCAAAATGCTTGGCAAGGCGCTTTTTATCTCAAAGCAAACGGTGAAATGGCACAAGGTGAGTGGATTTATGACTCTTCTTATCAATCATGGTACTACTTAAAATCAGATGGTTCATACGCTCGTAATACTTGGCAAGGAAATTACTATTTGAAATCAGATGGTAAAATGGCAAAGAATGAGCGAGTTGATGGTGGTAGATACTACGTAGATGCTTCTGGCCTTTGGAAACCATAAATCAGAAGAATTTCTAGGAAGTTAATGCAAACCTTTGCACAAAACGGACGATTTTGTTATACTATATCTGTAAGCATTTTCAATTAAAAAGGAGAAGACGATGAGTCAAAAGATTATTGGGATTGACCTTGGTGGAACATCTATCAAGTTTGCAATTTTAACTCAAGAGGGAGAAATCCAAGAAAAATGGTCTATCAAGACTAACATTTTGGATGAGGGAAGTCATATCGTAGATGATATGATTGAGTCTATTCAACATCGTTTGGACTTGCTTGGATTGTCAGCTACGGATTTTCGAGGGATTGGAATGGGATCACCAGGTGTGGTTGACCGTGAGAAAGGGACTGTTATCGGTGCCTACAACCTAAACTGGAAAACCCTTCAACCGATTAAAGAAAAGATTGAAAAAGCCTTGGGGATTCCATTCTTTATCGATAATGATGCCAACGTAGCTGCTCTTGGTGAGCGTTGGATGGGTGCTGGTGAAAACCAACCAGACGTTGTCTTTATGACACTTGGTACAGGTGTTGGTGGCGGTATCGTGGCAGAAGGCAAATTGCTTCACGGTGTTGCTGGTGCAGCAGGAGAGCTTGGTCATATCACTGTTGACTTTGACCAACCGATCGCATGTACCTGTGGTAAAAAAGGCTGTCTTGAGACAGTTGCTTCAGCAACAGGGATTGTTAACTTGACTCGTCGCTATGCAGATGAATACGAAGGCGATGCAGCCTTGAAACGCTTGATTGACGACGGTGAAGAAGTAACTGCTAAAACTGTCTTCGACCTTGCAAAAGAAGGGGACGACCTTGCCTTGATCGTTTACCGTAACTTCTCACGTTACTTGGGAATCGCGTGTGCCAACATCGGTTCAATCCTCAACCCTTCAACGATTGTTATCGGTGGTGGGGTGTCAGCTGCGGGAGAATTCCTTCTCCAAGGCGTGCAAAAGGTTTATGATGAAAATACCTTCCCACAAGTACGCACATCTACAAAATTGGCTCTTGCAACTCTAGGAAATGACGCTGGAGTAATCGGAGCAGCATCACTTGTATTACAATAAGATAATAAAAGGAGAAAAACACTACTTTAAAGCCAGTGATTTTCCTCCTTTCTTTTTTTATGCTATACTAGTTAGGACAATAAATGAGGTGAGAGTAAATGACAAAAGCAGATACGATTTTTAAAGAGAATATTGAACGAATCCTCAAAGACGGTGTCTTTTCTGAGCAGGCTCGTCCCAAGTACAAGGATGGGACTGTTGCCAACTCCAAGTACGTAACGGGTGCCTTTGCGGAGTATGATTTGTCTAAAGGGGAATTTCCCATCACAACCTTGCGTCCCATTGCGATCAAATCCGCCATCAAGGAAGTACTCTGGATCTACCAAGATCAGTCTAATAGCCTAGAAGTGCTAAATAGCAAGTACAATGTTCACTACTGGAATGACTGGGAAGTGGGAGATACGGGAACCATCGGTGAGCGCTATGGGGCAGTCGTTAAAAAGCACGATATCATCAATAAGATTCTCAAACAATTGGAAGCCAACCCTTGGAACCGTCGCAATATCGTCTCTCTCTGGGATTACCAAGCTTTTGAGGAGACAGATGGTCTTCTTCCATGCGCCTTTCAGACCATGTTTGATGTCCGTCGCGTTGATGGGGAAATCTATTTAGATGCGACTTTGACCCAGCGTTCTAATGATATGCTGGTGGCTCACCACATTAACGCTATGCAGTATGTGGCTCTTCAGATGATGATTGCCAAGCATTTTGGATGGAAGGTTGGGAAGTTCTTCTACTTCATCAACAACCTTCATATCTATGATAATCAGTTTGAACAAGCAGAGGAATTGCTTCGTCGTGAGCCGTCAAACTGCCAACCTCGTTTGGTTTTAAATGTTCCTGATGGGACCAATTTCTTTGATATCAAAGCGGAGGACTTTGAGTTGGTTGACTATAATCCGGTTAAGCCGCAACTGAAGTTTGACCTAGCTATTTAATACTCTTAGAAAATCTCTTCAAACCACATCAGCTTCGCCTTACCGTAGGTATGGTGACTGACTTCGTCAGTTCTATCCACAACCTCAAAACAGTGTTTTGAGCTGACTTCGTCAGTCTTATCTACAACCTCAAAGCAGTGCTTTGAGTAACCTGCGGCTAGCTTCCTAGTTTGTTCTTTGGTTTTCATTGAGTATAAAAGAAAATAAAAAAGAAGTTGAGATTTCTCAACTTCTTTTGTTGCTTAATGTGATACGCGGCGGCGAGCTGCTTTTTTGCGGTTTTCTTCGATGAAAGCTGCTTTTTGCTCTTCTGGCTCAATCACTTTCTTTTTAATTGCGTATACTGCACCTGCAACGGCAGCGACAGTTCCTGCGACACCTGTTACAAGACCTTTAGCGAATCCTTTAGCCATGAGTCTTCCTCCTTTATCTTCCCGATCAGCCAGGCTCCCCAAGTGGTAGCATTTTTCTGACTGACCTTTTTGTGATATAATAATAGTAACGAAAAAATGGAAATTTTTCAAGGAAAAAAGATGAAAACAAAAATAATTGTGATTGTTGGACCGACTGCTGTTGGGAAGACAGCCCTTGCTATTGAAGTAGCCAAGCGCTTTGGTGGAGAGGTGGTCAGTGGTGACAGTCAGCAAGTATACAGAGGGTTGGATATTGGGACGGCCAAGGCTAGCCCAGAGGAGCAAGCAGCTGTTCCTCATCATTTGATTGATGTCAGAGAGGTGACCGAGTCTTACTCGGCTTTTGATTTTGTTTCAGAAGCTAAGAAGGCTATTGAGGATATTCAAAGCCGTGGCAAGCTAGTCATTATCGCTGGTGGGACTGGGCTTTATATCCAGAGCTTGTTAGAAGGCTACCATCTAGGTGGGGAAACACCTCATGAGGAGATTGTAGCTTATCGGGCTAGTTTGGAGCCTTATTCAGATGAGGAATTAGCCCATCTGGTGAAGCAAGCAGGCCTTGAAATTCCCCAGTTTAACCGTCGTCGTGCTATGCGTGCCTTGGAAATTGTCCATTTTGGTCAGGATTTGGAAAATCAGGAAAGTCCTTATGAACCTTTGATTATCTGCTTGGATGATGAACGCAGTCAGCTTTATGAACGTATCAATCGCCGAGTAGATCTGATGTTTGAGGCTGGGCTTTTGGATGAGGCCAAGTGGCTCTTTGACCGTTATCCAGATGTGCAGGCAGCTAAAGGCATTGGTTACAAGGAACTCTTTCCTTATTTCCGTGGGGAGCAAACTCTTGAGGAAGCTAGCGAGAGTCTCAAACAAGCGACTCGTCGTTTTGCTAAGCGTCAGCTGACCTGGTTCCGTAATCGCATGCAGGTCACCTTTTTTCAGATAGGAGAGCCTGGTGTGCAAGACCGTATTTTAAGCCAGATAGAGGAGTTTTTAGATGATTGAAACGGAGAAAAAAGAGGAACGCGTCCTGCTCATTGGTGTTGAACTCCAGGGCATGGATAATTTTGATCTCTCTATGGAAGAATTGGCCAGTCTAGCCAAGACAGCTGGGGCAGTCGTTGTAGATAGCTACAGGCAAAAACGGGAAAAGTATGACTCCAAGACCTTTGTCGGTTCTGGTAAGTTGGAAGAGATTGCGCGGATGGTTGATGCAGAAGAAATTACCACAGTCATTGTCAATAACCGCTTAACTCCACGGCAAAATGTCAATCTAGAAGAAGTTCTAGATGTCAAGGTGATTGACCGTATGCAGTTGATTCTGGATATCTTTGCCATGCGGGCTCGAAGCCATGAAGGGAAACTTCAAGTGCATTTGGCCCAGCTTAAGTACCTCTTACCTCGCTTGGTTGGTCAGGGAATTATGCTCAGCCGTCAGGCAGGGGGAATTGGTTCCCGTGGTCCAGGTGAGAGTCAGTTGGAACTGAACCGACGTAGTGTTCGCAATCAAATCACAGATATCGAGCGTCAGCTCAAGGTGGTTGAGAAAAATCGGGCCACAGTCAGAGAAAAACGCTTGGAGTCAAGTACCTTTAAGATTGGTTTGATTGGTTACACCAATGCTGGGAAATCAACCATCATGAACACCTTGACCACTAAGACCCAGTATGAAGCAGACGAGCTGTTTGCGACTCTGGATGCGACGACAAAGAGTATCCATTTGGGAGGTAATCTTCAGGTTACCTTGACTGATACGGTTGGATTTATCCAAGATTTGCCGACTGAATTGGTGTCCAGTTTCAAATCAACCTTGGAAGAAAGCAAGCATGTAGACCTTCTAGTTCATGTCATCGATGCCAGCAATCCTTATCACGAGGAGCATGAAAAAACAGTCCTGTCCATTATGAAAGACTTGGATATGGAGGATATTCCCCGCCTGACCCTTTATAATAAAGCGGATTTGGTGGAGGATTTCACGCCTACTCAAACGCCTTATGCCCTCATTTCTGCCAAGTCTGAGGATAGTCGTGAGCAGTTGCAAGCATTGTTTTTGGAGAAGATCAAGGATATTTTTGAAGCATTTACTTTGCGTGTACCTTTTTCTAAGTCTTACAAGATTCATGATTTAGAAAGTGTCGCTATCCTAGAAGAGCGTGATTACCAAGATGATTGCGAGGTCATCACAGGCTATATTGCTGAGAAAAACAAATGGAGATTAGAAGAATTTTATGACTGATATCAAAACTTTAGCACTCAAGTATGGTGGTTATACGAGTCTAGACAAGGTATATCTGGACCAGCTTTTAGATGGTAGGTCTGAAGAGGAGCAGTTAGCCCTAATTACGCCTCCCCCCAGTGTAGTGAATGCCTACTTTGCTGAACTCTACCAGAAAAAGAGTCCTCAGGCTGCGACTGATTATTTTTCAGAAGTCAGTCAGGAACTGAGCCTCTACAATGCTGAGCCAAGTTTCACTCTAGAAACCAAGCCCTTTATTCGCCTTAATCTATCAGGCAAATCTTTTGGTTTCTGCTATGAGAGAGAAGGACTTGGACGTATTTTCTCAGAAGCTGAGGAGCTAATTACAGATGAATTACTCTTTGAGATTGCGCAAATCTTCCCTCATCAACTGGTCTTTAAGGAGTCTGGTAAGATTTACTTGAAGCCTGTTGGGGACGAGGAAGTTGTTAGCGTGGAAAATCTCACAGCCTTGACAGATTTGGAAAGTTTGGCAGATGGTCGCAAGCGTCTCAAAGGTTATAGTCAAGAAGATTTATTACAAGAAGCTAAAGCCTATACTGGTAAGCTTTATTATCGCTTAGAAAACCGCACTGCTATGTTATATATTGATTAATTAGAAAGTATCGAATGGATATTCAATTTTTAGGAACGGGGGCTGGTCAGCCCTCCAAAGCCCGCAACGTTTCAAGTCTCGCCCTGAAACTCTTGGACGAGATTAACGAAGTTTGGCTCTTTGACTGTGGCGAAGGAACGCAAAATCGCATTCTGGAAACCACGATTCGACCACGTAAGGTCAGCAAAATCTTTATCACTCACTTGCATGGAGACCATATCTTTGGATTGCCAGGATTTCTCTCTAGCCGTGCTTTTCAGGCTAATGAAGAGCAAACAGATTTGGAAATTTATGGTCCCCAAGGGATCAAGTCCTTTGTCTTAACCAGCCTTCGTGTGTCCGGTTCTCGTCTGCCTTACCGAATTTATTTCCATGAGTTTGACCATAATTCTCTCGGGAAAATCCTTGAAACAGAAAAGTTTACCGTTTATGCAGAAGAATTGGATCACACTATTTTCTGTGTGGGCTACCGTGTCATGCAAAAAGACCTAGAAGGCACTCTGGATGCTGAAAAGCTCAAGGCTGCTGGTGTGCCATTTGGACCACTCTTTGGAAAAATCAAAAACGGTCAGGATGTTGTCCTAGAAGACGGCACCGAGATCAAGGCAGCAGACTATATCTCAGCCCCACGCCCTGGTAAGATTATTACCATTTTAGGGGATACTCGAAAAACAGATGCTAGTGTGCGTCTTGGAGTCAATGCGGATGTTCTTGTCCATGAGTCCACTTATGGCAAGGGAGACGAAAAGATTGCCCGCAATCACGGTCATTCCACCAACATGCAGGCTGCGCAGGTTGCAACAGAAGCGGGAGCCAAACGACTCTTGCTCAACCATATCAGTGCTCGTTTCCTCTCAAAAGATATCAGCCAGCTTAAGAAAGATGCTGCAACGATTTTTGAAAACGTCCATGTGGTCAAAGACTTGGAAGAAGTGGAAATCTAGAAGATTGAGAAAGGATAAGGATGCGTACGATTCTTATAACAGGAGCTAGCGGAGGTCTAGCCCAAGAAATGATCAAACTCTTGCCTCAAGATCAACTCATTTTGCTAGGTAGAAATAAGGAAAAACTAGTTCAGCTATACGGAAATCATCCTCAGGCAGAATTGATTGAGATTGATATTACCGATGCTCAAGCCTTAGAAGAACTAGTGGCTGAACTCTATCAGCGTTATGGTAAGATTGATGTTTTGATTAATAACGCTGGTTACGGGATTTTTGAGGATTTTGACAAGATTTCAGATCAAGATATTCATCAGATGTTTGAGGTTAACACCTTTGCTTTGATGAATCTGTCTCGTCGTCTTGGAGCTTTCATGAAGGAGAGGGGAAAAGGACATATCATCAATATCGTCAGCATGGCAGGGTTGATAGCGACTGGCAAGTCTAGTCTCTATTCAGCGACCAAGTTTGCGGCCATCGGTTTTTCAAATGCTTTACGGCTCGAACTCATGCCTTATGGTGTCTATGTGACGACGGTTAATCCCGGTCCTATCCGTACAGGGTTTTTCGACCAGGCTGACCCAGACGGCAGTTATCTAAAATCAGTTGACCGCTTCCTTCTCGAGCCAGATGCAGTAGCTAGAAAGATTGTCAAAACCATAGGAAAAAACAAACGGGAACTAAATCTTCCAATCTTGCTCCATTTAGCCCATAAATTTTATACACTCTTTCCCAAGCTAGCTGATAAGTTGGCTGGGGGGATCTTTAATTATAAGTAGAAGGAGTTCCTTACAAAAGGAACTTTTTTTATAATATTGATCTGAGTATCAAAAAATGTTTGTTTTTGTTCTAAATCTACATTCACTTTTTTCGAATCTTCTACAAATTTTAGAAAAAACAATCAAAAATATGATTGTTGTGTTTAAAGTATTGAAATTTCCTATATCGTCTTATAAAATAAAGTTAAAAGAGCCCTAAAAGTAACTTGCTGTGCAATATATAAAAGTTACCGAAGGAGCTACTTTATGGAAAAAGCCAATTGGAATCGTAAAAGAGTCTACAGCATTCGTAAGTTTGCCGTAGGAGCTTGCTCTGTCATGATTGGAACCTGTGCGGTTCTATTTGGAGGAAGTGTCATTGGAGAATCATCAGTTTTCGCGGATGAAACTCCGATTACTCACACTGTGGAACAAGCAAAAGAGGAAAGTCCGGAAGTGGAGGAAAAAGAAAATCAAGCTGTAGCAGAGCACAAGGATGCTGCAAGTGTCGACCAAAGTCAAGTAGCTCCAATTGAAGCAAGCAAACCAGAGATGAAAGAAGATGAACCTGTAGCTTCAAAAGAGGAGAAAGCATCTCTAAAATTTGAAGAAACAGCTCCAAAGGTAGAATCTCAAGCTTTAAGTCAAGAAAAGCCTGTCAAGGAAGATTTGAAAGCTGCGACAAATGAAGAAGTGAATCAAATGATTGAAGATAGAAAAGTGAATTTTAATCAAAATTGGCACTTTAAACTCAATGCGAATCCTAAAGAAGCTGTGAAATCAGATGCAGATGTATCAACATGGCAAAAATTGGATCTCCCACACGACTGGAGTATCTTTAACGATTTTGACCATCAGTCACCTGCCCAAAACGAGGGTGGACAGCTCAATGGTGGAGAAGCTTGGTATCGCAAGACCTTTAAACTTGATGAAAAAGATCTCAAGAAAAATGTTCGAGTGACCTTTGATGGTGTCTACATGGACTCTCAAGTCTATGTCAATGGCCAGTTAGTGGGACATTATCCAAATGGTTATAACCAGTTCTCATACGATATTACTAAATACCTCCACAAAGATGGTCGTGAGAATGTGATTGCTGTCCATGCAGTCAATAAACAACCAAGTAGCCGTTGGTACTCTGGTAGCGGTATTTACCGTGATGTGACCTTGCAAGTGACAGATAAGGTTCATGTTGAAAAAAATGGAACAACTTTTTTAACACCAAAACTAGAACAACAGCAACATGGTAAGGTTGAAACTCATGTAGCCAGCAAAATCGTCAATACAGATGATAAAGACCATGAATTGGTGGCAGAGTATCAAATCGTTGAACGTGGTGGTCAGGCTGTAACAGGCTTGGTTCGTACAGCAAGCCGTACCTTGAAAGCACATGAGTCAACAAGTCTTGATGCGATTTTAGAAGTTGAACAACCAAAACTCTGGACAGTTTTAAATGATAAACCTGCCTTGTACGAATTGATTACGCGTGTTTACCGTGACGGTCAATTGGTTGATGCTAAGAAAGATTTGTTTGGTTACCGTTACTATCATTGGACTCCAAATGAAGGTTTCTCTTTGAATGGTGAACGCATTAAATTCCATGGTGTTTCCTTGCACCATGACCACGGAGCTCTTGGAGCAGAAGAAAACTATAAGGCAGAATACCGTCGTCTCAAACAAATGAAGGAGATGGGGGTCAACTCCATCCGTACAACCCACAACCCTGCTAGTGAGCAAACCTTGCAAATCGCTGCAGAACTAGGCTTACTCGTTCAGGAAGAGGCCTTTGATACTTGGTATGGTGGAAAGAAACCTTATGACTATGGTCGTTTCTTTGAAAAAGATGCCACTCACCCAGAAGCAAGAAAAGGTGAAAAATGGTCTGACTACGATCTTCGTACCATGGTCGAAAGAGGCAAAAACAACCCTGCTATCTTCATGTGGTCAATTGGTAATGAAATCGGTGAAGCTAATGGGGATGCCCACTCTCTAGCAACTGTAAAACGTCTGGTCAAAGTTATCAAGGATGTTGATAAAACTCGTTACGTTACCATGGGAGCAGATAAGTTCCGTTTCGGTAATGGTAGTGGTGGACATGAGAAAATTGCTGATGAACTGGATGCGGTTGGATTCAACTATTCTGAAGACAACTACAAAGCGCTTCGTGCAAAACATCCTAACTGGTTGATTTACGGTTCTGAGACATCTTCAGCTACTCGTACACGTGGAAGTTACTATCGCCCTGAACAGGAATTGAAACATAGTAACGGGCCTGAGCGTAATTACGAACAGTCCGATTATGGAAATGATCGTGTTGGTTGGGGTAAAACGGCAACCGCTTCATGGACCTTTGACCGTGACAACGCTGGCTATGCTGGACAGTTTATCTGGACAGGTACGGACTATATCGGTGAGCCTACGCCATGGCACAATCAAAACCAAACTCCCGTTAAGAGCTCTTATTTTGGTATCGTAGATACAGCCAGTATTCCAAAACATGACTTCTACCTCTACCAAAGCCAATGGGTTTCTGTCAAGAAGAAACCGATGGTACACCTTCTTCCTAACTGGAACTGGGAAAACAAAGAATTAGCAGACAAAGTTGCTGACTCAGAAGGCAAGATTCCAGTTCGAGCTTACTCAAACGCTGCAAGCGTAGAATTGTTCTTAAATGGTCAATCTCTTGGAGTTAAGAAGTTCAACAAGAAACAAACTAGTGATGGCCGCACTTACCAAGAAGGTGCCAATGCTAAGGAACTCTATCTTGAGTGGAAGGTTGCTTACCAACCAGGTACTTTGGAAGCTGTAGCTCGCGATGAAGCTGGAAAAGAAATTGCACGTGATAAGATCACGACTGCAGGCCAACCAGCAGGTGTTCGCCTCGTCAAGGAAGAACACGCAATCGCAGCCGATGGAAAAGACTTGACCTACATCTACTACGAAATCATAGACAGTGAAGGAAATGTGGTACCAACTGCCAATAATTTGGTTCGTTTCCAATTGCATGGACAAGGTCAACTGGTTGGTGTTGATAATGGGGAACAAGCCAGTCGTGAACGCTACAAGGCACAACCAGACGGTTCTTGGATACGCAGAGCCTTTAACGGTAAAGGGGTTGCTATTGTTAAATCAACTGAACAAGCAGGTAAATTCACCCTTACTGCCCACTCTGATCTATTGAAATCTGACCAAGTCACTGTCTTCACAGGTAAGAAAGAAGGACAAGAAAAGACTGTTTTAGGTACAGAGGTTCCAAAAGTACAGACAGTTATCGGAGATACTCCAGAAATGCCTACCACTGTTCCGTTTGTATACAGTGATGGCAGTCGTGAAAAACGTCCAGTCACTTGGTCTTCAGTTGATGTGAGCCAAGCAGGAGTTGTGACTGTTAAAGGTATGGCAGACGGACGCGAAGTTGAGGCCCGTGTCGAAATTCTAGCAATCGCAAATGAGCTTCCAACTATTAAGCGTGTTGCTCCAGGAACAGACTTGAGCGCTGTTGACAAATACGTTTCTATCGCAGTAACAGATGGAAGCATTCAAGAATACGAAGTTGATAAGTGGGAGATTGCGGAGGCAGATAAAGCCAAACTTTCAGTCGCAGGATCACGTATACAAATGACTGGTCAATTAGCTGGCGAAACCATTCATGCTACCCTTGTAGTAGAAGAAGGCGAAGCTGCAGCGCCTGCAGTACCAACTGTAACGGTTGGTGGTGAAGCTGTCATAGGACTTACTAGCCAAAAACCAATGCAATATCGAACTCTTGCTTACGGTGCATCCTTGCCAGAAGTTGTAGCAAGTGCTGAAAATGCGGATGTTACTGTAGTCCAAGCAAGTGCAGCAAACGGCATGCGTGCAAGCATCTATGTTCAACCAAAAGATGGTGGCCCTCTTCAAACCTATGCAATTCAATTCCTTGAAGAAGCACCAAAAATTGACCACTTGAGCTTACAAGTAGAGCAAGCTGACGGTCTTAAAGAAGACCAAACGGTGAAATTGTCTGTCCTTGCACACTATCAAGACGGAACACAAGCAGTTCTACCAGCAGATAAAGTGACCTTCTCTACAAGTGGTGAAGGGGAAGTCGCAGTTCGTAAAGGAATGCTTGAGCTGCATAAGCCAGGAACAGTCACTCTCAAAGCAGAATATGAGGGGGCTACAGGTCAAATCGCTCTTACGATCCAGGCCAATACTGAGAAAAAAGTAGCCCAATCTATACGCCCAGTAAATGTAGTGACAGACTTGCATCAAGAACCTACTCTTCCAACAACAGTAACGGTTGAGTATGACAAAGGTTTCCCTAAAACTCATAAAGTCACTTGGCAAGCTATTCCGAAAGAAAAACTTGACTCCTATCAAACCTTTGAAGTTCTAGGTAAAGTTGAAGGTATTGACCTTGAGGCGCGTGCAAAAGTCTCTGTAGAAGGCATCGTTTCAGTTGAAGAAGTTAGTGTGACAACCCCAATCTCAGAAGCACCGCAATTACCAGAAAGTGTTCGTACCTACGATTCAAATGGTCACGTTTCATCAGCTAAGGTTACATGGGATACGATTCGTCCAGACCAATACGCCAAGGAAGGTGTCTTTACAGTTAATGGTCGCCTAGAAGGTACGCAATTAACAACTAAACTTCATGTTCGCGTATCTGCTCAAACTGAGAAGGGAGCAAACATTTCTGACCAATGGACCGGTTCAGAATTGCCACTTGCCTTTGCTTCAGACTCAAATCCAACTGATCCTGTTTCAAACGTCAACGATAAATTGATTTCCTTTAATGACCGCCCAGCTAACCGTTGGACAAACTGGAACCGTACTAATCCAGAAGCTTCAGTTGGTGTCCTATTCGGAGATTCAGGTATTTTGAGCAAACGTTCAGTTGATAATCTAAGTGTCGGATTCCACGAAGACCACGGAGTTGGTGTACCGAAGTCTTATGTGATTGAATATTATGTCGGTAAGACCGTTCCAACAGCCCCTAAAAACCCTAGCTTTGTAGGTGAGGAAAACCATGCCTTTAATGATCCTGCAAACTGGAAAGAGGTAAGCAATCTCAAAGCACCAGCTCAATTAAAAGCTGGAGAAATGAATCATTTCAGCTTTGACAAGGTTGAAACCTATGCGGTTCGCATTCGTATGGTTCGACTTGATAGCAAGAAAGGAACGTCTATCACAGAAGTACAAATTTTTGCGAAACAAGTTGCGGCAGCTAAACAAGGACAAACGAGAATCCAAGTTGACGGTAAAGACTTAGCAAACTTCAACCCTGATTTGACAGACTACTACCTTGAGTCTGTAGATGGAAAAGTTCCTGCAGTAACAGCAAGTGTTAGCAACAATGGTCTCGCTACCGTAGTTCCAAGTGTTCGTGAAGGAGAGCCAGTTCGTGTTATCGCGAAGGCTGAAAATGGCGACATCCTAGGAGAATACCGTCTACACTTTACAAGCAATAAAGACTTTCTCTCTCGTAAACCAGTTGCCGCGGTCAAACAAGCTCGCTTGCTACAAGTGGGGCAACCACTTGAATTGCCAACTAAGGTTCCTGTTTACTTCACAGGTAAAGACGGTTACGAAACAAAAGACTTGGCAGTTGAATGGGATGAAGTTCCAGCAGAAAATCTGACAAAAGCAGGTCAATTTACTGTTCGAGGTCGTGTCCTTGGTAGTGATCTTGTTGCTGAGTTCACTGTACGAGTGACAGACAAACTTGGTGAAGCTCTTTCAAATAATCCAGAGTATGATGAAAATAGTAACCGCGCCTTTGCTTCAGCCACTAACGACATTGATAGAAACTCCCATGACCGTGTGGACTATCTCAATGACGGAAATCATTCAGAAAATCGTCGTTGGACAAACTGGTCTCCAACACCATCTTCTAATCCAGAAGTATCAGCAGGTGTAATCTTCCGTGAAAATGGTAAGATTGTAGAACGGACTGTAGCGCAAGCCAAACTTCACTTCTTTGCAGATAGTGGTACAGATGCCCCATCTAAACTCGTTTTGGAACGCTATATTGGCCCAGATTTTGAAGTGCCTACCTACTATTCAAACTACCAAGCCTACGATGCAGCTCATCCATTTAACAATCCAGAAAATTGGGAAGCTGTGCCTTATCGTGCGGATAAAGACATCGCAGCTGGTGATGAAATCAACGTAACATTTAAAGCTGTCAAAGCCAAAGCCATGAGATGGCGTATGGAGCGTAAAGCAGACAAGAGCGGTGTTGCGATGATTGAAATGACCTTCCTTGCACCGAGTGAATTGCCTCAAGAAAGTACCCAATCAAAAATTCTTTTAGATGGAAAAGAGCTTCCTGACTTCGCTGAAGATCGTCAAGACTACCAAATCACCTATAAAGGTCAACGTCCAAAAGTCTCAGTCGAAGAAAGTAATCAGGTAGCTTCAACAGTTGTAGATAGCGGAGACGATAGCCTTCCAGTACTTGTTCGCCTTGTTTCAGAAAGTGGAAAACAAGTCAAGGAATACCATATCCACTTAACTAAGGAAAAACCAGTTTCTGAGAAGACTGTTGCTGCTGTACAGGAGGAACTTCCAAAACTCGAATTTGTTGAAAAAGATTTGGCCTATAAGACAGTTGAGAAAAAGGATTCAAGACTGTATCTAGGTGAAACTCGTGTAGAACAAGAAGGAAAAGTTGATAAGGAACGGATCTTCACAGCGGTTAACCCTAGTGGAAGTAAGGAAGAAAAACTCCGTGAAGTGGTAGAGACTCCGACAGACCGCATCGTCTTGGTTGGAACTAAACCAGGAACCTCCCTTCCAGAAGATGAAGTGAAGAACCTAGTCCTTAACAGACCAGAACTTGTAATCGAAGAAGAAACAATTGATTTCAAGGTTCAGGAACAAAAGAATGATAAGCTTCCAGCGGGTCAAACTCGTGTTCTCCAAGAAGGTCAAAAAGGTATCCGTGTTCACTTAATCGAAGTTGAAAATGGTAAGCGAACTGAAAAAGAAAGCTATGATAAAGTTATAGCTCAGGATCGCATCGTAGAAGTCGGTACAGCTGGTGAAACGACCAAACCAGTACCTCAAGAAGCAACAAAACCACAAGTATCAGAAAAAGCAGATACAAAAGAAATTGCTTCAAGTAAAGCTAATCAAGCTCAAAAAGAGCAGTTGCCAAATACAGGAAGTGCAGCAAGCCATGTAGCAGTAGCAGCAGGTTTAGCTCTTCTTGGTTTGAGTGCAGGATTAGTGGCCACTAAAGGCAAAAAAGAAGACTAGAATGAATCAGTATTTCTTCTAATTGTATCTCAGAAAGACCAGGGAAACCTGGTCTTTTTAATAGGTAGAAGCATTCTCTCTAGAGCAATTTAACGTTTATGAAATCAGATAACCAAAATGATAAAAACACTATCTGGTATCGAAAACAAGGTGAACTTATTTTTTAAAAAATAGCGGTAAAATATACCAGATTTTGTTTCGATGATAGGAGAAAACGATACAATAAATTGATGGGGAATTCGATAAGAAAATACGAATTTTAAATAGTAAAATAAATTTAAAAAAATGTTTGATGTTTCTAGCCTTTTTTTAAATAGTATGATAAAATGTGAAAGTAATGTAGCTATAAATTTTTACTTGAAAAAGGGAAATGGTGATTAGTTGGGGACAATCATTTAGTTTACTATTACATTGTACATTTACAACTGAATATTATAAGAAAGGAAGATTAAATGAACAAGAAAATAAGATCTTGGATTCAGATCCTTATTCTTTGTTTGGGAGTTATTCTCCAATCATTTGCCCCTCTGACGCAAGTACATGCGACAGAGTATAATGATGTGATCACTAGTGTTGGTGTTGAGAACAAATCTGGTGAAGCATTAACGCAAGGATTGGATATTTGGCAAGATTTTCGTCTTACTGCCAATTTTGAGTTGCCAGATAATACGGTACGTGAAGGTGACACAACAACACTTCAGTTACCATCTGAAATTGCTTTTGCTAATTCATCAGACATTGAACTACGGGATGCCTCTAATAACCTTGTAGCTACAGGTCGTTTAGACGCAACTAGCAAAACGATTACGCTCACTTACACTGATTTCGTAGAGAATAAATCAGGTGTACGTGGTAAATTTTTTGTCTATGTGAGAATTGACCATAGTGTGGTGACTGAAGCCAGAGACATCGATGTTAATATTACTGTAGGAAGTAAAGTGCTACCTGCAGGGAAAGTTCGGTATAATGGCCCTCCAGGAAAATATGACTCGAAAATCGAAAAGAGTTCATTTCAACAGGGAGGAGATCCTAACAATGTAATTCGTTACAATATTACTGTAAACCGAAATATGGCTGATTATAGTAATGTCACTATCAAAGATGACTTCTCATCTCCAAATATGACATTCCTGCAAGATACTTTTCGTATTTATAAAGTAGATTGGAGCTGGAATAACGGAGACTGGAAATGGTCCAATGCTCAGGATATGACCGAAACCTTTAAAAACCAACTAGTAGTAAATGCGAATGGTGATGGTTTTACCCTTCCTTTAGGAGACACTAATGGTTTTGGTTATATGATTGAATATCAAGCTAAAGCAAATTATGATTTAGTTGATGGTGAGGAAATCACAAACGTAGCCAACATGAGCTACAATGGTAGTGAGAATGAACAATCAACCAGCACACGTACCTACCAGATTGCAGGTGGTGTTGCGGAAGGATATGTTTTCACCATTAAAATTCATAAGGTAGACGAAGCAGGCCAACCATTGCAAGGTGCAGTTTTTGAAGTGATTCGTGATCGAAACCAAGCTGTTGTTGGACGATTGACAACAGATTCTGATGGTAACGCTAGTGTAGGTAAATTGTTGCGAGACAACTATACAATTCGGGAAGTAACGGCTCCTTTTGGCTATGACAAACTAACTGAAGATATTAAAATTTCTCCAGATGAGTTTGGCTCAGATAAATCTGTAGAACGTCGAATTGAAAATAAGAAGACACCTCCGAAGACACCAACTGAAAAAGAGATTACTTTCAAAAAGGTGGATCCAAATGGGAAAGAAATCCCAGGTGCCGAACTTAAAATCTACAGCGGAGATCGTGTAAGACCGGAAGCTCCACCTGTAGCAGACTGGACAACAGAAGCTAATACTTCTAAGGTGATTAAATTAGCTCCTGGTACCTACACTCTAACAGAGTCTTATGCTCCAGATGGGTATCAGTATGTTGATGATGTTACCTTCACGGTCAATGCTGATGGTTCTATTACAATTGTCAAAAAAGGTACAACAGATACTGTCGTAACAACTGGTTCTGTTTTGTCAATCACTGACAAAGAGGATACAACTCCAAAGGCGATTACCTTCAGTAAAGTCAATCTTGGAGGAAATGAAATCGCGGGTGCACAGATTAAGATCTACAAGGGCGACAAGGCAGAAGGCACAGCTGTAGAGAGCTGGACTTCCGAAGCTGGTAAGTCTAAAGATCTCAACTTGGCTCCAGGCACTTACACCTTCCATGAGGAAGCAGCCCCAACAGGCTACCTCAAAGTAACGGATATCACTTTCCAAGTCAAACATGACGGAACAGTGGAAGTGACCAATGTTGGTGAGAAAGACTCTAAGGGTGAAGAGAACAAGGTCGTAACCAACGGCTCAACTGTTACAGTAACGGATAAAGATGATGACAGTCCACGTACGATTACCTTTAGTAAGGTTAACCTTGGTGGTACAGAAATCGCAGGTGCTCAAATCAAGATCTACAAGGGCGACAAGGCAGAAGGCACAGCTGTAGAAAGCTGGACTTCCGAAGCTGGTAAGTCTAAAGATCTCAACTTGGCTCCAGGCACTTACACCTTCCATGAGGAAGCAGCCCCAACCGGATACCTCAAAGTAACGGATATCACTTTCAAAGTGAAAACTGACGGCACAGTGGAAGTGACCAACGTTGGTGAGAAAGACTCTAAGGGTGAAAAAAACAAAGTCGTAACCAACGGCTCAACTGTTACAGTAACGGATAAAGACGATGATAGTCCAAAAGCTATTACTTTCAGTAAAGTTAACCTTGGTGGTACAGAAATTGCAGGAGCTCAAATCAAGATCTACAAGGGCGATAAGGCAGAAGGCACAGCCGTAGAAAGCTGGACATCTGAAGCTGGTAAGTCTAAAGATCTCAACTTGGTTCCAGGCACTTACACCTTCCATGAGGAAGCAGCCCCAACCGGATACCTCAAAGTAACGGATATCACTTTCCAAGTCAAAACTGACGGAACAGTGGAAGTGACCAACGTTGGTGAGAAAGACTCTAAGGGTGAAAAAAACAAAGTTGTAACCAACGGCTCAACTGTTACAGTAACGGATAAAGACGATGATAGTCCAAAAGCTATTACTTTCAGTAAAGTTAACCTTGGTGGTACAGAAATCGCAGGTGCTCAAATCAAGATCTACAAGGGCGACAAGGCAGAAGGTACAGCCGTAGAAAGCTGGACATCTGAAGCTGGTAAGTCTAAAGATCTCAACTTGGCTCCAGGCACTTACACCTTCCATGAGGAAGCAGCTCCAACCGGATACCTCAAAGTAACCGACATCACTTTCCAAGTCAAACATGATGGCACAGTGGAAGTGACAAATGTTGGTGAAAAAGACTCTAAAGGTGAAGAAAACAAAGTTGCCACAAACGGTTCAACTGTAACTGTAACTGATAAAGATGATGACCTTCCACGTAAGATTACCTTTAGCAAGGTTAGCCTTGGTGGAACAGAAATCGCAGGCGCTCAAATCAAGATCTACAAGGGCGACAAGGCAGAAGGCACAGCCGTAGAAAGCTGGACTTCAGAAGTTGGTAAGTCTAAAGATCTCAACTTGGCTCCAGGTACTTACACCTTCCATGAGGAAGCAGCCCCAACTGGATACCTCAAAGTAACGGACATCACTTTCCAAGTCAAACATGATGGCACAGTGGAAGTGACAAATGTTGGTGAAAAAGACTCTAAAGGTGAAGAGAACAAGGTCGTAACCAACGGCTCAACTGTTACAGTAACGGATAAAGATGATGACAGTCCACGTACGATTACCTTTAGTAAGGTTAACCTTGGTGGTACAGAAATCGCAGGTGCTCAAATCAAGATCTACAAGGGCGACAAGGCAGAAGGTACAGCCGTAGAAAGCTGGACTTCCGAAGCTGGTAAGTCTAAAGATCTCAACTTGGCTCCAGGCACTTACACCTTCCATGAGGAAGCCGCTCCAACCGGTTACCTCAAAGTAACGGACATCACTTTCCAAGTCAAACATGACGGCACAGTGGAAGTGACCAATGTTGGTGAGAAAGACTCTAAGGGTGAAGAGAACAAGGTCGTAACCAACGGCTCAACTGTTACAGTAACGGATAAAGATGATGACAGTCCACGTACGATTACCTTTAGTAAGGTTAACCTTGGTGGTACAGAAATCGCAGGTGCTCAAATCAAGATCTACAAGGGCGACAAGGCAGAAGGCACAGCTGTAGAAAGCTGGACTTCCGAAGCTGGTAAGTCTAAAGATCTCAACTTGGCTCCAGGCACTTACACCTTCCATGAGGAAGCAGCCCCAACCGGATACCTCAAAGTAACGGATATCACTTTCCAAGTCAAACATGACGGAACAGTGGAAGTGACCAATGTTGGTGAGAAAGACTCTAAGGGTGAAGAGAACAAGGTCGTAACCAACGGCTCAACTGTTACAGTAACGGATAAAGATGATGACAGTCCACGTACGATTACCTTTAGTAAGGTTAACCTTGGTGGTACAGAAATCGCAGGTGCTCAAATCAAGATCTACAAGGGCGACAAGGCAGAAGGCACAGCTGTAGAAAGCTGGACTTCAGAAGCTGGTAAGTCTAAAGAATTGAGCTTGGCCCCAGGTACTTACACCTTCCATGAGGAAGCAGCCCCAACCGGATACCTCAAAGTAACGGATATCACTTTCAAAGTGAAAACTGACGGCACAGTGGAAGTGACCAACGTTGGTGAGAAAGACTCTAAGGGTGAAAAAAACAAAGTCGTAACCAACGGCTCAACTGTTACAGTAACGGATAAAGACGATGATAGTCCAAAAGCTATTACTTTCAGTAAAGTTAACCTTGGTGGTACAGAAATTGCAGGAGCTCAAATCAAGATCTACAAGGGCGATAAGGCAGAAGGCACAGCCGTAGAAAGCTGGACATCTGAAGCTGGTAAGTCTAAAGATCTCAACTTGGCTCCAGGCACTTACACCTTCCATGAGGAAGCAGCTCCAACCGGATACCTCAAAGTAACCGACATCACTTTCCAAGTCAAAACTGACGGCACAGTGGAAGTGACAAACGTTGGTGAGAAAGACTCTAAGGGTGAAGAAAACAAAGTTGTAACCAACGGCTCAACTGTTACAGTAACGGATAAAGACGATGATAGTCCAAAAGCTATTACTTTCAGTAAAGTTAACCTTGGTGGTACAGAAATCGCGGGAGCTAAAATCCAAATTTTCCGCGGTAAGAAGGTTGCAGGAACACTTGTGGCTGAATGGACTTCAAAAGCCAATCAATCACATGTACTTGATTTGACTCCGGGAGTATATACTTTCCATGAAGAGGCCGCTCCAACTGGATACTTAGCAGTAACAGATATTACATTCCAAGTTAACTACGACGGAACTGTAACAGTGGTAAATGCTAGTGGAAATCAGGTTGAGTTTAAGGATGGTAAGTTAGTAGTAACGGACCAAACTGAACCAGAAAATCCTAACCTACCAAACACTGGAAGTGAATCTGGACAAGCTGCATTAGCAGCAGGTTTAGCTCTTCTAGCTTTAGGTGCAGGTCTTGTAGCAACTAAACGAAGAAAAGAAGACTAATCTCATTTAGTAGCAAAAGGTACAGTGCAAATTGAAGTAGGTCAAAAAGAGTCATATCTTGGAGAGGATCATTTGGTCCTCTCTTTTTTGATATGCAAAGTGATAAGAATTCTATTTTTAAAATTTTCAAAATTATAGAAGTTAAAAGAGTTACGCTTGATAACTTTGAGGAAGCTGTTATTAGTCTTTAATTTTTCATTTAGGTAAGTAGGGAAATTTCATTGTATTAATAATCTTGTTACTGTCTTTAAAAACAGTTAAAAAGATAGTATTAACACAAAGAATGATTGGATTGTTTCTCTTAAAAATGAAAAAACAGGAATTTATAGAGATTACAGTGGTGTTTTAAATCTGAACCATAGATTAAAAGATTGTAAAGAATCTTTTTATTGGTCATATGTATGTGAAAAGTTGAACGACGAAATCGATAGCTTTACAATTCTTTGGTTATATAAAAAAATAATAAGTTCTACTAAATTCATAAGATTCTTTCTTATGAATTGTTTTGTTGCTTTTCATCACAGGATTTTATGAAACTTTTTTTAAAAAAGACAGAAACCCTGTTTATCATTGAAATAATAGTCTCGATTTGATATGATGGAAATATGAAAAAAAATAGAGCGAAACGTGTTTCTCACGATAAAACGAGAAGGCTATTGCTTTCCCTTGTTGGAATCTTAGGAATTGCTACGATTCTATTAGGGAGTGCTATTGGTTATAAGCTACTACAAAAACAATCTTACGAACAAAAAATTGAAGCGCTGAAGAGCGAAAAGGACCAGCAATTCAACTCAGGTAGTCAGAAGGACCATTTTCGAAAAGGTCAAGCTGAGGTGATTGCCTACTATCCTCTACAAGGAGAGGAAGTCATTGCGTCTGTTAGAGAAAAAATCAACCAGGATATCAAAGAAAAGCTGGAAGATAAAGAGGACTTGGTCTTTTATTATACCGAGCAGTTGGATCCTGTCTTAAAGGGAGTTGTTGCTCGTAATATCAGCAAGCAAGTCTACGATTTGTCTGCATCAAAGGTTGAAGAAAAAGAAAAGACTTCCTTAGGGAAAATTTTCTTGACTGAAGATGGGAAAGCTTTTGACCTCAGTAAACTCTTCAAAGATGCAAGTAAGGCTAAGGAACTTTTACTGAGTCAAATCAAATCAACTCTAGAAGATAAAAAACTTGACCAGGCAAAAATTGATCAAGTTATAAAGAGCTTCACAGACCAAGAATTGACATCTTGGAGCTTTGATTATAAGGATAGTCAAATCATCCTTTATCCTGCTAATGCTGGAGAGACTGTTGAGGAAATTGCTTTACCAATATCCAGTTTCTTTGATGTCATTGAGTCTTCTTATCTATTAGAAAAGGATGCTGAACTTTACCAAGCATACTTTGCTAAGAAAAATAAAAAGGTTGTAGCCTTGACCTTTGACGATGGTCCAAATCCAACTACAACCACACAGGCTTTGGATACTTTAGCTAAATATGGTGTAAAAGCAACCTTCTTTGTACTTGGTAAAAACATTGCAGGTAATGAAAATCTTCTAAAACGAATGAAATCAGAAGGTCATGTTGTAGGAAACCACAGCTGGAGTCATCCCGTTCTTTCACAACTTTCGCTCGAAGACGCTAAAAAGCAAATCACTGATACAGAAGATTTGTTAACTCAAGTTTTAGGATCAAGCTCTAAACTGATGCGCCCACCTTATGGTGCCATCACTGATGATATTCGAAATGGCCTTGATTTAAGCTTCATCATGTGGGATGTGGATAGTTTGGACTGGAAGAGTAAAAATGAGACAGCCATTTTGACAGAGATTCAACGTCAGGTTCGCAATGGTTCTATCATCCTCATGCATGATATCCATGGTCCTTCAGTTAATTCTCTACCAAGTGTCATTGAGTATCTAAAGGGTGAAGGGTATACATTTGTGACCGTTCCTGAATTGCTCAATTCTCGCTTAAAAGCTCACGAGATCTATTACGATCGTGATCAATAATTGTTAAAATCTAAAGGAGCAAGTGTTCTGATAATCAGGATTTTGTTTCTTTAGATTTTCTTCACATAGAAAGGAAAAACGATGAAATCTTACACCCTTAATAATGGAGTTTCAATTCCTGTACTAGGATTTGGAACATGGAAAGCTGAAAATGGAGAGGTAGCCTACCAAGCCGTTTTAGAAGCCTTAAAGGATGGTTATCGACATATCGATACTGCAGCTATCTATAAAAATGAGGAAAGTGTTGGTCGTGCTATTCGAGATAGCGGTATTCCAAGACAAGAAATTTTTGTAACGACCAAACTCTGGAATACTAATCACAGCTATGATGAAGCTTGCCAAGCATTTGAAGAATCAATGGAAAAACTGGGATTGGATTATCTAGATTTGTACCTTATCCATTGGCCAAATCCAAAACCTTTAAGAGAAAATGACGAATGGAAAACTCGCAATGCTGAAGTCTGGAGAGCTATGGAGGACCTTTACCAAGAAGGAAAAATCCGTGCTATCGGCGTTAGTAATTTCCTTCCTCATCATTTGGAAGCCTTGCTTGAGACAGCAAGAATCATCCCGGCAGTCAATCAGATACGCTTGGCACCAGGAGTTTATCAAGAGGAAGTGGTTGACTACTGTAAAGAGAAAGGAATTCTCTTAGAGGCTTGGGGACCATTTGGGCAAGGAGAGTTGTTTGATAAGAAAGAAGTCCAAGAAATTGCTGCTAAGCATGGGAAATCAGTGGCTCAAATCGCCTTGGCTTGGAGTTTGGCAGAAGAGTTTTTACCGTTACCTAAGTCAGTAACAGCCTCTCGCATCCAAAGCAATCTTGACTGTTTTGGGATTGAACTCAGCAAAGAAGAGCGAGAGGTCCTAAAGACTATCTCAGTGACTTCTGGTGCACCTCGTGTGGATGAGATGGATTTTTAGAAAGTAAGAAAAAGAATTGTAAATTTTCTCTCTTTCTGATATAATAATCAACAAGAAAGAAAGTCTTATGGCGTTCTTTAAGCGAGCTTGGGATAGTGGGAGCCAAGTAGGACAAAATAAGAAACTGGCGCTTTCTGTCGTATTTTTAAAAACAATGAAGTAATAAATTAGGGTGGAACCGCGTTTCTGACGCCCCTAGGTTAAATCAACCTAGGATTGTCGGATGCGGTTCTTTTGTTTATTCAGCCTATGTGTGTAAAAGAAAGGAGAGTCGTGGATAATCTTTATCTTGTAAAAGATGATAGCCAACTAGTTGCATTTCGTAATTTTGTATTAAGAAATACTGAAAAGTTGGAGGCTTATCAATCTTTTTTAAAGAATGAACTTGCAGTCTACGATTTACCGCAAGCCATCATTTGGTCAGATTTTAATGCTGCTACACAGATTATTAGGGAAATTCCTGTTCCTGCCTATACAAATAATAGACGAATGGTTATGATGCCTGATTTAACTGTTTGGAAAGAGCTGTATTTGTATCAGTTGATGGACTACGAGTGTTCTCAGCAAACTCAAGCAATAGAAAGTCACTATCATTCTTTATCTGAAAATTTCCTCTTACAGATTGTAGGACATGAGTTAGCTCATTGGTCGGAGCATTTTTCAGATGATTTTGATGGTTACGACTCTTACATCTGGTTTGAAGAAGGGATGGTTGAATATATTAGTCGCAAGTATTTCTTGACAGAAGAGGAATTTCAAGCGGAAAAAATTTGTAATCAATCTCTCGTAGAACTTTATCAGAAGAAGTATGGTTGGCATTCATTGAATGATTTTGGTTCCTCTACTTATGATAAGAACTATGCAAGTATTTTTTACGAATACTGGCGTAGTTTTTTGACAGTAGATAAGTTGGTAGAAAATCTAGGTAGTGTACAAGCGGTCTTCGATTCTTATCATCTATGGGCAAACACAGATAAAACTCTTCCCTTGTTAAATTGGTTTGTTCAGCAGAAATTAATTGAAAAAGAAATATAAAAACTAAAGGAGTAAACAATGTCTAAGAAATTAACATTTCAAGAAATTATTTTGACTTTGCAACAATTTTGGAATGACCAAGGTTGTATGCTGATGCAGGCTTATGATAATGAAAAAGGTGCAGGTACAATGAGTCCTTACACTTTCCTTCGTGCTATTGGGCCTGAGCCATGGAATGCGGCTTATGTAGAGCCATCACGTCGTCCTGCTGACGGTCGTTACGGGGAAAACCCTAACCGTCTCTACCAACACCACCAATTTCAGGTGGTTATGAAGCCTTCTCCATCAAATATCCAGGAACTTTACCTTGAGTCTTTGGAAAAATTGGGTATCAATCCTTTGGAACACGATATCCGCTTCGTTGAAGATAACTGGGAAAATCCATCGACTGGTTCAGCTGGTCTCGGTTGGGAAGTTTGGCTTGATGGAATGGAAATCACTCAGTTCACTTATTTCCAACAAGTTGGTGGATTGGCAACTGGCCCTGTGACTGCGGAAGTTACCTATGGTTTGGAACGTTTGGCTTCTTACATCCAAGAAGTAGACTCTGTCTATGATATCGAGTGGGCTGATGGTGTAAAATACGGAGAAATCTTTATCCAGCCTGAGTATGAGCACTCAAAATATTCATTTGAAATTTCGGACCAAGAAATGTTGCTGGAAAACTT
Organism: Streptococcus sp. HJ1; assembly: GCF_052399005.1. GTDB lineage: Bacteria > Bacillota > Bacilli > Lactobacillales > Streptococcaceae > Streptococcus. Next base: position 1,405,376 of record NZ_CP199005.1, on the reverse strand, counting down.
TGATAAGTTTGAAAAGGAAGCTGGTCGTGCATTAGAAGAAGGCTTGGTTCACCCTGCTTATGACTATGTTCTCAAATGTTCACACACCTTTAATCTGCTTGATGCGCGTGGTGCCGTTTCCGTAACGGAGCGTGCAGGCTATATCGCTCGTATCCGCAACTTGGCCCGTGTCGTAGCCAAAACCTTTGTTGCAGAACGCAAACGCCTAGGCTACCCACTTTTGGATGAAGCAACACGAGCTAAACTTCTAGCAGAAGACGCAGAATAAAGAGAGTGACGGTTTACGAAAATGGGCGAACAGAGTGAGCCTTGATCCAGTTGCCGCAGTGATGAAGGTATCCTTAGTGAAGCTAAGGATACTAGGCAAAATTGGAGACTTTCGGCTCCAATTTTAGAAATGAAACAACGAAGTTGGTTGCTTGCGTGCCAATCACATAAGGCAAACTGGAAAATAAAAAGATACTTTTCGGAGAAAAAACATGACAAAAAACTTATTAGTAGAACTCGGTCTTGAAGAGTTACCAGCCTACGTAGTAACTCCAAGTGAAAAACAACTAGGTGAAAAAATGGCAGCCTTCCTCAAGGAAAATCGCCTGTCTTTTGAAGCCATTCAAACCTTCTCAACACCACGTCGGTTGGCTGTTCGTATGACTGGACTTGCAGACAAACAGTCTGATTTGACAGAAGATTTCAAGGGACCAGCAAAGAAAATTGCCTTGGATAGTGATGGAAACTTCACCAAAGCAGCTCAAGGATTTGTCCGTGGGAAAGGCTTGACAGTTGAAGATATTGAATTCCGTGAAATCAAGGGTGAAGAATATGTCTATGTTACCAAGGAAGAAGTGGGGCAACCAGTTGAAGCCATTGTTCCAGGTGTAGTAGACGTCTTGAAGTCACTAACTTTCCCTGTCAGCATGCACTGGGCTAACAACACTTTTGAATATATCCGCCCTGTACACACTTTGACAGTTCTCTTGGACGAGCAAGAGTTTGATTTGGATTTCCTTGATATCAAGGGCGGTCGTGTGAGTCGTGGCCATCGTTTCTTGGGACAAGAAACCAATATTCAGTCAGCATTGAGCTATGAAGAAGACCTTCGTGAACAGTTTGTAATCGCGGATCCACGTGAACGTGAGCAAATGATTGTTGACCAAATCAAAGCAATCGAAGCTGAACAAGGCGTACGTATCGAAATTGATGCTGACTTGCTTAATGAAGTCTTGAACTTGGTTGAATACCCAACTGCCTTTATGGGAAGTTTTGATGCCAAATACCTTGAAGTTCCAGAAGAAGTCTTGGTGACTTCGATGAAGGAACACCAACGCTACTTTGTTGTTCGTGATCAAGAAGGTAAACTCTTGCCAAACTTCATTTCTGTTCGTAACGGAAACGCAGAGCATTTGGAAAATGTCATCAAGGGAAATGAAAAAGTTTTGGTAGCTCGCTTGGAAGACGGAGAATTCTTCTGGCGTGAAGACCAAAAATTGGTTATTTCTGACCTAGTCGAAAAATTAAACAATGTCACCTTCCACGAAAAGATTGGTTCTCTTCGTGAACACATGATTCGTACAGGGCAGATTGCCATTCTCTTGGCAGAAAAGGCTGGTTTGTCAGTGGATGAAACGGTTGATCTAGCTCGTGCAGCAGCCATTTACAAGTTTGACTTGTTGACGGGTATGGTTGGTGAATTTGACGAACTCCAAGGAATTATGGGAGAGAAATATGCTCTTCTTGCTGGAGAAACTCCAGCAGTTGCGGCTGCTATTCGTGAACACTACATGCCTACATCAGCCGAAGGAGAACTTCCAGAGAGTAAGGTAGGAGCCATTCTAGCCATTGCAGACAAATTGGATACGATTTTGAGTTTCTTCTCAGTAGGCTTGATTCCTTCAGGTTCTAATGACCCTTATGCCCTTCGTCGTGCGACGCAAGGTGTAGTTCGTATCTTGGATACTTTTGGTTGGCACATTGCTATGGATGAGCTGATCGATAGCCTTTATGCTTTGAAATTTGACAGCTTGACTTATGAAAATAAAGCAGAGGTTATGGACTTTATTAAGGCTCGTGTTGATAAGATGATGGGTTCTACTCCAAAAGATATCAAGGAAGCAGTTCTTGCAAGTTCAAACTTTGTTGTGGCAGATATGCTGGAAGTAGCAAGTGCTCTTGTCGAAGCAAGCAAGAAAGAAGACTTCAAACCATCTGTCGAATCCCTCTCTCGTGCTTTCAACTTGGCTGAAAAAGCCGAAGGAACTGATACTGTTGATCCTGCTCTCTTTGAGAATGAAGAAGAGAAAGCCTTGGCAGAAGCCGTAGAATCACTCGTTTTGTCAGGGTCTGCAAGTCAGCAATTAGAACAACTCTTTACGCTTAGCCCAGTTATTGATGCTTTCTTTGAAAATACCATGGTAATGGCTGAAGATCAGACTGTCCGACAAAATCGCTTGGCTATCTTGTCGCAATTAACCAAGAAAGCAGCTAAACTTGCACGTTTCAACCAAATTAATACTAAATAAACTCAGTCAAACGGACTGTATCTTATCACAAAGGAGAAGAAATGGATCCGAAAAAAATCGCTCGTATCAACGAGCTTGCCAAAAAGAAAAAAACAGAAGGCTTAACTTCTGCTGAAAAAGTGGAACAAGCTAAACTTCGTGAGGAGTACATCGAAGGCTATCGTCGATCTGTTCGTCACCACATTGAAGGAATCAAAATTGTGGACGAGGAAGGAAATGACGTCACACCAGAAAAACTACGCCAAGTACAACGTGAAAAAGGTTTACACGGCCGTAGTTTAGATGATCCTAACTCATAAAATGAAAGGGGCTTGTAGATGATTTACAAGCCCCTTTTCTGTTGTAATAAAAAAAGGAGCCATTTGGCTCCTTTTTGGTTTCTTAGTTACTTGCGCCAGATGTAGCGTCAGCGTCACCACCGTGGCCTCCAGCATCACCTGAATCAGAAGCGCCAGAAGTAGCATCGGCGTCTCCATGACCTCCAGCTGCAGGAGCAAATGGTCCGCTACCACCCACCAAACGTTGACCAGTCTCTTTTAGGTACCAGTCAAGCCATGGTTGGAAGTTAAAGACGATTTCATTGATACCAGCGTATGATCCATCAGGATAGTACATTGCTTGGTAGTTGTGGGTGTTGATGACACCTGCAGGAGAACCTGGAACGATCGTACGGACGTATTCTTGGTTTCCGTTGCGAAGTGTTCCGATAACCCACTCTACGTTCTTCATACGTGCTGGTGGGAGGGATCCATGAACAGTCGACATACGGCTACCTGATTGAGGTGGTACACGTTTAGCAAACATGGTGTCTGGATCTTGGTGAGCGTTGTTGTAGTAGAGGAATTGGTTGTTGTCGTCAGCGTATGTCAATTCAAATGGCATAGCTTTCAAGAACATGTCGATTTGGTTAACTGTAAGGATACCGTGGTCCAATTTGACATAGGTATCACCAGAAACAGCACCAGTGATTGCTGCAACTTTTTCTACCCATTCTGGATCATCAGGGTCAACTTCTGTAATGGTTGTAGCAATTGGTCTTCCACAATCCAAGTCTTCTGGTTCGATCGGTTTTGGTTTTTTCAATTTCGAAACGACTCCTACGTATTTAACAAAGTTATCTAAGCATGTTTCAAGGAATTTAACAGTTCCTTCGTTGGTGATGTTTCCATTGTTATCAAAAGCTTCTTTGGCTTTACCAAGAAGGAATTCGTTACCTGGAAGCGTGTAGGCGTTAACTCCTGGAGCATCAAGAATCTTACGAAGGTGAACTTGGGCACGTGATGTTCCTTGGTCATAGTATGATGCACCCACAATCATAACAGGCTTGTTTTCAAATGGATGAACTTCGTATGAAAGCCATTCAAGTACAGATTTGAGTGAAGCTGAGATAGTGTGGTTGTGCTCAGGAGTTGCGATAATGACACCATCAGCACGTGTAATCTTGTTGTACAAGAATCGCAATTGGAAACTTTCGTCCCATTTTTCGTCTTGGTTAAACATTGGAACTTCGTCGATTTCAAGAACTTCTAATTCAAATTTAAATTTGAAATTGCGACGGATAAATTCCAAGAGTTTGCGGTTATATGATTGATCGTAGTTTGATCCAACAAGTCCAACAAATTTCATTCTTTCGGTCTCCTATCTTACAAATTTTCCCAGTCAAATTCTTCTGCATCTTTGCGAAGCAATTCTTGCGCATTGCGCAATTTCTCAGTAATTTTCACAAAGATACGGAAGTCATCAAAGATGGCATCCAATTTCTTGATGACATCAAGGTCAACCAAGTCACCACTTGGGTTAAATGCTTGAAGAGAGTGTGAGAGCAAGAATTCATCTGGAAGAACATTTGCCTTGATTTCAGGAGCATTCAAGATTTGACGAAGTTGCAATTGGGCACGAGATGAACCAAGTGTACCGTAAGAAGCACCAGTGATCATGATTGGTTTATTCAAAAGTGGGTAGATACCGTAAGATAGCCAAGCAAGAGCGCTCATCAAAACTGCAGGGATAGAGTGGTCGTACTCAGGAGTACCGATAATGACACCATCAGCTTCTTCAATTTTAGCTGCAATTTCAAGAATTTCAGCGGGAAGAAGTTTATCTGCAGGTTTGTTGAAAACAGGGATATCCTTGATTTCAACAAGTTCAATTTCAGCTTTATCAGCAAAGTGTTTTTGCATGTATTGGAGCAATTGGCGGTTTGTAGAACGTTTAGAGTTCGTTCCAACAATGGCAATAAGTTTTAGCATGAGATTTCCTTTCTCTTTTTACATAATACAATTTTGAAGGCCTGAAGAACATGCAAGGCGTCCTTCTTTGTCGATGAGGATGGCTTCAATACCATCTATACTTTCGACTTGCCAGAGGATAGAAGCGCTTCGCTCTCCGAAAAGGCGTGTAGTCCAAATCTCACCATCAACGGATTTATCAGAGACAATCGTTAGGCTAGCAAGATCAGTTTCGACAGGAAATCCTGTCTCACTATCAAAGATATGGTGATAGTCTTTTCCATCTACTGTCAGGTGGCGTTCGTAGATACCTGAAGTGACAACGGATTTGTTAGAAGCAGGGATAGTTAGGAGATGATTGCCACGAGGATTTCGCGGATCTTGAATCCCAATCTGCCAGGCTTTCCCTTCTTTGGCTTGGTTATTCCCGATGGTGAGGATATTTCCTCCGAGATTGATCAAGGCAGAGGTGACACCGTGTTCTTTCAAATACTGGGCAACCTTATCTGCACTATAGCCCTTGGCTAAACAACCTAAATCAAGCTTCATTCCCTTTTTCTCTAAAAATACAGTAGAGCCAGAGGGATCTAATTTGATAAAATGGGGGTCAACTAGAGGCAAGACAGCTTCGATTTCGTTTAGCTCTGGGAGTCGGGCATCTGAAAAGCCGATTCGCCAGGTTTGAATCAAGGGGCCAATACTGATATTGAGATGGCTAGATGGAGCTAGACTATGTTCTAACCCAAGAGCAATCAGTTCAAATAAGTCAGGATGGACCTTGACAGGTGCAATTCCAGCCTGGTAGTTGATTTCCATCAGTTCGGATTTTTGACTGTTGGCGTTAAAGCGGTATTCGAGTTCCTTGAGCAAATCAAAGGCTCCTTGAAGTAGGCAATCAGCCTGTTCATCTACTAATGAAATCGTGATAGTTGTTCCCATTAGCCGTTCAGAACGTGAATGAAGAGGCAAGCTACCAGCTCCTTTCTCTTTATAGGAAATCATTCGATATAAGGTTGTTAAAGAAAAATTAAACCCCTTACATTTTCTTTCCATGTATCTAGCATATCATAAAGTCAGCGTTTTCACAAATGAATTTTGACAAAAAGTCAAGAAATATGCTCAAAACTAATATGAAAGCAATAGAAAAATTGGATTTATCAATGTTAAGTGTATTTTTTTCTGAAAAAAAGAGAATTCTGAGCAAATGCCTTGTAAACGCTAACAGTAAATGGTATACTAGAAAGGTAAATCAAAAATTAAAGGTAGGAATTTTTCTATGAGTAAAATCGTTGTAGTTGGTGCTAACCACGCTGGTACAGCTTGTATTAATACGATGTTGGACAACTTCGGACATGAGAACGAAATCGTAGTATTTGACCAAAACTCAAATATTTCATTCCTTGGTTGTGGAATGGCGCTTTGGATCGGGGAACAAATTGATGGCCCAGAAGGTCTCTTCTACTCTGATAAAGAAAAATTGGAAGCAAAAGGTGCTAAAGTTTACATGAACTCACCAGTTCTTTCAATTGACTACGATAACAAAGTTGTGACTGCAGAAGTTGAAGGAAAAGAGCACAAAGAGTCTTATGATAAATTGATCTTTGCAACTGGTTCAACTCCAATCTTGCCTCCAATCGAAGGTGTTGAAATCGTTAAGGGTAACCGCGAATTCAAAGCAACTCTTGAAAATGTACAATTTGTTAAATTGTACCAAAACGCTGAAGAAGTTATTGAAAAACTTGAAGACAAGAGCAAACACCTTGAGCGTATTGCCGTTGTTGGTGGTGGTTACATTGGTGTAGAACTTGCCGAAGCTTTCGAGCGTCTTGGAAAAGAAGTTGTGCTTGTAGATATCGTAGACACTGTCTTGAACGGCTACTATGATAAAGACTTCACTCAAATGATGGCGAAGAACTTGGAAGACCACAACATCCGCTTGGCTCTTGGTCAAACAGTTAAAGCCATCCAAGGTGATGGAAAAGTTGAACGCTTGGTAACAGACAAAGAAACATTTGATGTAGATATGGTAGTTCTTGCTGTTGGTTTCCGTCCAAACACAGCTCTTGCTGACGGTAAGATTGAACTCTTCCGTAACGGTGCCTTTCTTGTAGATAAGAAACAAGAAACATCTATCCCAGGTGTATACGCTGTTGGTGACTGTGCAACTGTTTATGACAATGCACGTAAAGATACAAGCTACATCGCTCTTGCTTCAAACGCTGTACGTACTGGTATCGTTGGTGCTTATAACGCTTGTGGACATGAATTGGAAGGAATTGGAGTTCAAGGATCAAACGGTATTTCAATCTACGGTCTTCACATGGTTTCAACTGGTTTGACTCTTGAAAAAGCCAAAGCTGCAGGCTATAATGCAACTGAAACTGGATTTAACGATCTTCAAAAACCAGAATTTATCAAACATGACAACCACGAAGTTGCCATCAAGATTGTCTTTGACAAAGACAGTCGCGAAATCCTTGGTGCACAAATGGTTTCACATGATGCTGCTATCAGTATGGGAATCCACATGTTCTCACTTGCTATCCAAGAGCATGTAATAATCGATAAATTGGCCTTGACAGACCTATTCTTCTTGCCACACTTTAACAAACCATACAACTACATCACAATGGCTGCACTTACAGCTGAAAAATAAAATTTGATGAGCTATCTGGCCTTAGGTTAAGGTCAGATAGTTTTTTAGTTATACTCTTCGAAAATCAAATTCAAACCACGTCAGCTTCGCCTTACCGTACTCAAGTACAGCCTGCGGCTAGCTTCCTAGTTTGCTCTTTGATTTTCATTGAGTATCAATCTGTACCCATACAATTATCCTTTTTTTATCTTGTACTTCATTCTAATCTGGCTTAAAATGAAATGGTAGCTACCAATACAAATGATGAGGATTAAGAAATGACTGAAAATCGTTATGAACTAAATAAAAACTTGGCACAGATGCTCAAAGGTGGGGTTATCATGGACGTTCAGAACCCTGAACAGGCTCGTATCGCAGAGGCTGCTGGTGCGGCAGCTGTTATGGCCTTGGAGCGAATTCCAGCTGATATTCGTGCAGCTGGTGGGGTTTCCCGTATGAGTGATCCAAAGATGATTAAGGAAATCCAAGAAGCGGTGAGCATTCCAGTGATGGCCAAGGTTAGAATCGGGCATTTTGTTGAAGCTCAGATTTTAGAGGCTATTGAGATTGACTATATCGATGAGAGTGAAGTGCTGTCTCCAGCAGACGATCGTTTCCATGTGGACAAGAAAGAATTCCAAGTTCCTTTTGTCTGTGGAGCTAAGGATTTGGGTGAAGCCTTGCGTCGTATCGCTGAAGGAGCTTCTATGATTCGTACCAAAGGAGAACCGGGTACAGGTGACATCGTTCAAGCCGTTCGCCATATGCGCATGATGAATCAGGAAATTCGTCGCATTCAAAATCTACGCGAAGATGAACTTTATGTAGCTGCTAAGGACTTGCAAGTCCCTATAGAATTGGTCCAATACGTCCATGAATATGGAAAATTACCAGTTGTCAACTTCGCAGCCGGAGGTGTGGCAACACCAGCAGATGCTGCGTTAATGATGCAATTGGGGGCAGAGGGCGTCTTTGTCGGTTCAGGTATTTTCAAGTCAGGCGATCCTGTTAAACGAGCAAGTGCTATTGTCAAAGCCGTAACCAACTACCAAAATCCTCAAATTCTGGCTCAAATCTCTGAAGACCTAGGGGAAGCCATGGTTGGTATCAATGAGAATGAAATCCAAATTCTCATGGCTGAGCGAGGAAAATAGATGAAAATCGGAATATTAGCCTTACAAGGCGCCTTTGCAGAGCATGCAAAAGTGTTAGATAAATTAGGAGTCACTGGTGTCGAAATCAGAAATTTAGATGATTTTCAGAAACATCAGAGTGACTTGTCCGGTTTGATTTTGCCTGGTGGTGAGTCTACAACCATGGGCAAGCTCTTGCGTGACCAGCAGATGTTGATTCCCATTCGAGAAGCCATTCTTTCTGGACTACCAGTCTTTGGAACTTGTGCGGGCTTGATTTTGCTGGCTAAGGAAATCACTTCTCAGGAAGAAAGTCATCTAGCGACTATGGACATAGTAGTAGAGCGCAATGCCTATGGGCGCCAACTAGGAAGCTTCTATACAGAGGCAGAATGTAAGGGAGTCGGCAAGATTCCCATGACCTTTATCCGTGGACCGATTATCAGCAGTGTTGGAGAGGGTGTAGAAGTTTTAGCATCAGTTGATGATCAAATCGTTGCAGCGCAAGAAAAAAATATGCTGGTAACCTCTTTTCATCCAGAATTGACAGATGATGTTGGCTTGCACCAGTATTTTATCAATATGTGTAAAGAAAAAAGTTGAGAAAAGATTCTCAACTTTTTTACATGTAATAAACAATCGCGATATATTGAAGTGCAGATGCTGCTAGGATAAAGAGATGCCAAATCATGTGGAAATAAGGTTTTTTCTTAGCGTAAAATCCAGCTCCAACTGTATAACAGAGCCCACCAGTTACCATGAGACTCCAGAAAATTGGCGTTGTTTGACTGATAATGGCAGGAATGATAGCCAGAACCAACCAGCCCATGATCAGGTAAAGGGCAAGGCTGAATTTCTCATTGACCTTTTTAGCAAAGATTTTATAAAGGATGCCAAAGATGGTCGTTCCCCACTGAATGGCAATAATGAGATAGCCAAACCAGTTATTCATCAAAGTCAATACGACCGGCGTATAAGAGCCTGCGATAGCCACGTAAATCATAGAATGGTCGATGATTCGCAAGACGTATTTGTGGGTCGAACCATAGGCCATAGAGTGGTAAATGGTTGACGAGAGGAACATGAGAAAGAGACTGATAACAAAGATTGAAACACCAAAAGATGATAAAAATCCGTGTGCTTCATAACTATAGGTGGATGAAATAGGGAGCAAGATGAGCATGATAACGGCACCCACAGCATGGGTCACACTATTAGCAATTTCCTCTCCAAAACTGAGCTTTTTACTGAGTTTTAGGCTGGTATTCATTGGATTTCCTCCTCTTCTTTGATAAGGATTAAGTCTAGAGTTTGATGATAGAGTTTAACCGTTTGACAGCTAGTTTGGATAATAGGATTTTCTGGATCAATCCCATGGTTCATGTAGTCCACAAAAGCGTCGTAGATCTGGTCTGAGCTTGCTTGAGTTTGCAGAGTATTCAGTGTTTGAGCGATTTCATGAATCGAAAAGACAGACTTTAGAGTGGTGATGGCAATCAAACGTGCAATCTGTTTGCGTTGGTATTTTTTCTTGTCTGGCTTTGTCAGGTAACCATGTTTGACATAATTATTGACCATGGATGCTGTTAGTCCCTTGTCTTTATCTGGAGAGATAGGGGCACAGACTTGATTGACATAAAGCAAAACCTGATCCAGATAGAGGTCAATATTTGGAATGTCTTCCCATTTTGGGTAGGAAAAGTTAGAATTCATTTCCAACTCCTTTTTATCTAGTTTTGATAACTAGATTATAAAATAATAAAAAACAAAAGTCAAGTTTCAACTGCTTGTAGAAAGCTTTAAATTATGCTATGATGAGAGAAACTGGTTAGAAATGAGGGGAAAAGATGGAGATTCGTTTAGCTTTTCCAAACGAAGTAGATGCGATTATGCAGGTGATGGAGGATGCCAAAAAGTGCTTAGCCAAGTCTGGTAGCGACCAGTGGCAAAATGGCTATCCAAATGCCGATATCATTATTGATGATATTATCTCAGGCCAAGCCTATGTGGCCTTGGAAGAAGGAGAACTGCTAGCCTATGCTGCTGTGACCAAGAGCCCAGAGAAAGCCTATGAAGCTATTTATGAAGGAAGTTGGCAGGAGGGAGAATCAGAATATCTGGTCTTTCACCGTATCGCTGTTGCAGCAGATGTCCAAGGACAAGGAGTTGCTCAGACGTTCCTAGAAGGCTTGATTGAAGGATTTGATTATCTAGATTTTCGTTCAGATACGCATGCAGAAAACAAGGCCATGCAGCATATCTTTGAAAAGCTAGGTTTTCAACAGGTTGGTAAGGTTCCAGTTGATGGGGAACGTTTGGCCTATCAGAAATTAAAAAAATGAAGCAGAAAAAGTACGCAAAGATGCTCTACCCGTCGCCAATTGGGACCTTATCCTTAGTTGCTGACAAGCAATATCTGTATGGAATTTGGGTACAGAACCAAACTCATTTTGAGAGGGGATTAGGGGATGAAACGATAGAAGAAGTTGCTAGCCATCCTGTATTAGAGCAAGTTATTTCCTATTTAGATACCTATTTCGAAGGCAGTGTTCAGGATCTATCTGACTTACCTTTGGCTCCCATTGGAACAGATTTTGAAAAGCGAGTCTGGACTTACTTACAAGCCATTCCTTATGGTCAAACAGTGACTTACGGTCAAATAGCTCAAGACTTGCAAGTGGCTTCTGCCCAAGCGATTGGTGGAGCAGTGGGGCGTAATCCTTGGTCCATCCTCGTACCCTGTCATCGTGTGCTGGGGTCAGGCAATCGTCTGACAGGCTATGCATCTGGAGTCGAAAAGAAAGCCTGGCTCTTGCAACATGAAGGTGTAGCGTTTCAAGAAAATAAAAAATAGAAAGAAAAGAAGATGTTAGAATTTATCGAATACCCAAAATGTTCAACTTGTAAGAAAGCAAAAAATGAATTGGATAAACTTGGACTGGACTACAAAGATGTCCACATCGTAGAAGAAACACCAAGTGAAGAAGTGATTTTGAAGTGGTTGGAAACTTCCGGTTTTGAAGTGAAACAATTTTTCAATACCAGCGGGATCAAATATCGTGAACTGGGCTTGAAAGATAAGGTGGGAAGTTTGTCAAAACAAGAAGCAGCCAAGCTTCTAGCGAGTGATGGTATGTTATTGAAACGTCCAATTTTGGTGGAGAATGGTGCTGTTAAACAAATCGGCTATAGAAAAACCTATGAGGACTTAGGTTTGAGATAGTTTTTATTTATCTCCTTGATAGGTAAAATATATAGCCTCCCTGTTTTAAAGTGTGATAAACTAGAAGATAGACAAAGTCTGAGTAGCCCGTAGCAAATAATTTGCTTGCGAGCAGAAGTATGATAGAATGAATCATTATCAGGAGAGGATGTTTTTATGACTGTTACAACATTTTTAGCATCAGATTGGTATCAAAGTTTGATGCAACTCATTCCGGATGGAAAGCTCTTTAGTTTGCGTTCGGTATTTGATGGAATTCCAAGGATTGTCCAACAACTGCCTACAACCTTGATGTTGACGCTTGGAGGTGCGCTCTTTGGTTTGCTACTTGCCTTGATTTTTGCCATTGTTAAGATCAATCGTGTTAAGATTTTATATCCCTTGCAGGCCTTTTTCGTCAGCTTCTTAAAAGGTACTCCAATCCTAGTTCAACTTATGTTGACCTACTACGGAATTCCTTTAGCACTGAAAGCTATCAACCAACAATGGGGAACTGGTCTCAATATCAATGCGATTCCAGCAGCGCTTTTTGCGATTGTGGCCTTTGCTTTTAATGAGGCGGCTTATGCAAGTGAAACGATTCGTGCGGCCATCCTTTCTGTTAATCCAGGTGAAATTGAGGCGGCACGCAGTTTGGGTATGACACGAGCGCAAGTTTATCGTCGCGTGATTATTCCAAATGCTGCGGTAGTTGCGACACCGACTTTGATTAACTCCCTTATCGGTTTGACCAAGGGAACTTCTCTAGCCTTTAGCGCAGGTGTTGTGGAGGTCTTTGCCCAAGCTCAGATTTTAGGTGGAGCTGATTATCGCTATTTTGAACGTTTCATCTCCGTAGCCCTTGTTTATTGGGTGGTCAATATCGGAATTGAAAGCCTCGGCCGTTTCATCGAGAGAAAAATGGCTATCTCAGCACCGGATACAGTGTCTACAGATGTGAAAGGAGACCTTCGTTAATGATTAAGATTTCGAATTTAAGCAAATCCTTTTCAGGACAGACAGTCTTGAATCATCTGAACTTGGATATCCAAAAAGGTGAGGTAGTGGCTTTGATTGGTTCATCTGGAGCTGGGAAATCAACCTTTCTTCGAAGTTTAAACTATCTTGAAACTCCAGATAGTGGAACGATTCAGATTGACAATTTTAAAGTTGATTTTTCTCAGATTAGCCAAGAAGAAATCCTAACCCTTCGTCGCAAGTTGTCTATGGTTTTCCAACAGTTTAATTTGTTTGAACGCCGAACTGCTCTTGACAATGTCAAGGAAGGTTTGATTGTCGTTAAAAAATTATCGGACGAGGAAGCAACAAAAATCGCTAAGGAAGAGTTGGCCAAGGTTGGTCTTTCTGACCGTGAAAACCATTATCCTCGCCACTTATCAGGTGGACAAAAGCAACGGGTTGCCCTTGCGCGTGCGCTTGCTATGAAACCAGATGTCTTGCTCTTGGACGAACCCACTTCAGCCCTCGACCCAGAATTGGTCGGTGAAGTAGAAAAGTCTATTGCAGATGCTGCCAAGTCAGGTCAGACCATGATTTTGGTCAGTCACGATATGTCTTTTGTAGCCCAAGTAGCTGACAAGGTTTTATTCCTAGATAAAGGGAAAATCATCGAGTCTGGCACACCGGATGAAATCATCAATCATCCGAAAGAAGAACGAACAAAAGAATTCTTCGCTAGTTACAAACGGACTTATATTTGATATAATAGAAAAAGGAAAACTCAGTTAGTTGGACTAGCTGAGTTTACTCTTTAAAAAAGATAGAAACGAGAGAGATCATGCTACTGCATCTATTTTCTTTGTATTTCGAGAGTTTGATCTTAACGACCATCCTTGTCGTGATTTTTCTGGGGATTTGGATTGGATTGAGAGCCATGTCTGGTGTGGACAAGACAGCCAAAGCTCGCCAAGCTCATCTCTATGATATGATTATGATTGGTGTTTTGGTCGTTCCGGTGTTATCCTTTGCCGTCATGAGTTTACTCTTGGTTTTCAAGGCATAATCCTTGCGTGACTAGCAAGAATGAGTTAGAATAAAGATAGTTACAACAAGAAAGAAGGAATCGAAATGTACGATACGATTATTGTCGGTGCTGGACCTGCGGGAATGACCGCTGCCTTATATGCTGCTCGCAGCAATCTGAAAGTGGCTTTGATTGAAGGTGGTCTGCCAGGAGGGCAAATGAATAACACATCTGATATTGAAAACTATCCAGGTTATGCCAATATCAGTGGACCTGAATTGGCTGAAAAGATGTTTGAACCACTTGAAAACCTTGGAGTGGAGCATCTTTATGGCTATGTTGAAAATATTGAAGATCAGGGTGACTATAAGAAGGTAATCACTGATGATCAAGTTTACGAAACCCGTACTGTCATTGTAGCAACTGGTTCTAAACACCGTCTTTTGGGAGTTCCCGGAGAAGAAGAATTGAACAGTCGTGGTGTTTCTTACTGTGCGGTCTGTGATGGAGCTTTCTTCCGTGATCAAGACTTGCTCGTAGTCGGTGGTGGAGATTCAGCGGTAGAAGAAGCTCTGTTCTTAACTCGCTTTGCCAAGTCCGTCACTATTGTTCACCGTCGAGATGAACTTCGTGCCCAAAAGGTTTTGCAAGACCGTGCTTTTGCAAATGAGAAAGTCAACTTTATCTGGGATTCTGTTGTCAAGGAAATCAAAGGTGAAAACCGAGTAGAATCTGTCGTATTTGAAAATGTAAAAACGGGTCAAGTGACAGAGCAAGCCTTCGGTGGTGTCTTTATCTATGTCGGTTTGGATCCTGTTAGCGATTTTGTTAAAGAATTGAATATTCAAGACCAGGCAGGCTGGATTGTGACAGATAATCACATGAAAACTGCCGTTGACGGTATCTTTGCAGTTGGAGATGTTCGCCAGAAAGATCTTCGCCAAGTGACAACAGCAGTTGGAGATGGGGCTATCGCTGGTCAAGAAGCTTACAAATTTATTACAGAACATAGTTAAGAAAAAAGTTTCCAATCACTTGATTGGAAACTTTTTATAGTCGGTTTCGGAAAACTTCGTACATGAGAATGGCTGCAGCAACACTGGCATTGAGACTTTGAACATGCCCATTCATGGGAATAGTAATCATCTCATCGACCTGTTTTTTGATGTTGCTAGAGATGCCTTTCCCTTCATTTCCGATGATGAGGGCGATTTTCCCTTTTGTATTCCACTTGTGGCAAGGAGTACCGTTCATATCCGTTCCAAAGGTCCAGAAGCCTTCAGCCTTGAGTTTGTCTAGGGTTTGACTGAGGTTGGTCACTCGCGCAATCGGTACATGCTCAATAGCACCAGTAGCTGTTTTGGCAACGACTGGAGTTACACCGACAGCTCGGTGCTTGGGAATGATGACACCTGAAACATTGGTCGCGTCAGCGGTTCTTAAGATAGAACCTAGATTATGAGGGTCAGTTAGACCATCCAGAATCAATAAAAGTGGATTTTCTTCTTGACGTGTTTTGGCAAGGATTTGATCCAGCTCGCTATAGGCAAATTCGGACACTCGTAGAACAAAACCTTGGTGGACAGCGCCTTCGGTCATCTCAGACAGGGATTTTTTTGAAGTCCAAGAAATGGATACCTTCTTTTCTGTAGCCAGTTCCTTGACTTTTTCAACATTCTTACCTCGAAGATCTTCTTGGAGGTAGAGTTTGTTTCCAGTGTTTGCAAGGAGGGCTTCAGTAACGGCGTGGACGCCATAGACAATATCATTTGATTTCATGCCTCTATTATAACACAAAACCCCGTCTTGCAACGGGATTTTCTTTATTCCAGAATCAGTAAACCATCTTTAACAGCAAATGGATCTTTTTCATTGATACGATCGTAAAACATGATTCCGTTTAGGTGATCAATTTCATGTTGGACAACGATGGAGTTGTATCCTTTGAGCTTGATACGGTGTTTTTCGCCGTCCTTGTCAAAGTAATCAACAGTGACGCGGGCATGGCGAATAACATAGCCAGGTACGTTTCGGTCAACAGACAGGCAACCTTCTCCTTCGCCAAGAGCAGCGTCCTGAACAGAGTGAGAGACAATTTTTGGATTGTACATAATAGCTTGCAAGTCGTAGGCTTCCTGTGGAGTTTCACCTTCTTCCACAATATTTGGGACCAAGACGGCAATAATGCGTTTTGAAATATCGAGCTGGGGAGCGGCCAGCCCAACACCACCGCGGAGCCCCATTTTCTCAGCCATAACAGGATCTTGAGAATGTTTGAGGAATTGCATCATCTTTTCGCCAAGGATGATTTCCTGGTCAGACAGTGGGAAAGTGACTTCCTCAGCAACTGCGCGAAGAGTAGGGTTTCCCTCACGGATAATATCGTTCATATCAATTAAGTGAGCAGCTTTTGTAATACGTTCTATTGCAGACATTTTCTCTCCTTTCATTACCTCTACATGATAACACAAAATAGGCGAGAAAGAAAGTCGCAGAAGTTCCTAAAAAATAATATAATAAACGGTATTCCTCTTTTGTCTGTGGTATAATAAAAGAAAAGACTTGCACCAAAAGGCAAGGGGGAATAAAGATGGAAAAGCGACAAGATAGACGGTCTCAGGGCTCTCTTTATGGGGTGTGGAGAACTAGTGTGGATTTCTTTCGGAATTATAAATCCTGGACCAATGCCCAGTTTATTATTGTGTTATTGCTTGCAGTTGCCTTATCCATGGGGGGAAACTTATTAGTTCGAGCAGTACAAGGTAGTAAGGGAACGAGTCCTAGTAATCAAACTCTTGATTCTGCAAGTACTTCCAGTCAATCCAAGGAAGATCAGTCTGGTGAAACGACGGCACGTATCATGGCAAATGGTGATCTTCTCTACCATATTCCTATCTACCGAACAGCTCTAAAAGAAGATGGGACCTATGATTTTCATGAAAATTTTGAGTATGTCAAGCCCTGGCTCAAACAAGCGGACTTGGTGATTGGTGACTTTGAAGGAACTGTGAACAAGGACCACTATTTAGCAGGTTATCCTCTTTTTAATGCACCTGGTGAGGTGATGAATGCGATCAAGGATGCAGGCTATCAAGTTCTAGACTTGGCCCACAATCACATCCTAGATTCTCAGATAGAGGGAGTGGTCTCAACAGCTCAAGCTATTGAAAAGGCAGGAATGACACCTATCGGAGTTTACACACATGAATCCCGTGACCAAGCCCCTATAGTCATCAAGGAAGTCAATGGTATTAAGGTAGCTCTCTTGGCCTATTCCTATGGCTTTAATGGCATTGAACAATCTATTTCCCAAGAGGACTATAATCGCTATCTTTCTGACTTAGACGAAGAAAAGATGAAGGCAGAAATCGAGCGTGCAGAGAAAGAAGCGGATATCACTGTTGTTATGCCTCAGATGGGAATTGAGTACCAGCTAGAACCAACGGAAGAACAAAAGACACTGTACCACAAGATGGTGGACTGGGGAGCCGATATTATCTTTGGAGGGCATCCTCACGTCGTTGAACCTGCTGAAACAGTTGAAAAAGATGGTGACAAAAAACTGATTATCTATTCCATGGGGAATTTCCTCTCAAATCAGCGCATTGAAACCATGCAAGACGAGGGAAATGCCAAGTGGACAGAGCGTGGTGTTCTCATGGATGTGACCATTAAGAAAAAAGATGGAAAGACAAGGATTGAAACCGCCAAAGCGCATCCTACTTGGGTCAATCGGACACCCAAAGGGACTTACTCCCCAGAAGGCTATCCGCTCTTCCTCTATCAGACCTATATCCTAGAGGACTTCATTGAAGGGGGACGTTACCGTGAGCAGTTGGATGAGGCAACCAAGGAACGAATTGACACAGCCTATAAAGAAATGAATGAGCATGTAGGGTTGAAGTGGTAAGCACTCGCCCTAAAGGAGACGAGATGACGATTAAATTGATTGCAACAGATATGGATGGGACCTTGCTGGATCCAAGAGGGCAACTGGACTTGCCACGTTTAGAAAAGATTTTAGACCAATTAGATGAACGAGGTATCCGTTTTGTCATTGCGACGGGGAATGAAGTCCATCGAATGAGGCAATTATTAGAACACTTGGCGAGTCGAGTAGTCCTGGTTGTTGCTAACGGTGCTCGGATATTTGAGTATGATACATTACTTCAAGCTCAGACCTGGGATGATGCTATGGTTGACAAGGCTCTCCTTCATTTTAAAGGGAGGGAGTGTCGAGATCAGTTCGTCGTCACTAGTATGAACGGGAGTTTTGTCAAGGAAGGAACGGTTTTTACAGACCTGGAAAAATTTATGACTCCAGAGATGATTGAAAAACTTTACCAAAGGACCAATTTTGTGGATGAGCTAAACTCAAACCTCTTTGGAGGAGTTCTAAAGATGAGCATGGTCGTTGGAGAGGAACGCTCTAGTTCTGTTTTGCAGGAAATCAATGACCTCTTTGATGGTCGTGTAAGAGCTGTTTCTAGCGGTTATGGCTGTATCGATATCCTGCAAGCTGGGGTTCACAAGGCTTGGGGATTGGAAGAATTACTCAAGCGCTGGGATTTGACATCGGAACAAATCATGGCTTTTGGTGATAGCGAAAATGATGTTGAGATGTTGGAGATGGCTGGAATTGCCTATGCTATGGAAAATGCTGATGATGAGGCCAAGGCAGTTGCAACTGCCCTAGCTCCAGCTAACAGCCAAGGGGGCGTTTATCAGGTCCTAGAAAATTGGTTAGAGAAAGAGGGATAAGGTGGCAGTACAGTTATTAGAAAATTGGCTTCTAAAAGAGCAGGCAAAGATTCAAACCAAGTATCGTGAATTGAATCAAGTATCTGTTCTAGAACCAGATATGATTTTTATCGGCGATTCGATTGTAGAATACTACCCTTTGCAAGAGTTACTCGGGACTGCCAAGACGATTGTTAATCGAGGCATCCGAGGTTACCAGACGGGGCTTCTACTAGACAATCTTGATGCCCATCTTTATGGTGATGCTGTCGATCAAATTATTCTCTTAATTGGGACAAATGACATCGGAAAAGATGTTTCCATGAATGAAGCCTTGGATAATCTTGAGCGTGTGATCCAATCGATTGCCCGAGAATATCCGCTGTCACAAATAAAGCTTGTTTCTATCCTGCCAGTCAATGAAGGAGAAGAATACAAGCAGACAGTTTATATTCGTACCAATGAAAAGATCAGAGAATGGAATCAAGCCTATGAGGCTCTAGCTTCCGCCTATATGCAAGTAGATTTTCTACCAATTTATGATAGTTTGACAGATTCAGAAGGACAACTTCAATCAGCCTATACAACGGATGGTCTCCATCTAAGTGTAGCTGGTTATCAAGCTTTATCAGATATTTTAAAAACGTATCTTTTCTAAAGAATTGACTTGATTTTGCATTTTTTATGAAGATAGGTTATAATAGTTCTAACATCCTGGGGTCGTTACGGATTCGACAGGCATTATGAGGCATATTTTGCAACCCGTGTGGCGACGTAAACGCTCAGTTAAATATAACTGCAAAAAATAACACTTCTTACGCTCTAGCTGCCTAAAAACCAGCAGGCGTGACCTGATTTGGATTGCTCGTGTTCAATGACAGGTCTTATGATTAGCGAGATACGATCAAGCCTTGTCTAGTGGTTTGATAAGAGATTGATAGACTCGCAGTTCCTAGGCTTGAGTTATGTGTCGAGGAGCTGTTAAAACAATACATAACCTATGGTTGTAGACAAATATGTTGGCAGGTGTTTGGACGTGGGTTCGACTCCCACCGGCTCCATCTATATTTTGCATTCTTTCGCAAACCTTTCTAAAACGTTGATAAATCAGCGTTTTTATTTTTGTATTTGGCATTCCTTTGCATTCTTTTGCAAAAAAGGGAGTCACAAAAAGGAGGCGAACTTCCTTAAAAATCGATATACTTTGCAAACCGTTCTCCGATTAAAGTAGTGTCCTTTCACTTATTAAGTTGTAGATTTTTGCAAATAGACATTTTTAGTATGATAAATAAAATAAAACTGCACCTCAATGCAGTTTTTCTTTTTCTACGGAAGACATGGGATTCGAACCCACGCACGCTGTTACACGCCTACCGCGTTTCCAACACGGCCTCTTAAGCCTCTTGAGTAATCTTCCAATACTTACTCAAATAGTCTACCATAAAGCCACTTATCTTGCAATAAAAATGTTGGAATTGACAAAAATGATAGCTTTTGAAAGAAATTGATAAAAAATGCTTGACTTTGATAGAAATTGTGTTAGAATGAATAGTGTAAACGATAACAGGAGGTGTTTTGGTGTTAAAAACAGAGAGAAAACAACTGATTTTAGAGGAGTTAAATCAACATCATGTAGTTTCCTTAGAAAAATTGGTTAGTTTATTAGAAACATCAGAATCGACAGTACGAAGAGATTTGGACGAGTTGGAGGCGGAAAACAAGCTTCGCCGTGTGCATGGTGGAGCAGAATTACCCCACTCCTTGCAGGAAGAAGAAACCATCCAAGAAAAATCTGTCAAAAACCTTCAAGAGAAGAAGCTGCTGTCTCAGAAAGCAGCCTCTCTTATCAGGGAACAAGATGTTATCTTTATTGATGCTGGAACGACAACTGCTTTTTTAATCAAGGAATTGGTTAATAAGAATATCACAGTTGTGACCAACTCCATTCATCATGCGGTTCAGTTGGTTGAAAAACAGATTCCAACTGTCATGGTTGGAGGAAGTGTCAAGATGGCAACAGATGCATGTATCGGTGGTGTTGCTCTTAACCAAATCAATCAATTGCACTTTGACCGTGCCTTTATCGGGATGAATGGTGTGGACGATGGTTATTATACGACTCCTGATATGGAGGAGGGAGCCGTTAAGCGTGCTATTTTAGAGAATGCCAAACAAACCTATGTCTTGGTTGATTCGTCAAAGATTGGTCAAACTTGCTTTGCCAAGGTAGCACCTCTCAAACGCGCTATTGTCATCACAAGTCAAGGGCATGAGCTCTTACAGGCTATTAAGAAGAAAACGGAGGTAATAGAAGTATGATTTATACAGTCACACTTAATCCATCCATAGACTATATCGTGCGCTTGGACCAAGTTCAAGTCGGCAGTGTCAATCGTATGGACAGTGATGATAAGTTTGCTGGTGGGAAAGGAATTAATGTCAGTCGTGTTTTGAAGCGCTTGGATATTCCTAATACTGCGACTGGATTTATCGGAGGCTTTACTGGTAAATTTATCACAGATACCCTTACAGAGGAAGAAATCGAAACTCGTTTTGTCCAAGTATCTGAAGATACTCGTATCAATGTTAAAATTAAAGCAGATCAAGAAACAGAAATCAATGGAACTGGTCCAAATGTTGAGCCCGAACAACTTGAAGAGTTAAAAGCTATTCTTTCAAGCCTGACAGCAGAAGATACGGTTGTGTTTGCGGGTTCGAGTGCTAAGAACCTAGGCAATGTTATCTACAAGGATTTGATTGCCTTGACACGCAAGACTGGTGCGCAAGTCGTTTGTGACTTTGAAGGACAGACCTTGATTGATAGTTTGGACTACCAGCCACTTTTGGTTAAACCAAATAATCACGAACTTGAAGCTATCTTTGGAGTGAAACTCGAAAGTTTAGATGAAATCGAGAACTATGCTCGTCAGTTACTGGCCAAAGGAGCACAAAACGTCATCATTTCTATGGCTGGTGACGGTGCTCTTCTTGTCTCATCTGAGGGAGCTTACTTCGCTAAACCAATCAAGGGAACAGTCAAAAATTCAGTCGGGGCTGGTGACTCTATGGTCGCTGGGTTTACAGGTGAATTTGTCAAATCAAAAGACGCAGTAGAAGCCTTCAAGTGGGGAGTAGCTTGTGGAACAGCAACGACATTTTCAGATGATTTAGCAACTGCAGCATTTATTAAAGAAACTTATGAAAAAGTTGAGGTAGAAAAAAGATGAAAATTCAAGATTTATTGAGAAAAGATGTGATGTTGTTAGATTTGCAAGCAACTGAAAAAACAGCAGCTATCGAAGAGATGATTCATAGTTTGGTAGATCACGGTTATGTGACGGATTTTGAAACCTTTAAAGAAGGAATCTTAGCGCGTGAAGCTCTAACTTCCACTGGTTTGGGTGACGGAATCGCTATGCCACACAGCAAAAACTCTGCTGTCAAAGAAGCAACCGTTCTCTTTGCAAAGTCAAACAAGGGTGTTGACTATGAGAGCTTGGATGGGCAACCAACAGACCTCTTCTTCATGATTGCGGCTCCAGAAGGTGCCAATGATACTCACTTAGCAGCCTTGAATGAAAAACAAAGTATAGGTGGTGCCTTCTACAAACACTTAATGAGTGGTGTATCTCAAATGTTGCCATTCGTTATCGGTGGTGGTATCATGATTGCCCTTGCCTTCTTGATTGATGGTGCTTTGGGTGTGCCACAAGATAGTCTTGGCAATCTCGGATCCTACCATGAGTTGGCTTCTATGTTTATGAAAATTGGTGGTGCAGCCTTTGGCTTGATGCTTCCAGTTTTTGCAGGATATGTTGCCTACTCTATCGCTGAAAAACCAGGTTTGGTAGCTGGTTTTGTGGCTGGTGCAATTGCCAAAGAAGGTTTTGCCTTTGGTAAAATCCCTTATGCAGCAGGTGGTGAAGCAACTTCAACTCTTGCAGGTGTCTCATCTGGTTTCCTCGGTGCCCTTGTTGGTGGGTTTATCGCAGGTGCTTTAGTTCTTGCTATCAAGAAATACGTTAAAGTTCCTCGTTCACTTGAAGGGGCTAAGTCTATCCTACTCTTGCCACTTCTTGGAACAATCTTGACTGGATTTGTTATGCTAGCTGTTAACATCCCAATGGCAGCAATCAACACTGCTATGAATGACTTCCTAGGCGGTCTTGGAGGAGGTTCAGCTGTCCTTCTCGGTATCGTTCTTGGTGGTATGATGGCTGTTGATATGGGTGGGCCTGTCAATAAAGCAGCCTATGTCTTTGGTACAGGTACGCTTGCAGCGACTGTTTCTTCAGGTGGTTCTGTAGCCATGGCAGCAGTTATGGCTGGAGGAATGGTTCCACCACTTGCTATCTTTGTAGCAACCCTCCTCTTTAAAAATAAATTTACCAAAGAAGAACGTAACTCTGGTTTGACAAACATCATCATGGGCTTGTCATTTATCACTGAAGGAGCGATTCCATTTGGTGCCGCTGACCCAGCTCGTGCGATCCCAAGCTTCGTTCTTGGATCAGCAGTAGCAGGTGGTCTCGTTGGTCTTGCAGGTATCAAACTCATGGCACCACACGGAGGCATCTTCGTCATCGCCCTAACTTCAAATGCCCTTCTTTACCTTGTCTTTGTCTTGATTGGAGCAATTGTAAGTGGTGTGGTTTATGGTTCCCTACGCAAACCACAAGCATAAAAAGGATTAGAATAGAAAGATTGTTACCATTTGGTGCAATCTTTTTCTCTGTTCGAAATGACTGTGAAATATGGTATAATAGAAGAATGGCAAACAAGAATACTACAAAAACAAGACGGAGACCGTCTAAAGCAGAACTCGAAAGAAAACAGGCTATCCAGAGGATGTTGATTTCCTTAGGGATTGCCTTATTGTTGATTATTGCAGCTCTCAAGCTTGGTGCGGCGGGTATCACCCTTTATAATCTCATTCGACTGGTGGTCGGAAGTTTGGCCTATGTGGCCATTGGTGCCCTCCTCATTTATCTCTTTCTATTTAAATGGATCCGTAAGCAAGAAGGACTTCTGTCAGGATTTCTCTGTATCTTCGCTGGCTTACTCTTAATTTTTGAGGCTTATCTTGTCTGGAAATTTGGCTTGGAGCAGGCAGTTCTAAAAGGGACCTTGTCTCAAGTTATGACGGACCTGACTGGAATGCGGGTGACTAGTTTTGCTGGTGGAGGCCTGCTTGGTGTCGGACTTTATATCCCCATTGCCTTTCTTTTTTCAAATATCGGATCGTACTTTATTGGGGTTCTCTTGATTTTAGTTGGGATTCTCCTGATTAGTCCTTGGTCTATTTATGATGTTGCAGCCTTTATTGGAGCGCAGTTCAGATCCTTCATGGAAAAACAGGAACAGAGAAAACAGGAACGTTTCATCAAGAGAGAAGAAGAAAAGGCACGTCAAGAAGCTGAAGAAGCAGCAAGAATTCAGAGAGAACTAGAAGAGCAGGATGCGCTGTCGCTTCCTCCTGTAGATCCTGAAACTGGAGAAATCTTATCTGAGGTACCAGTCTATGATCTCCCCCCAATTCCTGAGGAAGAATGGATCGAACCAGAGATTATCCTTCCTCAAGCTGACTTAGAAGTTCCAGATGTGGAAGAAGACTTTGAGGATGAAGAGGTGCAGGTTGATTTTTCTACCAAAGAAGCCCTTGAATACAAACTACCAAGCTTGCAACTCTTTGCGCCAGATAAACCCAAAGACCAATCCAAGGAAAAGAAGATCGTCCGAGAAAATATCAAAATACTAGAAGAAACCTTTGCTAGCTTTGGGATTAAGGTAACAGTGGAACGGGCTGAAATCGGTCCATCTGTTACCAAGTATGAAGTCAAGCCAGCCGTTGGTGTTCGAGTTAACCGAATTTCCAATCTAGCAGACGACTTAGCGCTTGCTCTAGCGGCCAAGGATGTTCGGATTGAGGCTCCAATACCTGGTAAATCCTTAGTCGGGATTGAGGTTCCTAACTCTGAGATTGCGACCGTTTCTTTCCGTGAGCTCTGGGAACAGTCTCAGACTAAACCAGAAAATCTCCTCGAAATTCCTCTAGGTAAGGCTGTCAATGGAACGGCTCGCACCTTTGATCTTTCCAAGATGCCCCACCTACTTGTTGCAGGTTCGACGGGATCAGGGAAATCAGTCGCAGTTAATGGTATTATCGCTAGTATTCTGATGAAAGCAAGACCCGACCAGGTCAAGTTTATGATGGTCGATCCTAAGATGGTTGAGTTATCGGTGTACAATGACATTCCTCACCTCTTGATTCCAGTTGTGACCAATCCACGTAAGGCCAGCAAGGCTCTCCAAAAAGTCGTGGATGAGATGGAAAACCGTTATGAACTCTTTGCTAAGGTTGGTGTGCGAAATATCGCTGGTTACAATGCTAAGGTCGAGGAATTTAATAGCCAATCTGAGTACAAACAAGTACCCCTGCCTTTGATTGTTGTCATTGTGGACGAGTTGGCTGACCTTATGATGGTGGCCAGCAAGGAAGTGGAAGATGCTATCATTCGTCTCGGACAGAAGGCGCGTGCGGCAGGGATTCACATGATTCTTGCAACGCAACGTCCATCGGTTGATGTCATCTCTGGTCTTATCAAGGCCAATGTACCGTCTCGTGTGGCTTTTGCAGTTTCATCGGGAACAGATTCACGAACCATCTTGGATGAAAATGGAGCAGAAAAATTACTTGGTAGAGGAGACATGCTCTTTAAACCAATTGATGAAAATCACCCGGTCCGTCTGCAAGGATCCTTTATCTCGGATGATGATGTTGAACGCATCGTAAACTTCATCAAGGATCAGGCTGATGCGGACTATGATGATAGCTTTGACCCAGGAGACGTCCCAGATAATGAAGGAGATTTCTCTGACGGTGAAGCTGGTGGCGATCCGCTCTTTGAAGAAGCCAAGGCTCTGGTTATCGAGACGCAGAAAGCTAGTGCTTCGATGATTCAGCGTCGTTTGTCGGTTGGATTTAACCGTGCGACCCGCCTGATGGAAGAACTTGAAATGGCAGGTGTCATAGGCCCAGCTGAAGGAACCAAACCACGAAAAGTATTGCAACAATAAAAAAATAGCTTCTTTCCAAATCTGGAGGGAAGCTATTTTAGTGGTTACTGGTTTGTTTTAGTTTCAGAACTCGTCGTATTTGACTGTGTTCCGTTATCGCTTGTTTCTTTATTTGTAGCAGGTGTAGAAGAGTCCTGAGTTGTTGTTTTCTGTTCTTCTTTTTTATCCTCTTTCTTGTTGGATTGAGAAGTTTCTTCTTGTGGGGTATTTTCTTTAGTAGAAGTGTTGTCCTTGTTAGGTGTAGTATTTTCCTGAGGGGATTCCTTTTGAATTTCCTTGACAACAGTTGTTTGGGTTGTCGTCGGTTCTTTTTTGTTGTTTTTGTTATTATCCATGGCGTTCATGATGGTGATAGTAGCGGTGATGAGACCAAGGATACTACCGATGGTAGCAATCGTTTTTTGAAAGACAGTAAATCCTTTTTTAATGTGTTCAGTTTTTGATTTATTAGAAGTTCTACGATAGTTAGACATGATACTCTCCTTTGATTATGATTTATTATACCTCATTTCTTTAAAAAAATCTTAAAAAAAGAGAAACCTCCCTTTCTTGTCGCAGGTCTCTTTTCGTGATACAATAGAAGGAGTGATTTTAGAAAGCGTGAGAAAACATGATCTACTTTGATAATTCGGCGACAACCAAGCCTTATCCTGAAGCACTTGAAACTTACATGCAGGTCGCTTCAAAAATTGTAGGAAATCCGTCTAGTCTCCATCGTTTGGGAGATCAGGCAACACGAATTTTAGATGCTTCCCGGCAGCAAATTGCAGATTTAATCGGCAAGAAGAGCGATGAAATCTTCTTTACCTCTGGAGGAACAGAAGGGGATAACTGGGTTATCAAGGGTGTGGCCTTTGAAAAAGCCCAGTTTGGCAAGCACATCATCGTATCAGCTATTGAGCATCCGGCAGTCAAGGAGTCAGCTCTCTGGCTGAAAAGTCAAGGTTTTGAGGTGGATATTTCCCCAGTTGATAGCAGAGGATTTGTGGATGTTGAGGCTCTAGAGGATTTGATACGACCTGATACGATCCTCGTTTCTATCATGGCAGTTAACAACGAAATTGGGTCTATTCAGCCTATTGAGGCTATCTCAGAACTGTTGGCAGACAAGCCAACTATTTCCTTCCATGTTGATGCAGTTCAGGCACTTGCTAAGATTCCGACTGAAAAATACCTGACTGATCGAGTGGATTTTGCGACCTTCTCTAGTCATAAATTCCACGGAGTTCGTGGTGTTGGATTTGTTTATATCAAGTCTGGCAAGAAAATCACCCCCCTATTAACTGGTGGTGGCCAAGAGGGGGACTATCGTTCAACAACTGAGAATATAGCAGGAATTGCAGCAACAGCCAAGGCCCTCCGTTTGTCTATGGAAAAGTTAGCTGTCTTTACTAGCAAGACTGGGCAGATGAAGGCAGTCATTCGCCAAGCCCTTCTTGCTTATCCAGATATTTTTGTCTTTTCAGATGAGGATGACTTTGCCCCTCATATCCTGACTTTTGGGATTAAGGGTGTTCGTGGTGAAGTCATTGTTCACGCTTTTGAAGACTATGACATTTTCATTTCCACAACCTCTGCTTGTTCATCCAAGGCAGGAAAACCTGCGGGGACCTTGATAGCCATGGGAGTGGACAAGGATAAGGCCCAGTCAGCTGTGCGTCTAAGTCTGGACCTGGAAAATGATATGAGTCAGGTCGAGCAGTTTTTGACCAAGCTAAAATTAATTTACAATCAAACTAGAAAAGTAAGATAGGAGCATTTATGCAGTATTCAGAAATTATGATTCGCTACGGAGAATTGTCAACCAAACACAAAAATCGTATGCGTTTCATCAATAAACTTCGTAATAATATTTCAGACGTTTTGTCTATCTATCCCCAGGTTAAGGTAACCGCAGACCGCGACCGTGCCCACGCTTACCTCAATGGAGCAGATTACACAGCAGTAGCAGAATCGCTCAAACAAGTCTTTGGAATTCAAAATTTTTCTCCTGTGTATAAGATTGAAAAGTCAGTGGAAGTTCTGAAGTCTGCTGTCCAAGAGATTATGAAGGAAATCTATAAGGAAGGGATGACCTTTAAAATCACTAGCAAGCGTAGCGACCACAACTTTGAACTCGACAGTCGTGAACTCAATCAAACTCTCGGTGGAGCTGTTTTCGAGGCTATTCCAAACGTGCAAGCTCAGATGAAAAATCCAGATATTAATCTTCAGGTTGAGATTCGTGAAGAGGCTGCCTATCTTTCCTATGAAACTTTTCGTGGAGCAGGAGGATTACCTGTGGGAAGTTCTGGTAAAGGCATGCTCATGTTGTCAGGAGGAATTGATTCACCCGTGGCAGGTTATCTAGCTCTTAAACGTGGGGTAGATATTGAAGCCGTCCACTTTGCCAGCCCGCCATATACGAGTCCTGGTGCCCTCAAGAAAGCCCACGATTTGACCCGCAAATTGACCAAGTTTGGTGGGAATATCCAGTTTATCGAGGTGCCTTTCACTGAGATTCAAGAGGAAATCAAGGCTAAGGCGCCAGAAGCCTACCTCATGACCTTGACGCGTCGTTTTATGATGCGCATTACCGACCGTATCCGTGAGGTACGAAATGGTTTAGTTATCATCAATGGGGAAAGTCTTGGTCAAGTAGCTAGCCAGACCTTGGAAAGTATGCAGACTATCAACGCTGTGACTAGCACTCCCATCATTCGTCCCGTGGTTACGATGGACAAGTTGGAAATCATTGACATCGCGCAGGAAATCGATACCTTTGAAATTTCAATCCAGCCTTTTGAAGATTGCTGTACTATTTTTGCGCCTGACCGTCCTAAGACCAATCCTAAGATAGAGAATGCAGAGCAGTATGAAAAACGCATGGATGTTGAAGGCTTGGTTGAGCGAGCAGTGGCTGGGATTATGATTACTGAAATCACTCCCCAGGTTGAAAAAGATACTGTCGATGAGTTAATTGACAATCTCCTCTAATCAGAAAATCCAGAAGAATTCAGAAAAACAAATGAAAAAAGTTAGTTATTTATCCTTAAAATGGACATTAACTGACTTTTTTTCTATTTTTATGGTATAATAAGATAAAATTTTGAATATAGAGAGTTTTCTGACAATGAATCATTCCTACTTTTACTTAAAAATGAAAGAACACAAACTCAAGGTTCCTTATACAGGAAAAGAGCGTCGTGTGCGTGTGCTCCTGCCAAAGGACTACGAGAAAGACACAGACCGTTTTTACCCTGTTGTTTACTTTCATGATGGGCAAAATGTCTTTTACAGCAAGGAGTCCTATATCGGTCACTCTTGGAAGATTATTCCAGCTATTAAGCGAAATCCTGACATCAGTCGCATGATTGTTGTTGCTATTGACAATGATGGTATGGGGCGGATGAATGAGTATGCAGCTTGGAAGTTTCAAGAATCTCCTATTCCAGGCCAGCAGTTTGGTGGTAAGGGTGTGGAGTATGCCGAGTTTGTCATGGAGGTGGTCAAGCCTTTTATCGATGAAACCTATCGTACCAAAGCTGATCGCCAGCACACCGCTATGATTGGTTCGTCGCTAGGAGGCAATATCACCCAGTTTATCGGACTAGAGTACCAAGATCGAATTGGTTGTCTAGGTGTCTTTTCATCTGCTAACTGGCTCCACCAAGAAGCATTTAACCGCTATATCGAGCGTAAAAAATTGACGCCTGAACAGCGCATTTTTATCTATGTAGGAACAGAAGAAGCGGATGATACAGACAAGACCTTGATGGCTGGCAATATCAAGCAAGCCTATATCGACTCATCGCTTCGCTATTACCATGATTTGATTGCAGGGGGAGTTCATCTGGATAATCTTGTCTTGAAAGTTCAGTCTGGTGCGATCCATAGTGAAATCCCTTGGTCGGAAAATTTACCAGACTGTCTCCGATTTTTTGCAGAGAAATGGTAAGTTAGGAAAGGAGAAAGCCAATGCATATTGAAAACCTTAGCCACTGGAGTGGCCATCTCAACCGTGAAATGTATCTCAACCGTTATGGACATGCTGGGATTCCAGTTGTTGTTTTTGCTTCATCTGGTGGCAGTCACAATGAATACTATGATTTTGGCATGATTGATGCCTGTGCTTCCTTTATCGAGGAGGGCCGCGTCCAGTTCTTTACGCTATCCAGTGTGGACAGTGAGAGCTGGCTGGCTACTTGGAAAAATGCTCATGACCAGGCGGAGATGCACCGCGCCTACGAACGCTATGTAATTGAGGAGGCCATTCCTTTTATCAAGCATAAGACAGGTTGGTTTGATGGCATGATGACGACAGGATGCTCAATGGGGGCTTACCATGCACTTAATTTCTTTCTCCAGCATCCAGATGTCTTTACCAAGGTGATTGCCCTCAGTGGTGTTTACGACGCACGTTTCTTTGTTGGCGATTACTACAATGACGATGCTATTTACCAAAACTCGCCAGTAGATTATATCTGGAATCAAAACGACGGCTGGTTTATTGATCGTTACCGTCAGGCAGAAATCGTCGTTTGTACGGGACTTGGTGCCTGGGAACAAGATGGTCTGCCATCTTTCTACAAGCTCAAAGAAGCCTTTGACCAGAAACAAATTCCAGCCTGGTTTGCTGAATGGGGACACGATGTAGCCCATGACTGGGAATGGTGGCGTAAACAAATGCCTTATTTTCTTGGACACCTGTATCTATAAAAGGAGTTGCCTATGAATTACCTTGTTATTTCTCCCTATTATCCACAAAACTTTCAACAGTTTACTATTGAACTAGCTAGTAAAGGCATCACAGTATTGGGAATTGGTCAAGAACCCTACGAGCAACTGGATGAGCCTTTGCGCAATAGCCTGACCGAGTATTTCCGTGTAGACAATCTTGAGAACATAGACGAAGTTAAGCGTGCTGTTGCCTTTCTTTTCTACAAGCATGGTCCTATCGACCGCATCGAGTCGCACAATGAATACTGGCTTGAACTAGACGCAACACTCAGAGAACAATTCAATGTCTTTGGTGCCAAACCCGAAGATCTTAAAAAAACCAAGTTTAAGTCTGAGATGAAGAAACTATTCCAGAAGGCAGGCGTACCAGTTGTACCTGGGGCTGTTATCCAGACAGAAGCAGATGTAGACCAAGCAGTCGAGACGATTGGCCTACCAATGATTGCCAAACCTGATAACGGAGTGGGAGCGGCAGCAACCTTTAAGCTTGAGACAGAAGAAGATGTAAATCACTTCAAGGAAGAGTGGGACCATTCTACCGTTTATTTCTTTGAGAAATTTGTCACTTCTAGTGAAATCTGTACCTTTGACGGGCTTGTGGACAAGGATGGCAATATCGTCTTTTCAACGACTTTCGATTATGCCCATACACCACTTGATCTGATGATTTATAAGATGGACAATTCCTACTATGTACTCAAGGATATGGATCCCAAACTGCGCAAGTATGGCGAGGCCATTGTCAAGGAATTTGGTATGAAAGAGCGCTTTTTCCATATCGAGTTTTTCCGTGACGGGGACGACTACATTGCCATTGAGTACAATAACCGTCCTGCAGGTGGCTTTACCATTGATGTTTATAACTTTGCTCACTCTTTGGACCTCTATCGTGGCTATGCAGCTATTGTCGCAGGAGAAGAGTTCCCAGCATCAGAGTTTGAACCACAATACTGTTTAGCTACATCACGTCGTGCCAATGCAAACTATGTCTATTCAGAAGAAGACTTGCTTGCTAAGTACAGCCAGCAATTCAAGGTCAAAAAAATCATGCCAGCAGCCTTTGCAGAGCTACAAGGGGACTACCTTTATATGCTGACCACTCCGAGTCGCCAAGAGATGGAGCAGATGATTGTAGACTTTGGTAAGCGTCAAGAATAACTATTAGGACAAAAGGAGTTTGACTCCTTTTGTCCTTTTCTTAAAGATAAGTTAAATAAAGCGTTTTCCATAGATTCTTTTAGAAAAGATATTGCTAAAAGGCCTAAAAATTGATAGAATAAGGATTGTCTAAAAAAATTTAAGGAGAATCTATCAAATGGATTTTACATGGGCTATTAAATATGCCACAGAATTCTTGGGAACTGCTATTTTGATCATTCTTGGTAATGGTGCAGTTGCTAACGTTGAACTTAAAGGTACGAAAGGTCACCAAAGTGGCTGGCTCGTTATCGCGGTTGGTTATGGTATGGGGGTTATGATCCCAGCCTTGATGTTTGGTAATGTATCTGGTAACCACATCAACCCAGCTTTCACTCTTGGACTTGCTGTTAGTGGACTTTTCTCTTGGGAGCAAGTACCATATTACATCCTAGCACAAGTTTTGGGAGCGATTTTTGGTCAAGCTTTGGTTGTAGCGACTCACCGTCCTTACTACTTGAAGACAGAAAATCCAAACAATATCTTGGGTACCTTCTCAACAATTTCAAGCATCGACCACGGTACAAAAGAATCACGTTTTGCAGCTACTGTTAACGGCTTCCTCAATGAGTTTGTAGGTTCATTTGTTCTTTTCTTTGCAGCACTTGGTTTGACTAAAAACTTCTTTGGTGCTGAGGTTCTTCAATACATGAAACAAATGGCTACTCAAGCTGGACAAACTGTTGATTTAAGTGAATTGGCAGTGAAAGCTCAAGTAGCTCCACATACAGCTGCTGGGATCTCAGTTGCGCACTTGGCACTTGGTTTCCTAGTAATGGCCTTGGTAACTTCACTCGGTGGACCTACTGGTCCTGGTTTGAACCCAGCTCGTGACTTTGGACCACGTCTTCTTCACGAACTCCTTCCAAAATCAGTTCTTGGTCAACACAAGGGTGATTCAAAATGGTGGTATGCATGGGTTCCAGTTGTAGCTCCAATTGCAGCGGGTATTGCAGCAGTAGCACTATTCAAACTACTTTACCTATAAGAAACGAAACTGGGGTATCCCAGTTTTTTTGTTATAAAATTTTTAAATAAAATAGATATGGCTTGTAAAATATTCGAAAATCCTTTAAAATAAAAGAGTTGGAGGAATTTATGAATGTGAATGAGATTGTTCGGATCGTTCCGACTTTGAAAGTTAATAATCGAAAATTAAATGAAAGTTTTTACATTGAAACCCTGGGGATGAAACCTTTGCTGGAAGAGTCTGCCTTTCTTTCCTTAGGCGACCAGACAGCTACGGAGAGATTGATTTTAGAAGAGGCTCCAAGCATGCGAACACGCAGAGTTGAAGGGCTTAAGAAGCTAGCTAGACTCTTGATAAAGGTTGAAAATCCCTCTGAAATCGAGGCCCTCCTTTCTCAGATGAAGTCTCTTCCTCGCTTATTTAAAGGTAACCGTGGGTATGCTTTTGAGATTGTTTCTCCTGAAGAGGATGTGATCCTTGTTCATGCAGAAGATGATATAAGAGATTTGGTTCCACTGGAAACTGTTCCTGAATTTTATTCAAATACAAGTATAAAATACGTGAGCCAATTTGAGGTTTCTATGGAGTTGCGTTTGCCTGAAGGGACAGAGAGTTTACTTGATCCCGAAGGAGTAGCGCCAGTAATTACCTTTACTAAAGGACAAGGACCAGATTTGGCTGTTGAAAACAATGTCACTTGGGACCTGACGATGTTAAAATTTTTAGTCAAGAATTTTGATCTAACCAGTCTTCGTCAGAAATTTGAAAAGACAGGCTACTTTGTCCCTAAGTCTGAAAAATTCTTCCTTGGTAAAGATACCAATAACATTGAATTGTGGTTTGAAGAAGCATGAAGTGGGAAAAAATTCTAAGAAAAATAGAAAATCAAATTGAGGCAGGGATTTATCCCGGGGCCTCTTTTGCATATTATAAGGATGGTGAATGGAAAGAGTCTTATCTAGGATTGAGTGATCCAGAACGAGACTTGAAGACAGAAAGTGGTTTGGTTTATGATCTAGCCAGTGTGAGTAAGGTCGTGGGAGTGGGGACGGTTTTTACCTTCTTGTGGCAGCAGGGCACATTCGATATTGATCGACCGGTAACGGATTTTTTACCGGAGTGTGATTATCCTGATATCACTATACGGCAGCTTCTGACCCATGCCACAGACTTGGACCCCTTTATTCCCAATCGAGACAAGTTAAGTGCAGAGGAATTAAGAGAAGCCATGTTTCACCTCAACAGACGAAATCAGCCAGCCTTCCTATACTCGGACGTTCACTTTTTACTCTTGGGCTTTCTTTTGGAAAAAATCTTTAACCAAGACTTGGATCAGATTATAGAAGAACAAGTTTTGGAAGCATGGAGAATGAAGGAGACCAAGTTCGGTCCCGTTGAGCAAGCTGTCCCAACAGTGAGAGGGGTGGAGGCCGGAATCATTCATGATCCCAAAGCTCGTCTATTAGGGAAACACGCTGGAAGTGCTGGTTTGTTTTCGACTGTTAAGGATTTGCAGATCTTTCTGGAACATTACTTGAAAGATGATTTTGCTGCAGAATTGAGCCGAAATTTTTCTCCCTTAGAGGATAAGGAGCGGTCTCTAGCCTGGAATCTGGAAGGGGCTTGGCTCGACCATACGGGTTATACTGGTACCTTTATCATGTGGAATCGAGAGAAACAAGAAGCGGCTATCTTTTTATCCAATCGAACGTATGAGAAGGATGAGCGTGCCCAGTGGATAGTTGACCGAAACCAAGTCATGGAAATGATTCGTCAAGAAGAGTAGGGGGAAGCATGTCAAAAATCGTAAAAGGAACTCTGTATACAGTAGTAGCAGGAATTGCTTGGGGCTTGTCTGGAACCAGTGGCCAATACCTGATGGTACACGGGATTTCCGCTCTAGTCTTGACCAATTTGCGACTTATCATTGCAGGCTTGGCACTGGTGTTCTTATCCTACGTGACTGCAAAGGATAAACTCTATGCTTTTTTAAAAGATAGAAAAAGTCTGCTATCTCTGTTGCTATTTGCAGTGTTCGGACTTTTCTTAAACCAGTTTGCCTATCTTTCTGCCATTCAGGAGACCAATGCTGGAACAGCGACAGTTCTCCAGTATGTGTGCCCCGTTGGGATCTTGGTTTATACCTGTATGAAGGATAGGGTAGCACCGACACTGGCTGAGATTATTTCGATTGGATTGGCTATAGGAGGAACCTTTCTGATTGCGACGCACGGGGAACTTGACCAGTTGTCTGTCACACCCCTAGGTCTGTTCTGGGGCCTCTTTTCAGCCTTGACCTATGCCCTCTATATCATCCTTCCTATTGCTTTGATTAAGAAGTGGGGTAGTATTTTGGTGATTGGTGTCGGGATGGTTATTTCTGGTGTAGTGGCTCTTCCTTTCACAGGAGTCTTACAGGCCAGCATACCGACTAGCTTAGATTTTCTCTTTGCATTTGCTGGGATTATCATCATCGGAACGGTCTTTGCCTATACAGCTTTCCTAAAGGGAGCTAGTCTGATAGGCCCTGTTAAGTCTAGTTTATTAGCTTCCATAGAACCAATTTCTGCCGTTTTCTTTGCCTTTCTGATTATGAAGGAACAGTTTTATGTGATTGATTTTGTCGGTATGGCTATGATTTTACTAGCCGTGACCATTATTTCATTGAAAGATTTACTGTTGGAAATAAAGAGTAAGTAATAAAAAAATCCACTCAATCGAGTGGATTTTTTGTGTATAGATGATTAGTCTTTATTTTCGTGTGGCAAAATCAAGTTCAAGATGATTCCTGTCATGGCTGATAGAGCAGTACCTGAAAGGGTTACTGGACCGAGTTTAAGGATTGCTCCACCAAGTCCAAGTACCAGCATAGCACTTGCAATGATAAGGTTACGCATTTGGCTGAAGTCAACGCGTTCCTTAATCAAAACTTTCAAACCGTTGCTGGCGATAACTCCGTAGAGAAGGATTGACATGCCACCAAGCACAGCATTTGGAATGGTTGAAATCAAGGCAGTAAATTTACCAAGGAAGCTAAGAGCAATGGCGATGAAGGCCGCGTTACGGATAACAGATACAGAAGCGATACGAGTCATCCCGATAACTCCTGTATTTTCTCCGTAGGTCGTATTAGCTGGTCCACCGAGGAAGGCAGATACAGATGTCGCGATACCGTCACCGAGAAGCGTACGGTGAAGTCCTGGTTCTTTTAGGAATTGACGGCCACAGATTTGGCTCAAGACTGTGTGGTCTCCGATGTGTTCTGAAATGGTTACAATAGCGATTGGCAAGATGGCGATTGTTTCAGGACCGAAGTACAAGTTGTACTCTTTAAAGGCACCACCTGTACTAAATGGCAAGTAGAAACCAGGAATTTCAAACCAGTTGGCTTGAAGGACTGGGGTAAAGTCAACCAAACCAAGCATCATAGCGAAGATATACCCACCGATGATGGCAAAGAGGAAAGGAATGATACGAAGGAAACCTTTTCCTTTTGTATTGATAAAGGCCGCAATCAAGAACGTAACAACGGCTACAAGGGCGTTTTTCCAGTTTCCGTCTGCTACGAGTCCAGCATTCGTTACAGCAGAACCAGCAAGACCAAGACCGATAACGATGATCATAGGTCCGATAATGATTGGTGGCAAGAGTTTATCAATCCATTTCGTACCTGCAAAACGAACACTTGCTGCTACAAGGACATAGACCAAACCAGTCAAGATTACCCCCGTTTGAGCAGCAGAGACATCGCCCCCCATTTCTTTCATGGCTAAAGACATAGCCGTGATAAAGGCGAATGAAGAACCTAGGTAAACTGGAACCTTAAAGCCAGTAGAAATCATGTAGATAAGTGTTCCAATACCGGATGCAAAGAGAGCAACCGATACGGGCATTCCCAAAATTAAGGGAACGAGAATGGTTGCACCAAACATGGCAAATACGTGCTGGAAGCTTAGAAGAATACCTTTACCAGCAGAAGGACGTTGATCAACGTCTAGTAACAAGTCAACAGTTGATTCCTGTTTCATAAAAACCTCACTTTTGGGCACCAAAAAAGAGCCCATTATTTTGCAGCAATAGGCCCTCAGAGTAAGACTTTTTAAAAAATAGCTATCTTTTAAAAATTTATATAAATCTGCGCCTTCGTCACCTCACAGGATGACATTAAAAACCTTTGCTTGTGATAGTATAGCAGAAAAAAATGATTTTGTAAATCATTTTTTCCCGAGCCTAGAAATAGGAGAGCGAGGTTCGTTTTGTAAACGAATTTTTCCCGAGCCTTGAAATAAGAGAGCGAGGTTGATTTTGTAAATGGTTTTCTGAATTTTAAACAAGGGGGCACCATTGTTTAAAGTGGGCGTTTGTTGGGCATGCCAGCCTTTCTTGGGTACTTGTTAGGCGTCTCCTTTTTCTTTTCGACCACAGTGATGTAGCGCGGATCTCCATTTGGCAGGGCATAGCTGAGGTTGTCCTCTACCTTACTAAAGAGGAGGTTGAGGGCATTCTTGGCTTCTAGCAATTCCTCAGGAGCATTGCTGGCCTTGAGTGCCAATAGTTTGCCGCTAACCTTAAGATAGGGAATGGTCAGCTCAGACAAAACCTGCATACGGGCAACCGCACGAGCCGTCACCACATCAAACTGGGCACGGAAGTTCTTGTCTTGAGCAAAGTCTTCTGCCCGTCCATGGTAGAAGTGAACACCATCCAAATCCAACTCCTGAGCCAAAAGCTGAAGGAAGTTGATGCGCTTATTGAGCGAATCAATGATGGTCACCTCCAACTGAGGATAGAGAATTTTCATGGGCAGACTAGGAAATCCTGCCCCCGCTCCGATATCAAGAAGTTTGATAGTTTCATTTGAAATCAAACCTTGCAGAATAGGTGCAATCGAATCATAAAAATGTTTGAGATAAACTTCCTCTTTATCTGTAATAGCGGTCAGGTTAATCTTTTCATTCCACTCGACCAAGAGTTCAAAATACCGTTCAAATTGGTTCTTTTGCTGGTCAGAAAGTGGAAGATTTTGCTCAGCGAGCAAGCTGTAAAATGTTTCTGGTTTCATAGTACTTTCCTTCTCTAGTATCATCTTATTTTACCATATTCATTAAAATTTTGATATACTGGTAGTAATCTAAAAGCAGAAAGGAATAAGATTATGACTTGGATTATTCTTGGAGTTTTGGCTCTGATTGTTATTTTTGTGATTGTTAGCTATAACGGTTTGGTTAAAAATCGTATGCAGACCAAGGAGGCTTGGAGCCAGATCGATGTTCAGTTGAAGCGTCGTAATGATCTCCTTCCAAACTTGATTGAAACAGTCAAAGGCTATGCCAAATATGAAGGTTCTACCTTGGAAAAAGTAACAGAACTTCGTAGACAAGTAGCCGCAGCAACTTCACCAGCAGAAGCTATGAAGGCTAGTGATGCCCTTACCCGCCAGATTTCTGGTATCTTTGCAGTAGCAGAGAATTACCCAGACTTGAAAGCTAGTGCAAACTTTGTTAAATTGCAAGAAGAGTTGACCAATACAGAAAATAAAATTTCATACTCACGTCAACTCTACAACAGTGTTGTCAGCAACTACAATGTAAAACTTGAAAGTTTCCCAAGCAACATCATCGCAGGACTATTTGGCTTTAAAGCTGCAGACTTCCTTCAAACGCCTGAAGAGGAAAAGGCAGTTCCTAAAGTTGACTTTAGCGGTTTAGGTGACTAAGATGTTGTTTGATCAAATTGCGAGCAATAAACGAAAAACCTGGATTTTGTTGCTGGTTTTCTTCCTACTCTTGGCCTTGGTTGGTTATGCGGTTGGCTATCTCTTCATGCGCTCAGGTCTTGGTGGCATGATTATTGCCTTGATCATCGGTCTTATCTACGCTCTGACCATGATCTTTCAATCGACAGAGATTGTCATGTCTATGAATGGGGCGCGTGAGGTTGATGAGCAAACGGCACCAGACCTCTACCATGTAGTAGAAGATATGGCCATGGTGGCCCAGATTCCTATGCCGCGTGTTTTCATCATTGAGGATTCTTCTTTAAATGCCTTTGCAACAGGTTCGAATCCGCAGAATGCCGCAGTAGCAGCAACGTCGGGTCTCTTAGCTATCATGAATCGTGAGGAGCTAGAAGCTGTTATGGGGCATGAAGTCAGTCATATCCGAAACTACGATATCCGCATTTCGACCATTGCT
Organism: Streptococcus sp. HJ1; assembly: GCF_052399005.1. GTDB lineage: Bacteria > Bacillota > Bacilli > Lactobacillales > Streptococcaceae > Streptococcus. The sequence continues at coordinate 1,366,781 of NZ_CP199005.1, read as the reverse complement.
GTTGCCCTTGCAAGTGCCATTACCCTTCTGTCTAGTATGGCAGGACGGATGATGTGGTGGGGTGGGGCAGGTCGCAGACGGAGTGATAATGATCGCGATGGAAATGGTTTGGAGATTATCATGCTTATTATCTCTCTCTTAGCCATTGTTCTAGCACCTCTCGCAGCAACCTTGGTGCAGCTTGCCATTTCCCGTCAGAGGGAATTTCTAGCGGATGCATCCAGTGTGGAGCTGACCCGCAATCCTCAAGGGATGATCAATGCCTTGCGCAAGTTGGACAATAGCGAGCTGATGCATCACCATGTTGACGATGCCAGCAGCGCTCTTTATATCAATGATCCTAAGAAAGGTGGCGGGCTTCAAAAACTCTTTTATACCCACCCACCTATCTCAGAACGAATCGAACGCTTGAAACACATGTAAAAAAAATCCAGAGAGATTTCTCTGGATTTTTGCTATGTTCAAAAATTATAAATCTTGTAAATCGACGACTTCCAAACCATTTTCTGTCAAACGATAGATACTCGTACAGACCTCTTTTAAGAAACGTCGATCATGTGAAACAGTGATCAGACCGCCAGGATAAGAGGCAAATAGTTTTCTGATCTCGGGTTGGGAAGTTGGTGAGAAATTTCGGGTAGGCTCATCCAGAAGGAGAAAGTTTGGTTTGCGCAACACTAAATCCAAAAGTAGGAGTTTACCTTGTTGCCCGCCAGATAGGGAGCGGATTTGGTGGTGCATCTCTGGATAGCTGAAATTGAGACTGGCTAGGTGAGATTGGATTTTCTGTAGTTCCTCTTTTTCCCCAGTTTGGCTGAGATAGGCTACTGGAGATAAATCCAATTGTAGTTTTTTATGGTAATCTTGTGGCATAAAACCAAGTGAAATCTCTCTTTTGGCGCTTAGTAGTTGCTGCAACTTGGCTAACAGAGTTGATTTTCCAGCACCATTTGGCCCGATGATACCGATTTTATCTTGGCCACGGACCGTTAGTCGTAACTCTTGAGCTAAAATGCGCTCGCCAATGGACAAATTTTCTTTTTCCAGTTGGACTAAGACTTTAGAAGCCGGTAATGGTTGGACGTCTGAAAAGAAAAGTTGGATTTGTTCCTCGTCAAGTGGCTTTTGGGTCATGGACTGGGCTTCCTTTTCAAAGCGTTTTTCTTGAGAGAGTACATTTTTCATCTTTTTAGCCAATAGGCGCCCGGCAACATCATTTTTAGTATTTCGCAAAGCATTTTCTACATTCTGCTTAACGCGACGATGTTTTTCCATGGTTTTGTCATAGGCTCTCTGGTCGTTAGCAGCTTGCTGGCTTTGTCTGGCAAAACTAGCCTTCCTCTGGTCACTATAGCTATCGTAGTCTAAATGCTCCACTAGGGTTTCGGCTTCTTTCCGGTGTTTAACAAGGCGTAAATGGATAATAGTATCCGCAGTTTGAGAAAGGAAGTCTTCATCATGGGAAATGAAAATAACAGTTTGCCTGGTTTTTTGAATCTGACCTTTTAGCCAATCAATCGTTTCAAGGTCTAAGTCATTTGAAGGTTCATCTAAAAATAGAATCTCAAAAGGCTTTGCCAACTCATGGATGAGTTGAACTTTCAAAGCTTCGCCCCCTGATAGACTGCCAATTTCTTGGTCGCTAGCAAAACGGTCGCTATCAAAGTGCAACTCCTCCGCCAAACGATAAAGAATACTGTAGTCTAAATCAGCAGAATCCAAAAAGAAGTAGTCGTGTAGAGTTTTCTTTTTCAGGTCCTCAGCTAGTTTTTGAGGAATGTAGGCCAGTGATTGAAGGTCAGACTGAATGTCGCCCTTGATAGTAAAATCAGGCAATGCTTCCCCCATTAAAGCTCGTAGTAAAGTCGATTTACCATTTCCTTCTTCACCAATAATAGCAACCTTTTCCCCGTCTTGGATAGTCATGCTTAAGTCAGATACAAGGTCTCGTAAATCTTTGTTTTGTGTGATGGTCAGATGATTGATTTTTATCATATTGTTGCCCTTTCTAGAATGTCGATAGTTCATAACAAAAAGCTCTACTTTATCTAGTAGAGCCCAAAGTCACTGTCAAAACTCTGTTATCCTCGTTGAAAAACTCGTCAAACTAGCTTGGAGTTGTCTAACCCAACCCAAGAGGAGCATAATTTTCTAGTTTTTTGATTTTCAATGGGGACAAGATACTAGAAAATCTAGTATGAAAAGAGCACACAAAAAGAGACAAAAACAAGATCTACTAAATAAAGATTCTTTATTTGATAGACTTAGTTGTTCATGTCTCCCTTACCTCCGAGTATTAGTACCTCTATCCTATACCTTTCAGGAAATTTTGTCAACAGAAAACAAGTAATTTCAAGCTCTATAATCCGAAAACAGGCCCATAGAGAGTTAGCACGTGTTTGACGTGTTCGTAGTGGAACTTGTCATAGTTGCGCCAAGCAGCACGAGCTTGATCGTTTAGTTTTAGGCTCCCTAGTCCAATCAGAAGACTGGTGCGTTGGTAAAATTTCTCAAGGTCGATTAAGATACTGTTGTCCAGCTTTTCTGCTTTTTTTAGTTCCTTAAGAGTGGTGTTCAGCAGCTCTTGCAGTCGAAGATCATCGGCTGTTCCTTGTTTGCAGCTTTGGTAGCTTTTATTTAACTCGGAAAGGAGTTGGTAAGCTTCAGTGATGAGTGCTTTGTCTTCCATGTGAGCATCCTCCTTGCTCTGATCTATTCTTGCCTATAGTATAGCACTAATCAGAAAATATGTCATAGTAAATATGTTAAAAAATGAGATTTTAATATCAAAGTTTGGAAAGCTGACTTATAGCCCTTTCATGGTATAATCAAGTGAGTACATCTTTATGGAGGAAATATGAAGTTAAATATTCAAGAAATTCGTAAGCAACCTGAAGGCCTGCATTTTGAACAAGCTTTAGACCTGGCAGCAGACTTGCGTAAACGGAATCAAGAAATTTTAGATGTCAAAGATATCCTTGCAGTGGGGAAGGTGCAGTACGAAGACCGTCTGTATTTCTTAGACTATCAGTTGTCATATACCATTGTCCTTGCTTCCAGCCGCAGTATGGAGCCAGTTGAGTTGGCTGAATCTTATCCAGTCACAGAAGTTTTCATGGAAGGAGCGACCAACCAACTAGACCAGGAAGTTCTAGATGATGATTTGGTCTTGCCTATCGAAAATGGGGAAATCGACCTTTCTGAGAGCGTAGCAGATAATATTCTGCTCAATATCCCTATCAAGGTCTTGACGGCAGAAGAAGAGGCGGGCCAAGGTTTTGTGTCAGGAAATGACTGGCAAATCATGACTGAAGACGAATATCAAGCTCAACAAACAGTCAAGAAAGAAGAAAACAGTCCATTTGCTGGCTTGCAAGGACTGTTTGATGGAGACGAGTAGATGGTTTTATCCAAGAAACGTGCCCGTCATGTCATAGAGGAAATTATTGCCCTTTTTCCAGATGCTAAGCCTAGTCTTGATTTTCGCAATCATTTTGAACTACTGGTTGCAGTGATGTTGTCAGCTCAGACGACAGATGCAGCGGTCAATAAGGCCACACCAGGTCTCTTTGCTACCTTTCCGACACCACAAGCCATGTCTGTCGCGACTGAAAGTGAAATTGCTTCACACATTTCTCGCCTGGGACTGTATCGAAATAAGGCTAAATTTCTTAAAAAATGTGCCCAACAGTTACTAGACGATTTTGATGGTCAAGTGCCTCAAACTCGAGAGGAATTAGAAAGTCTAGCGGGTGTTGGTCGTAAAACAGCAAATGTAGTTCTGAGTGTGGGCTTTGGAATTCCTGCTTTTGCAGTGGACACTCATGTGGAGCGTATCTGTAAGCATCACGATATCGTTAAAAAATCAGCTACGCCACTTGAAGTAGAAAAACGTGTCATGGACGTTCTGCCACCAGAAGAATGGTTAGCAGCCCACCAGGCCATGATTTACTTTGGACGAGCTATCTGTCATCCCAAAAATCCAGAATGCGATCACTATCCCCAATTATATGATTTTAGTAATGTTTAAGAGGGCTCTGAAAAAGTTTTTGCTTGATTTTAAGGGTGCTTTGTGCTATAGTAAATGATAACTAAATAGTCCTTTAAACCTGTCCCGTGAGGCAGGCAAGGAGCGCGATAAAGTAGAAGGGTGAAGTCTATACTGTTTATAGTAGGGCTCGCTTGGCTATACATTTCAAGTCTCCTTGTAGAAGGAGACTTTTCTTTTTGGAGGTTTGTCATGAAGGCAAAAGAAGTTGTAGACGAATTGACTGTCAAACGAGCGATTACGCGAATTACTTATGAGATTATCGAGCGCAATAAAGATTTGAATAAAATTATCCTAGCTGGGATAAAAACGCGTGGTGTTTTCATCGCTCATCGTATCAAAGAACGCTTGGAGCAGTTGGAAAATATCACTGTTCCTGTTGTGGAATTGGACACCAAACCTTTCCGTGATGATGTTAAAAGCGGAGAAGATACTTCTTTGATTTCTGTTGATGTGACAGACCGTGAAGTTATCTTGGTGGATGATGTACTCTATACAGGCCGTACCATCCGCGCCGCTATTGATAATATTGTTGGCCATGGTCGTCCTGCGAGCGTGAGTCTTGCGGTGCTAGTTGACCGTGGACATAGAGAATTGCCTATCCGTCCAGATTACGTTGGGAAAAATATCCCAACTAGCCGTTCTGAAGAAATCATCGTAGAGATGACAGAACTTGATGGCCAAGACAGAGTTCTGATTACTGAAGAAGCTTAGAAAGCTGAAGGAGTAGCCATGTCAGAAAATCAACAAGCATTGAACCATGTGGTTTCTATGGAAGACCTTACAGTTGATCAAGTGATGAAATTGATCAAACGAGGGATCGAGTTTAAAAACGGAGCCCAACTTCCCTACGAGAACAAACCTATCGTATCGAATCTCTTCTTTGAAGATTCTACACGGACACATAAGTCCTTTGAAGTGGCAGAGATTAAGCTAGGGCTCGAGCGACTGGACTTTGATGTGAAGACTAGTTCGGTCAATAAGGGTGAGACATTGTATGATACCATCTTGACCCTATCTGCTCTAGGAGTGGATGTCTGTGTGATTCGCCACCCAGAGGTTGACTATTACAGAGAGTTGATTGGGAGTCCGTCGATTACAACTTCCATCATCAATGGTGGGGATGGCTCAGGTCAACATCCTAGCCAGAGTTTGCTTGATTTGATGACCATTTATGAGGAATTTGGGCACTTTGAGGGGCTCAAGGTCGCTATTGCAGGTGACTTGGACCACTCACGCGTTGCCAAGTCCAATATGCAGATTTTGAAACGCTTGGGAGCTGAACTCTTTTTTGCAGGACCTGAGGAATGGAGAAGTCAAGAGTTTGCGGACTATGGACAGTTTGTTACTATTGATGAGATTGTTGATCAGGTGGATGTTTTGATGTTACTCCGCGTTCAACATGAACGCCATGATAGTGGAGCCGTTTTTTCAAAAGAAGACTACCATGCCCAACACGGTTTGAACCAAGAACGCTATAATCGCTTAAAAGAAACAGCAATCATTATGCATCCTGCTCCAGTGAATCGTGATGTGGAAATAGCTGACCACTTAGTTGAAGCTTCAAAATCACGCATTGTCCAACAAATGACCAATGGTGTCTTTGTTCGGATGGCAATCTTAGAATCCGTATTGGCGAGTAGAAACGCCAACTAAAACACAAGACGTTAAAAGACGCCAGTGAGCGTCCACGAGAGGTGAAAATATGACAAAAAGACTTCTAGTATTAGAAGATGGCACAGTTTTTGAAGGCAAGGCCTTCGGAGCAGATATTGATGTAACAGGCGAAATCGTCTTTAACACAGGGATGACCGGCTACCAAGAATCCATTACAGATCAGTCTTATAATGGACAAATCTTGACCTTTACCTATCCTTTGGTAGGAAATTATGGAATAAATCGTGATGATTATGAATCCATCATTCCAACTTGTAAGGGAGTTGTCGTTTTTGAAGAGGCACGTAGAGCTAGCAACTGGCGCAACCAAATGACCTTGGATGAATTTTTGAAAGCCAAGAAAATTCCTGGTATTTCAGGGATTGATACGCGTGCCCTTACCAAGATTATCCGTAAGCATGGTACCATGCGTGCAACCTTGACCCATGTTGGGGACAGTATGGACCATGTGACGGACCAGCTCCAAGCAACAGTCTTGCCGACAGACAATATCAAGCAGGTTTCTACTAAAACTTCCTATCCAGCTCCTGGAGTTGGTTTGAGTGTGGTCTTAGTAGACTTTGGGCTCAAGCACTCCATCTTACGTGAACTTTCTAAGCGTAACTGTAACGTTACGGTTGTTCCGTATTCAACGACGGCAGAAGAAATTCTCCACCTAAATCCTGATGGAGTTATGTTGTCAAATGGTCCAGGTAACCCAGAAGACGTTCCAGAAGCACTGGACATGATTCGAGGTGTGCAAGGGAAAATTCCAATTTTCGGAATTTGTATGGGACACCAACTCTTTGCCATGGCAAACGGGGCTAAGACCTACAAGATGAAGTTTGGTCACCGTGGATTTAACCACGCGGTACGTGAGATTGCAACAGGACGTGTAGACTTTACCAGCCAAAACCATGGTTATGCAGTTAGCCGTGAGGACTTGCCAGAGCATTTGATCATTACCCACGAAGAAATCAATGATAAGTCAGTTGAAGGAGTTCGTCACAGATACCAACCAGGTTTCTCTGTGCAATTCCACCCAGACGCAGCTCCAGGTCCGCACGACGCAAGCTACCTATTTGACGAGTTTATCGAGATGATGGAAGCTTTTAAACAAGCAAACTAAGAACGAGTAAAAGCTCGTCGGAGAATTTATGTAACTGAACACGGACGGAAAGCTCGGAATTTAGAGAAACCAACTTGGATTGTCAATCCTTCCTTGGTTTCCTAAAATTCAATCGCTTTCTATTCGTCCTTTGTATCTTATTTAATGTCGCTCTGTGAGGCGACGAATAGAAAGGAGAAGGGTGGTCCGTATTTGCTAAACTGAATACGGGCTACGGACGGTGCTAAAAAGATAGTTATTCCTAGAACTGATAGTTCTTCGTCATAACTCCTATTTTAGCTTGGTCCGCTTGACGCCCTTAATATCTTATAAATGCCTAAACGTACTGATATTCAAAAAATTATGGTGATTGGTTCTGGTCCGATTATTATTGGTCAGGCTGCTGAGTTTGACTATGCTGGGACCCAGGCCTGCTTGTCTTTGAAAGAGGAAGGTTATGAGGTTGTCTTGGTGAACTCAAACCCTGCGACTATCATGACGGACAAGGAGATTGCGGACAAGGTCTACATCGAACCGATTACACTGGAGTTTGTGACACGTATTCTTCGTAAGGAACGTCCAGATGCCTTGCTTCCAACTCTTGGAGGTCAGACAGGGCTCAATATGGCCATGGAATTGTCTAAAAATGGTATTTTAGATGAACTTGGTGTTGAACTTCTGGGTACTAAACTATCTGCTATTGACCAAGCAGAGGACCGTGACCTCTTTAAACAATTGATGGAAGAGCTTGAGCAGCCAATTCCTGAATCTGAAATTGTCAACACAGTGGAAGAAGCTGTTGCCTTTGCGGCATCAATCGGCTACCCTGTTATCGTTCGTCCAGCCTTCACCCTTGGTGGTACTGGTGGTGGTATGTGTGCCAACGAGGAAGAATTGCGTGAAATCGCTGAAAATGGTTTGAAACTGTCACCTGTTACCCAATGTTTGATTGAACGTTCAATCGCTGGTTTCAAGGAAATCGAATACGAGGTTATGCGCGATTCAGCTGACAATGCCCTCGTTGTTTGTAACATGGAAAACTTTGACCCAGTTGGGATTCATACAGGGGATTCTATCGTATTTGCTCCTGCGCAAACCATGTCAGACTATGAAAACCAAATGCTCCGTGACGCGAGCTTGAGCATTATCCGCGCCCTCAAGATTGAAGGGGGCTGTAACGTTCAGCTGGCTCTTGATCCGCACAGCTTTAAGTACTATGTTATCGAAGTAAACCCTCGTGTATCGCGTTCGTCAGCCCTTGCTTCTAAGGCAACTGGTTATCCGATTGCCAAATTGGCTGCCAAGATTGCTGTCGGTTTGACCTTGGATGAGGTCATCAACCCAGTCACAGGTTCAACCTATGCTATGTTTGAGCCAGCTCTTGACTACGTCGTTGCTAAGATTCCACGTTTCCCATTTGACAAGTTTGAAAAAGGTGAGCGTCGTCTTGGGACCCAAATGAAGGCGACTGGAGAAGTCATGGCCATCGGTCGGAACATCGAGGAGTCTCTTCTAAAAGCCTGTCGTTCACTTGAAATTGGGGTTCACCATAATGAAATGCCTGAACTAGCAACTGTTTCGGATGATGCCTTGATTGAAAAGGTTGTGAAAGCCCAAGATGACCGTCTCTTCTACGTATCAGAAGCCATTCGCCGTGGTTATACACCAGAAGAAATTGCTGAATTGACCAAGATTGATATCTTCTATCTGGATAAACTCTTGCACATCTTTGAAATTGAGCAAGAATTAGGTGCCCATCCACAAGATCTAGAAGTCTTGAAAACAGCTAAACTCAATGGATTTTCAGACCGCAAGATTGCGGAACTTTGGAAAACGACCGCTGAGCAAGTTCGCCAACTTCGCTTGGAAAACAAGATTGTCCCAGTTTACAAGATGGTTGATACTTGTGCGGCGGAGTTTGACTCTGAAACACCATACTTCTATTCAACCTATGGTTGGGAAAATGAATCTATCAAGTCTGATAAGGAATCCGTCCTAGTCCTAGGTTCAGGTCCAATCCGTATCGGTCAAGGGGTTGAGTTTGACTATGCAACTGTTCACTCGGTGAAGGCGATTCAGGCTGCTGGTTATGAAGCCATCATCATGAATTCAAACCCAGAGACCGTTTCAACAGACTTCTCGGTATCTGACAAGCTCTACTTTGAACCGTTGACTTTTGAAGATGTCATGAATGTTATTGACTTGGAGCAACCAAAAGGCGTTATCGTGCAGTTTGGTGGTCAAACAGCTATCAACCTTGCGGAACCTTTGGCAAAAGCAGGTGTGACCATCCTTGGTACCCAAGTAGCTGACTTGGATCGTGCCGAAGACCGTGACCTCTTCGAGCAAGCCCTTAAAGACTTGGATATTCCACAGCCACCAGGTCAAACGGCTACCAATGAAGAAGAAGCCGTACTTGCAGCTCGCAAGATTGGATTCCCAGTCCTCGTTCGTCCATCTTATGTCTTGGGTGGACGTGCTATGGAAATCGTCGAAAACGAAGAAGATCTTCGTTCTTACATGCGTACCGCTGTTAAGGCCAGTCCAGACCACCCAGTCCTTGTTGACTCTTACATCGTTGGGCAAGAGTGTGAAGTTGATGCCATCTCAGACGGGGAAAATGTCCTCATCCCTGGTATCATGGAGCATATCGAACGTGCCGGTGTCCACTCAGGTGACTCAATGGCAGTTTATCCTCCGCAAACCTTGTCGCAAAAGGTACAGGAAACCATCGCAGACTACACCAAACGCCTAGCAATCGGCCTCAACTGTCTTGGGATGATGAACATCCAGTTTGTCATCAAGGATGAAAAAGTCTACGTTATTGAGGTCAATCCACGTGCCAGCCGTACGGTGCCATTCCTTTCTAAGGTAACTAATATTCCTATGGCTCAGGTAGCGACTAAGCTCATTCTTGGGCAAAGTCTTGAAGAACTTGGCTATCAAGATGGACTTTATCCAGAAAGCACTCGCGTTCATATCAAGGCGCCAGTTTTCTCCTTTACCAAGCTAGCTAAGGTAGACAGCTTGTTAGGTCCTGAAATGAAGTCAACAGGGGAAGTCATGGGTTCTGATACAACTCTTGAAAAAGCTCTCTACAAGGCTTTTGAAGCTTCTTACCTGCACTTGCCAACCTTTGGAAATGTTGTCTTTACCATCGCAGATGATGCCAAAGATGAAGCCTTGGACTTGGCTCGTCGTTTCCAAAATATCGGCTACGGTATCCTCGCGACAGAAGGGACAGCAGCCTTCTTTGCCAGTCATGGACTTCAAGCCCAACCTGTTGGTAAGATTGGTGACGATGAACAAGATATCCCAAGCTTTGTCCGCAAAGGGAAAATTCAAGCGATCATCAATACTGTCGGAACCAAACGAACTGCTGACGAAGATGGTGAGCAAATCCGTCGTTCAGCCATTGAACACGGTGTGCCCCTCTTCACAGCCCTAGACACAGCAAATGCCATGCTCAAGGTGCTAGAAAGCCGTAGTTTTGTCACAGAAGCGATCTAGTTGAGAAAGAATTTTCACAGTTTTAAAGCCAGCGTCAGAAAACGCTGGCTTTTGCAATACAGATATTGCTTATTTGAACTATCATTCTTTCCTTAAGAATCATTCTAAATTGTGATATAATAAGGAAGAATTGGAAATGGGAAACTATTTTCATGATTTTTTCAAAAATTCCACTAAGAAAATAGCTAAAGACAGATTAGAAAGTGTAAAATTCCGATGTCTTCTTACAAAAAAGTCTCTCTTTCTGAGATCAACCAATCTATTGAAACTCCCAATAACAATCATTTTTGGCAAAATCTAAAAGCTTTTTTAGGACCTGGAGCCCTTGTAGCAGTTGGTTATATGGATCCTGGAAACTGGATTACCAGTGTGGTTGGTGGTGCTTCCTACAAATATAGTCTCTTATTTGTTATTTTGATTTCATCCATCATTGCTATGCAGTTACAACAGATGGCTGGGAAGCTCGGTATCGTAACTAAGATGGACCTAGCCCAGGCAACTGCACATCATGCTCCCAAGTGGCTTCGTTATAGTTTATGGGTGATTTTAGAATTAGCTTTAATGGCGACCGACTTAGCTGAGGTTCTAGGCTCAGCGATTGCCTTAAATCTTTTATTTAAAATACCGATTATGATTGCTATCCTTCTAACCGTTTTAGATGTATTTTTGTTACTTTTATTGATGAAATTTGGCTTCAAAACAATTGAAGCCATTGTTACGACCCTTATTTTAACCATATTAGCCATCTTTACCTATCTGGTAGCTTTATCCAATCCAAGTATTCAGGGTATCTTTGGTGGTTATTTACCGACTTCAACTTTATTTGAAACACCGTTACCAGGTCATGAAAGCCAATTGACCTTGGCTCTAGGAATTGTGGGAGCGACAGTCATGCCCCATAATCTCTATCTTCATTCCTCCCTATCCCAAACAAGGAAAATCAATCACAAAGATAAGAAGGATGTTCGAAAAGCCGTGCGTTTTATGACCTGGGATTCAAATCTTCAGTTGTCCCTAGCCTTTATTGTCAATTCCTTGCTTCTTATTTTAGGGGCATCTCTCTTTTTTGGGCATGCATCTGAAATTTCGGCATTCTCCCAAATGTACAATGCTTTACAGGATTCGACGATAGCAGGAGCAATAGCTAGCTCAACTCTGTCAACTTTGTTTGCTTTGGCCCTCTTAGCAAGTGGTCAAAATTCTACCATCACAGGCACCTTGACAGGTCAGATTGTTATGGAAGGTTTCTTGCATCTGAAATTACCTCAGTGGATTATCCGTATCGGGACACGTATTTTTGCCTTGCTACCTGTGATTATAGTTGCCGTCTTGTTTGGGCATCAAGAAAAAACCTTGGATCAGTTATTGGTCTATTCGCAGGTCTTTCTTTCAATCGCTCTTCCGTTTTCAATTTTCCCCTTAATTTATCTGACCTCTAAGAAGTCACTGATGGGAGAATTTACCAATGCCAAGTGGAACACAATCCTAGGTTACGCAGTTTCCATTATCTTGACCATTCTCAATATCAAGCTTCTTTTCGATATTTTTTAAACTCGTTTGAAATCAATTATAGTGTCAGCGTGAAGGTTGACAACATAGAAAGTAGTAGTGATTGGTTCATAAAAAGAAGTACAAAAAAAGAACAGTGGTAACTGTTCTTTTTTATCATTATTTGAGACCGTATTTTTTGTTGAAACGATCCACGCGTCCATCTGCTTGAGTGAACTTTTGACGTCCAGTGTAGAATGGGTGTGAGTCTGATGAAATTTCCACACGGATCAATGGGTAAGTTTCGCCTTCGAACTCAACAGTTTCGTTAGAGCGTTTTGTTGAACCGCTAAGGAATTTGTAACCAGTAGTTGTGTCCATGAAGACAACTGGGCGATATTCTGGATGGATATCTTTTTTCATTTTGCAATATTTCCTTTCTGCCATGGTCTCTTTGCGAGCCATAGATTGTTACCATACTAGTCTATCAGATTCTGATAAGTTTGGCAAGTCTTTTCCCTGATTTTATTAAAAATCTTGATAAAAAATCACTCCAGTGTTTACTGGAGTGAGGGTAGAAGAATGATTAGTTCTCTTGATTTGGAGCTTTTTCTTCTTGTTGATTTTTTACTTCTGTTTCTTTTACTGGTTCTGCGTTTTCTTCTGCTGATTTAGCCTCTTTTTCAGTTTCAGTAGGTTCTGTTTCTGTTGATTCTGTTACAGTTTCAGCTTCAGCCTCTGTTTCTGTTGGTTCGGCTACTGGCTCAGCTTCTGTTTTTGTTTCAGATTCAGATTCAGTAGTTTCTTCTTTTACTGGTTCTGCGTTTTCTGCTGCTGATTCAGCTTCCACATTAGCTGGTTCCTTAGCTTCTTCTTTTTGCTCGGTTTCCTCTTTAGCTGTCTCCGTTTTTTCAGCAGTAGTTTCTTCTTTTTTACGTTCTTGAGATTCTTTTTTGATTTCTTCGACCGCAGTTTTAACGGTAGAGCTTGTTACACGTCCGACAGTTTGAGCAAAATCTTTACCAGACTCAGCTAATTCAGTAAATGATTCTTTTGTAATTTTACCACCTGACATTGCCAAGAGACCAGTTACAACTAGTGCAATGCTAGCAAGAATGGCTAAAATCAAACCAAAGCCGATTGAAATGCCATATCCACCAAAGTTAGACATGTACTTATTTACATTAAAGAGACTATTTAGTGTAACGAGAGTTGCAATTGCACCCGCGACAATGACACCAATTGAGAATCCCTTAGACATTGCTTTATTCATATTATTCAAGCACGCAAGAACAATAGACACAATAGCTGCGATAATGACAAACCACCCATCTCCTTGGTAACCATTCACGCTATAGGACCCAAAAGAACCTGCATTTAAACTAGCCCATGGCAAGAGTGAACCAAGGATTGCTACTCCAGCAGAAATGAGGATAAACAAACGATTTTTTTCCATTATTAAGTCTCCTTTTATTCAGTTTGATTTATTATACCATAAACTGAGGTACAAAGAAACCGTATATTTTAAGAATCTAGCATATAAAAGGCCAAGAAAATTCTTTCTTAGCCTTGGTGAATCTGTAGAGCCTCTTTCAGTTCTTTGTATATTTGTTCGTTTTCTTCTGGACTATAGGAATTGGCGCCACTGGCTAATGGATGCCCTCCTCCGTCGTGTTGTTTGGCAATTTCATTGATAGGAGTGATTTTACTGCGCATACGTACACGGAAGTGACCATCAGCTTGCTCAACAAAGATAGCCCAAGCCTTAACAGTATCAATTCGACCAGGTGCCCCAACAATCGCTGCTGTTTCAGCATCCGTAACCTTATATTTTTCCAAGATGTCTTGAGTAAGCAGAACGCGTGCAGCCCCATTCTCATCAACTTCTAAGTGATCATAAACATACCCTTGCAGTTTTGCAATCTTAAAGCTCATGGTATCCATTTGACGAGATAGTCCAGCAAAATCAAAATCAATTTCTCGGAGCTGGGCAGCTATTCTAAAGGTACGAGCACTAGTTGATGGGTAGAGAAAACGCCCTGTGTCCCCGACAATTCCTGCATAGAGAAGTCGTGCCGCTTCACTAGACAAAGCTAGCTGATTTTCTTGAGCAAATAATGCAATCATCTCACTGGCACTGCTTGAACTTGTATCCACCCAAGATAGGTCACCATAGATATCATCATTTGGATGGTGATCGATTTTGATGGTGAAAGCGGCTTGTTCGTAGCGTTTATCATCGATACGAGGACGATTCGCTGTATCACAAATAATAGCAAGAGCTCCTTGGTAGTCACTGTCTTGGACAGTATCCATTTCCGCCATCCAAGTTAGAGTTGGTTCGTTATAACCGACTGCTTTGATGGTCTTTTCTGGAAAATGGTGTGTGAGAAGAGCTTTCAAGCCCACTTGACTCCCTAAGGCATCTGGATCTGGTTTCATATGACGGTGAATGATAATGGTATCGTATTCTTTGATTTTCTCTAATATTTGCTGGCAAATTTCCATAAATAACCTCAATTCTTTCTCATTTCATTGTAGCACAAGAATTTTTATTTTTAAAATGAAAAAGATATGATATAATGGAGAAAGATAAATTGAGGAGGACGATATGGCATTAGCAAAAATTGTATTTGCCAGTATGACCGGTAATACCGAAGAAATTGCAGATATTGTAGCAGATAAATTGCGTGACTTGGGCTTGGATGTTGATGTGGATGAATGTACGACTGTTGACGCTTCAGACTTCTTGGAGGCTGACATCGCAATCGTTGCGACTTATACTTATGGAGACGGAGAATTGCCAGATGAGATGATGGACTTCTACGAAGACCTAGCCGATCTCAACTTGAATGGCAAAATCTACGGAGTGGTCGGTTCAGGAGATACCTTCTACGACGAATTCTGTAAGGCTGTTGATGACTTTGATCGCGTTTTTGTAGCGACAGGAGCAGAAAAAGGTTCAGAGTGTGTTAAAGTAGACCTTTCTGCCGAAGAAGAAGATATCGAACGTTTGGAACAATTCGCAGAAGAATTGGCTGCAAAAGTAGGATAAGAATCAAACTGCGCTGACTGGAAGAAGTCAGTGCGTTTTTTTATTAGTTTTTTTGGGATTTTACTAGCCTATTTAGAGGCTTTTTGATACAATAATTCAAATAAAGGAGGAGACTGTATGAACTTAGATATTATTCGGCAAGAAATTGATCAAATCGACGACCAAATCGTCAAGCTCCTAGAAGAACGGATGCATTTGGTTGAGGGAGTGGTTGCCTATAAGAAAGCCTCAGGAAAACCTATTTTAGATAGTAAGCGAGAAGAAGTCATTTTTGAAAAGGTAAGGAGTCGTGTAGAGGATAAGCGCTATCAGGAGACTATTGTTGCGACTTTTTCAGACATTCTCAAACGCTCGCGTGATTATCAGGATCAAAACATCAAATGAAAAAAGAACAATTCTATCCTCTAGGGATTTTTTTAGCTGCTATGTTGGGTGGCCTTGTCCGCTATTTTGTATCTAGTCAGTTGCCAGCCAGTCCTGACTTTCCTTGGGGCACCCTCCTTGTCAACTATCTGGGAATTTTTTGCTTAGTCTATCTAACAAAAGGCTATCTGGTCTATAAGGGAAGCAGTAAAGGTTTAGTTTTGGCTCTGGGTACAGGCTTTTGTGGTGGTTTAACAACCTTTTCTAGTCTGCTCTTGGATGCTGTGAAATTGCTCGATACCGAGCGATATCTTAGTTTGGGCATCTACCTACTTTTGAGTATTGGTGGAGGCCTGCTCTTGGCTTATGTTCTAGGGAGGAAGAAATGGTAATCGTCTATCTTGCAATCGCCTGCGGGCTTGGAGCCTTAGTGCGGTATTTCTTTTCCCGATATAATCAAACTTCTAAGTTGCCCCTAGGAACTCTCATAGCCAATCTTCTCGGTTGTTTTTTGATTGGCTTGCTCTACAATCATGTGGAGTCTAAGGAAGCTTATGCTATCCTAGCGACAGGTTTCTGTGGTGGGTTGACGACCTTTTCAACTCTGAATGACGAGCTGCAAAGACTGCTAAGTGACAAGAAGGTATTTTATAGCTATTTTCTCATAACTTACCTAGGCGGTTTTCTAGCGATTTTTTTAGGAATTCTGCTATAAATTTCTTTACTTTTAGGTGGAAATTTGGTAAACTGTATCTTGTGTGTAATGGACGCACAAAAATACAGTTTATCCGCTGAGGAAGGTTCCTCAAGATTGACAAAGATAGGAGAATAAAATGAATCCATTAATCCAAAGCTTGACTGAAGGTCAACTTCGTACAGATATCCCATCATTTCGTCCTGGTGACACTGTTCGTGTACACGCAAAAGTTGTCGAAGGTAACCGTGAACGTATCCAGATTTTTGAAGGTGTTGTTATCGCACGTAAAGGTGCAGGCATCTCAGAAAACTACACAGTTCGTAAAATCTCTAACGGTGTAGGTGTTGAGCGTATCTTCCCAATCCACACTCCACGTGTTGAAAAGATCGAAGTTGTTCGTTACGGTAAAGTACGTCGTGCGAAATTGTACTACTTGCGTGCACTTCAAGGTAAGGCAGCTCGTATCAAAGAAATCCGTCGTTAATTCGACTAAAAAACTCTGCTTGCCCAGCAGGGTTTTTCTCTAGCTCCCTTAGTTCAATGGATATAACAACTCCCTCCTAAGGAGTAGTTGCAGGTTCGATTCCTGCAGGGGGCAGTAAACTAGAAACAAAACACTGGATAACCAGTGTTTTTTCTTTGACCAAATTTTAAACATTTAATATGATATCTATGGTGTGGTATAATAGGCATAGAATGTTTAGGAGAAAGAGATGAAAAACAATAAACGTTTATTTGAAGTTGTTAGTT
Organism: Streptococcus sp. HJ1; assembly: GCF_052399005.1. GTDB lineage: Bacteria > Bacillota > Bacilli > Lactobacillales > Streptococcaceae > Streptococcus. The sequence continues at coordinate 1,350,106 of NZ_CP199005.1, read as the reverse complement.
TAATGCTAATGCTTTTGACACTTTTTGCGCTGAATGGATGTAGTTTAGGTGGTAAATATGGCATTAAAATTTAAAGAAACAAATAAAACGTTTCATAAAATCATAGAAGTTGACGGTGAAAAATATCTTTTGGATATGACTAGTATTAGTCCTAAAACTTATTTCTGGGGTTCTCTTCCTAATGAAATTACTGCCAAATGCTTAAAGTTAGATATAAGAGATATGAGATTTGAGAGTCTAGCGCCAACTATAAGCAAATCTCTTGGTATTGGAATAGGTGTAGCAATAGGTGGAGCTTGTTATAGAATTGTTACGAATGTTTTTAAGAGTTACGACATTAGCCATAATATTTCTTTTAAATTAGGATTGTTTTTCCTCTCTATTGTCTTAGCTTATCTTACTTTCAGGTTCATTGCTTTTGTGGTTCGTCATAATCTTCAACAAAAGCTTTCCAGTAAAGAAACGAAGTATCAAATAGTTTTCAAACTAGCAAGCTCACAACGTCAATTAAAACTGTATAAACTTCTGCCTATTCTTTTTGTTGCAGTTATAGGATGTTTAGCATTTTATATATTTACTGATAATGGGACAGAGGCCTCTATCCTTATCATTAACAGTATTTTATCTTTGGGTTTCTTTACGGTGATCTTAGGTATGTTACCACTCCGAGAAAGTTACGAGAAGCAAGAGATTATTTTTGAAAAAATAGAAAAGTTATAAGTTGAAAAAAAGCATAAATGCTGTTTTATAACTGATTTTTAAATGAGCATCAGGAGATATTATGTTAAAAACGAACAAGTGGATATTCCTTGCGATTTCCGTTCCCTTTATGATTCTTGCTTTGTCTTATTTGTTTATTAGGGTGCCGATTGGGAACACAGGTAAGTTTATTCATGATCATGAGGATTCTATCAAGAGAGAAATTATTGCAGACATAGACAGTCAAGGGCAATATATAAAGTCTGTGACGCTTTTACCAGGTTCTGCGAGGGGGTCTTTTGATAATGGTGGAGATGTAGGTGGAAATTATCATATTTATTTTACAGCCTATGTTAATAATAATCGCAAGCAGTCAATGAAAGTAGAATTATACTTTCCTGATGCTGGTATACCACCTTTTACCTTTATAAAACCCAATCCTTACAAATCTCCTGAAACTATGAAGAGATGGTACTTATCAGTAGTAGAGGTATCAAGTGATCCCTCATGGGATTGGAAGCGAAAGCAAGATAAATTGAATGAAACTATGAATAATCTTTTGGATTTTGCTGTTCGCAAAGGCAAGGATGCAGACTGGCAAGTTCGAAAAGAAATTATGATTCGTTTTCTAAACAAATGGCTACATGAACATGAGGAAAATTTCAAACTAGCTATCCAAACCAACCTGTATAGAAACGACCCAGAATTGGAACAGAAATTAGGAAAGATTCAGAGTATAAGTGTAAGTAACTATCAAATGTACATTCCTTCGAGAGGTAGCGACATTCTTTTTAATGTTAGATTTGAGAGATATCCTGAAGAAATAGCTACTATAAATGTTCGCTTGCATTCCCAAGGGGAACAATCAGTTTTTAAGGATCCCTCAGTTGCTGCAACTATTAGTTTTGAAAATGAACGTTTTGCTATAAAAACGAATTACGACTCCAAGCTATTTCCAATTTTTAATCAAAGTCGATTTGGTAATAGTAATGGAGAAATATCTTATAAGCTCCCAAAAGACTATGAAAATCAATTTTTAATTCCTTAACTATCAAGCAAGCTATTGAGCTTGCTTTTTCTATATCTTTATCTTCTATCAAACAAGATGCTAGTTGTATGTTATAAGAGTATATGGAAATAGATAAAGAGCGAAACCGCTCTCTTTTTTATGTTATAATAGGCATAGAATGTTTAGGAGAAAGAGATGAAAAATCATAAACGCTTATTTTGGGTTGTTAGTGTAATGCTAATGTTTTTGACACTTTTTGCACTAAATGGATGTAGTTTGGGTGGTGAAACCATTCCCAAAAACAGGACAAAGGAGCAGTACGAATTCGAAAAAACGTTTGAGCCCATGTTTAAATTTTTAGAACAAGACAAGAAGGACTTTACTGGACTAAAGTCATACATTAGTGATGTTTATATAAAAAATCAAGATGAAGTCAAAAAGTATGAAGTGGACGTAGATATTAATCAATCTGACATTAAAGGTGATTACACAATAACACTTGGCGAGGATAAAGAAACTGTTCCTGTTACGTACTCTAATGGTAAACTAAATTATGAGTCAGAGATAAATCCTTTATTTGATGAAGAAATTCTAAATTTAATGGTTTCAAGAGATTATTTTGCTTCCTTAGATGTGAAAAAAACATTTAAGAGCGCAGAAACTGAATTGAGTGATATTATTTACCAACCAGAAAATCAGTCAGAGTTATATAAAAAAATAGTGGAAAAGTATAACCTTCCATCTGACACAAAACTTTCAGTTAGTCTTGGATATGCGTACTATGACAGATACGATATACTACTAAGTTTAGAATCTAAAGAAAAATTGGTTCAAATCAGTACTGCAATTTACCTAGTGAAAGAAAAGTAATTTTTTTAATTCAATCAAAAAGATTGTAATTTAAAAATACCAGTCATTTTAATATTGGAGAAATTCTTCAAGCTGTTAGATTTTACAGTTCGTGACGGACGAAGAGATGTAGTAAACAGCGGAAGTTATATGTACCCCTCTCCATTATGGGACAAGGAAGAGAATGATTAATTCTTCAGAGCTAGTAGTATAAAGATCTTAAATTGAGAAAGAAGTAGAAAATATAACTCAGAAAGAACAAGCAATGATCTATCCCTTGCCAACTGATGCGCTATTACAGGAAAGAGAAGTAGTGTGGAGGGTTAAACTGCCTGATGATTATAAGGAATTTATAAAGAATGAGAATGGATTGATTCCGTCAAAACGTTATTTTCATTTTAGGCATAATGAGAAAGTAATTGATCGCTTTTTAGCTATACTAGCTATTTCAGGTGAGAAGTCAGAAGAAGCTTACGATATTGGAGTTGTGAGTACGCAATTGGAAGGTCGTATTGTATTTGATGAAGATTCAGTGGGAATGCAACTAATCCCCATAGCAGCATTGTTTGGTGGCGACTTTCTTTGTCTAAACTATGCGGAGGAAGCCGAACATCCAAGCATTTGTATCTGGTATCACGAAGAATCCTACGAGCTGGAGCCTGCCATAGAGTTTGTAGCTAATAACTTTACAGAGTTTTTAGCTATGTTACAGGATTAGAGGTGTGATGGATGGATATTTGTTTACAAGAATACGAAGAAATCATTAAAAGACTGATTAACTTGGAATATCCGAGCCAGAAACGATATCCTGGAATCATTCAGGATATTTACAAGCTGGCTGAACGCATAGGGCGAGGAGAAACGATAGATGAAGTCAGCTTTTTTAGTTTAGCAAGAAGATTTGTAGATGAGACCATGGATTATAAAAGCGATATTTTAGTTGTTTTAAAACAATTGGAGAAAGAACTGAAAAAAGAAAATGAAAGAAAAGAGAAAGCATTATAAAGAACTAGTTCATCTAGGAGAATTTAAGAACAAATTAGTCTATTATGACTTAAAGACAAAGAAATTGTATTTTTCAATTCCAGAAAGAACTTCTAAGAGTCAACAGTACGTTATTTTGTCCCTTGTGTTGCTCGTTCTCCCTTTTATCAGATTTCTGAATGGATTGACAATCTTTAGTATACCTGCTCACAAGTATATTTATTTGATTTTATTCTCTTGTCTTTCCTTACTTTTCGGGAAATTGCTAGATGCCTATTTTAAGAAAGATTTGGATTTATATCCGGCTCTATTTACTGATTTGGGGTATTTAGAATTCCTAGAGGTAGTAAAGAAAAGTGGAGCTGTTGTTTCTTCCGTAATTCGTGGTAGCTTTATTAGTTTGTTAGTATCTTTAGTCGTCTTCCTGTTATATCCTAGTTTTTTGCCATTATTTTTCCACTCGATGCTTTTGTTTATTCTCTATTTGTGTTTAGCCAATAATTTGCACAAGCGAAAGAGGGTAATGGGGAGCTTGATAAGAAATGCTCGCACCAAGTAGATCCTTTTGTTTTTGCCAATGATAAAGAAGAATTAAAAAAGTAAAGAAAGTTAATTTATATGACAACAGAAATGCTGCAATACAAAAATTGTACGGTATTAAAAAACAACAATGATTATGAGGTCCTGTGGAGTAGAGGGAAAGAAGTGCTTAACTTTCCCATTAGCCAGGAATTAGTAGAACGTCTTTCAAAATCAGAAAAAGATTCTTTAGAAGTAATGTTTTATTGTGAACATCATCGTTGGCCTAAGGCAGATGAGTTAGAAGACTATAATCAATCGGATACGATTGTCTATAGAGGAGATGGATTTATTGTATATGAGACAGACGGCTATTACGAAATAAGCTTCTTTAAAGAAATTGGAGGAGTCATGGGGCCAGAAGTTCGCTATCCTATTTCTAAAGAACTAATGGATAAAGCATTTGAATCTTCTAGGGGAGCATACGAAGTCATGGTTTATGCTGAAACAGGGCACTGGCCTTTATAGTAAAGTGGATTACATCATAAGAACAGACAAAAAATAGGGAAAACTAATCAGTAGACATTTGGTAAGAAACAAAGGAGATAAGAATGGAACCAATTTATGTAAGTCAAAAAGATATGTTGGAAATCTGTCAAGATGGTGATAAGTATTTCTTGCGTTATCCAACTTTTAATATTACCTGCCCAGAAGTGATTAGAGAAATTCCCAAAGAAGCTGCCGATAGTTACATGTCGGGAGAACATACTGGCAAAGAGTTGATGACTTATGCGCAATATGGTTTTTGGAAATCTAAAAAACAGTATACACAAGATGAATCCGATAAGCTCTTCATTGAAGATCATCCTTCCTTTATTTTGAAAAATCCTGAAAATAGTCGTTGTCTTTTCACAGCAGAGGAATTTAAACAAATTGTCACTCAAGCCATTGTTTCAGAACTGGAACCTAGCGAACTTGATGCAATTGGTATAGTTGATAGTCATTTAGAGCTTCTTCTGGTGGATCCAGTCGGCTGGGAGGAAGAGATAGAAGCAGTCCATCTGGAAATTCTGCAAGAAAAAATTAATAATTACATTCACTTCCTCGAAAGTAAGCAGTATGTAGCACGATACGGTGATAAGTTTGATAAAAAAGTCATCCATATTACATTCCAGTATTCTCCATCTGATAACGGTTTAGCCTTTCTCGCAGCGGTTCAGAAGGTGTTACAACCCACAGATATGAGTTTGAAGATAGAATTGCCTGATGATGACACTTTACCAGAGAAGAAGAACTTATCAGTAAATGTAAGTCATCCAAATCATGATCAAGAAAAGGTATCTCAAGAACAATATCTCCAGATTAAAAAAGAATATAAAATTCGCTTAGGATTAGTGATATTTCTATTTACTATATTTGCAATACTAAGCGTAGTACTCATTTTTAACCTTTCTAGATTTATCCCACTTGCAGCAACAGCTATGGGAACAGTTGTGCCTTTTAATCATTTTCTGCTAGTTCCGCTATGGGAAGAAAAAAAAGAGATAGAAAAAGAACATCCTGAATGGAAGAAACTGAGTACAAGTGGCGTCAAAGTTCCTTCGTCAGAATCGAGTAAAAGAACTTTGGCGTGTATAGGAACAGTTGTAGCCTTATTCTTCTCTTTTGCGATGCTCTACAGACCGGTTAAAGCGAATAAGCCAATACCTAGTATTGAGGAAATCAATAAGATACCAAAATTGGACCGCAAAGCACCTAAAACATCAAGCTCTTCTAGTTCTGAAAGAGCTAACTCTTCAGATTCTGGAGCATCGTCTTCTACTGAAGAGAGCACGAAATCAGAAAGTTCAGGAACGGAATCTTCAAAAGAAGAGACGCATAACTATGATTTCCATCTTCCCGGAGTTGATGATGAGGAATTGCGTAGAGTCATTGATAGATCCAAAAAAGATTTTAGAGAGAACCATGCTAAAGAACAGACTACGGAATAGATAGATATAAAAGTAGAATTACTAGCTTAATTGAGGGAGCGAAAACCGCTCTCTTTTTGTGGTATAATGGAATATGTGGAGGGTTAGTATGCGTAAAGAATTTCTAGTTTATCAAAACAAAGTATACTCGAATTTTGTGAATTATATAAATGGCTATATTCTTCTATCAAAAGATCCAACAATGCTGGAAGAAGGCTACATTCCCTATAGTTCCTATGTATGTGATGCTGGAGAAGGCGTATACGGGAAATTTCTGTCTTATAGTGAGGTTAGTCAGAGGTATTCGGTTTATGATCGTGTCCTATACAAAGGTCAGGAATTTGCAATGGCTGGTCACAAGCGTGGAGATGATGATTTTACAGCACCTGATTCTTATGTGCGACTCCTGGTTTTTGATAAAGAATTTCTAATTGAAAACAATTTAGCTGATGATGCGGAATTATTGGATGAGAAATATGGCCAGACAATGTATGCATCAGGAAAAATCCCTGTCAGCGAAGTAACGATTCTACGTCGTAGAAAGGATTTGCCAGTAGACCGAAGGAGAAAAATATGAAATCAGTTATTTTTACAATAAAAAGCAACCAATCACTAAGAATTGGTGAGGTGCTTCAAGCAGAACTCTTTGAATGTTACAGCGTTTCCGCTAAGGATGCAGGATTAAAGCCATCTGCAGACTCTCTTATTTCGGATTTCCATTCTGTTCAGTTTGGGGTCAAAGAGAAGTCTAGTTTAGGGTTCCGTCTATCTTTTGATGGTCAAGCTTATCAGGTATCTGTTCCAGATTTGGCGACAGCTTCTGACTGGACTGGGGCCTTGATGTTCTTGAAAACCTTGCTCATTCTCTTAGACGTAACTGTATGTGAACATGATGGTGTGGCGTATGATAAAGATTCTATTCTAGAATTTCATTTCACAGATATTTTCTTATCAGCTCTTTCAGAATTGACTAAGGAAGTAAAAGTCCATCCCATCGTGGAAATTATGGGAGTGAAACGTCCTATTAACATCAATGAACTCTACCTAGGGCAGATTATCCATGTGCTGGACGAGCAACTCTTAAATAGTTATGACCAGCGTTTGCGCTTTACCCAACAGCTAAATGCTTATTACTCTGAGCAGCAAGTTTTTAAAGTAGAGCAAAATGGAGAGGACATCATTATCCCTATCAATTATCTAAATAGTGAAGGACGAACTATTTTGCCGGCTCAACCAGAGCTAGAACCTCAATATTTACAAGAGTATCGAGGAAGTAAGGTTGCAGTTGCACGACTGTTTATCATGACAGCCGATGGGGAAAAACTAGCCGAAGTTCCTTATCGACAGTACTTGGAATCGCTAACTGAGGGCATCTATATGCTAGATGCCAAGTATGTTCTTGTGGACCCGATTTCTCCTGAAACTCTGCAAGCTGTCTTGAAAAAGCAAGGGTTTTAAGAAAAATTCCTGTTCGGTTAACGTTTTCAGATGTTAGAAAATAATGAAGAAGATAGTGTAAAGATAACCATCTGAAAAGTCTCTCAGATGGTTTTAAGTTTTTCGCATGTTGATTCTACTTATATTTTTTATGCTATAATGAGACTAGAATTAAAACTCTCATTCAACAGGTAAAATAGCGAACTACTTATGCCAACGATTGACACAACGGGGCATTCTTACGATGATTTTCTATCTGCGATTGAACGTCAAGGCTATTATGAAATCAAAAATCCAAGTGTCTATAAGGCTGGGACTAATAAAATTGTTCAAGTTGAGGGAATTTTCAGAATAAATCAATGGAGTAAATAAATGCAGACATATAAATTGAAAAATAAAGAATACTATCAAAATTTTGTAAAAGACTATCGTGAAATAATGAAGGAAGGGAAAGAAGCTGAAGTTTTTCTAGGGACGGAAGCTAAGTATTGTTTTCGACAACGAGATTCTTATGACGTGGATAGTACAGATATTGGAGTATTAATGGAATATTGCTTATATCCTTTGTATATGGAAGGTGATAGGGATATAGCGCGCAGAACTTTTGAAATCTTGAAAGATTTTAGCTTATCTATTGATTTAATGAGATTAAAGAAGGTAATTAAATATATTTCTATTCAAAGTAGATGGGTAAAGAAATATACAAGCCTTCCCTTTGTCATTGAGACTGATGAGTTAGTAAGAAATATTATAGAAAGTATCTCAAAACTATCAGATGAACAGAAACCTACTTATACCTATGAAAGACTATGTAATGTATTAGACCGTAGTCCATTATACAGACAGTGTGACGAAGAAAAGGTAGAGAAGATTCTTAAGGAATTTAAGGAAAAATACTATAATCCACCTAAGGTAGTAGAGCTATAGCAAACGCCATAGTGAATGTAAGAGTTGTGGAGAATTTTAAATGAGAAAACAGGAATTATTAGACTTTTTAAAATTTAATAGTAACAAACTTAGATATTATACTGTGTACTTAAATAAAAAAGTTTTAGAGCAGTTTGCGATAGGGTATTATCAGGATTTAAGTGCAAATAGATTTATAGTGTATGAGGTGACTGAACGTCAACAGTTATATGAAAAAGCTAGTTTTGAAAGAGAAAAGGATGCTATTGAAGAATTATATGAGATTGTAAAGTTTAGATGTAGGATTAAAAGTATCCCTATTCTGTTAGAGGTTTCAGAAATTGATGCAATCGGAACGAGTGATACAGACTTGGAACTTTTATTAATTGATGGTAATCTTTGGCTTCCAGATACCGAAGAGGAGCATCTCTTGAAACTTCAAGAAAAACTCAACAACTACATCTACTTCCTCGAAAACAAGCAATATGTAGAGAGATATGGCGATAGCTTTGACAAAAAAGTCATTCATATCACCTTCCAGTATTCTCCATCAGACAACGGTCTAGCATTCCTAGCAGCTGTTCAGAAAGTATTGCAACCGACTGATATGAGCTTAAAGGTAGAATTACCAGAGTAATAAAAGGAACGGAAACGATGCTAGCTATTTTTATTGATTCTATAGGTGACAAGTCAGGGACCTATAAGTTGTTAAGAAACCATTCATCCTTGCCTTTCTCTTTAATCAAATCTAGAATCAAAGATCATGACGCGGTGATAGAAGTATACATGTTAGATTTGGATGGATTGAGAAAGGTTCGAGAACTCATCCATGAGTTGAATACCATTGGAACCAAGGTTACGATAAGAGATTCGACTGGTATTATCACCTTAGAAATAGTAAATAATCTTATTTCTACATTTGAAGAAATTGCTATTGAGAGAGAAGAATTAGATACTCTGATGTTTGAGGAGGAAGAGTGAGTGCCACGTTTTTCAGTGGATCACCAAGTTAGTTTTTTAGTAATAAAAGGAAATTCAATGAATGAAAATAGAAATTTATTACGCTTCCTACAGGAGTTGATATACGGTCTTGTAGATCGTATCAGTGAGAAAGAATATCAGGAGTTTGTCCTTGATTCCTTAAAACTTTCAAAACAGGAGCTTGATAAAGAGAGTGATTTTTGCCCAGATCTTTTATATTCTGGACTGGAAAATATGGACGAGCTGGATATCTTGACATTTCAGGAGCTGGATAAGAAAACCAATCCACTAGTATGGAACTGTATCGCTAATTTCTTTGTCCTAGTTTGTCACTACTCATATATTGCTTCTGAGGAGGTTTACCTGCCACAAACGATTGAAAGTGCCGACGAGGACATACTTGAGGCTCTTTCTTCAAGTTACAAACCAATCCTAGCTGAAAATAGGGAGCTTATTTCACAAATAACTGGTCCAGAAATAGAAGGATATTTAAAGGATGAGCTCGTTAAAAAATACTTTGGACCACTATTTTTATCAGACGAGAATTGATAGGCTATTTCGTTCAAGTGTAAATTAGGAGATGATATTCTGATTAGTTGTTTTATGTTGATTTTTGCGGAGGCAATTGCGAATCGTATGGAAACGCAATATATTTCACGTATTCGAACCGCCTTGGATGCTTGTTGGAGTTTTTTGGAGAATAGAGATAAAAGGGGAGAGGAACTTTATCGCCTTTTAGATGATGGGACAGACTTCAGTGGAATATTTATCTACATGCAATTAGATGAAAATGAAGCGAATGGTCTCTTGTGGGACAATATTAGTTATGCAATAGGTGAGACTGCTAAAGAAGCTTTTGAGTTTGAAAATAAGAAAGAGGTTCCTTCTCCCTTAGAGAACATTGAACCAGAACTGCTCGATATCTTTATTGGAAATTTAAAAGAAATCAGCATGGATCTTTATCATCACGTCGAAACAGTAAAAATTTTCATCAATAGAAATCCATACCCATCAAGAGAATCTGCCCTAAAAGAACTAGATAGACTGGGATTATTTAGATGATTTGATTAGAAGGTTTGGCGAAAAATCAAAAAGAACACCCCAGAAGTTAGAGTGTCATCTCTACTTTTGGGGTGTCGTTTATTTTCTATATTTAATTATTCTACAGTACCCATGTACGGATAGCATGGGCAACGCCAGATTCGTCATTTGTTTTGGTGATGTATTTGGCGATTTTTTTGAGTTCAGGATTTCCATTTTCCATAACAACGGGATTTCCAACGACTTCCAGCATGGCACGGTCATTCTCTTCGTCACCGATCGCCATGGTTTCATCTTTGGTCAATCCGAGTTTTTCAGCTAGGTGAGTAATAGCTGAACCCTTGTCTACATTCTTTTTAAGGAGTTCAAGGTAGAAAGGAGCAGATTTGTTTATAGAGTAGCGTTCGTAAAATTCTGCTGGAATCTTTTCAATCGCAGCATCGAGAATCTCTGGTTCATCGATAAACATACATTTGACGATTTCTTTGTCAGCCATTTCTTCTGGAGTGCGGTAGAAAATAGGCATGCTGACGAGGGTTGATTCGTGCACCGTGTATTTTCCAATATTGCGATTGGCAGTATAGATACCGTCCTTGGTAATAGCGTGCATGTGAACACCGAGCTTGCGACTGAGAAATTCCATATCTAGATAATCCTCATAGGTCAAGGATTCGCTGATAGTCTCATGGCCAGTAGCAGTTTCTTGGACAAGGGCACCGTTGAAGGTTACAACATAGTCACCCTCGTCTCTCAACTGCAAGTCGTCCAGAAGTTTGGCAACGCCTGCGATAGGACGACCCGTTGCAATCACGACTTTGACACCAGCTTCTTTGGCATCTTGGATGGCAGAAAAGACTTCCGGAGTGATTTCTTTTTTACTGTTAACCAGGGTACCATCGATATCGACTGCGATTAGTTTAATACTCATAAATTTCCTCTTCTAGTTTTTATTTGGGGTAAAATGATCGTTCTCAATCAAGTGTAAAAATTGCTGGGTAACGCTTGCGAAGATACTGTTTTGGTCCAACATTTCTTTTGGAAAATAGAAACGATTATCTCCGTGGCGACTGCCAGCAAGGGATTGGACGATAGGAGACAGGCTAGAGAGTTCTGCCAGCTCCCCATTTTTTTGTAAAATTTCAATCTGAGTCCGTGGATTTTCAGATTCGGGACGATAGATATCATAAGGGAGGTCAAAGTTCTTATGAATAGCTGTGTAGTAGTCTGGATCAAAACCGATTTCTTCAACCAGTTGTCTCATGGTTGCGAGTTGGTCTTGGTCTTCTTGAGAAAAGGTGATAGATTTAAAGACTTTACGGTTGACAAAGCGTTGCGACAAGTCTGCGAGAATCTTGTCAGGACTGGTCATCCAGAGTTGGAAGTAGGTATTCATCACGCCATCATCCAGAGCTAGATAGTCAGATAGAGTAACTTTCTTTTCAAAAAAAGGTAGCAAATGAGGAGAAGTGCGTGCAAAGAAATCCTTATCCTCAGGATAGAGTTCTTTGGCGCGTTTGAGGAGATTTTGTAGGAGAACTTCCATGGCCCGTGTTGCTGGGTGGAAATAAACCTGCATATACATCTGGTAGCGACTGAGAACATAGTCTTCGATGGCATGCATGCCGTTGCGCTGAAAGGCGATCCCATTTTCGATAGGTCGAATGACTCGGAGGATGCGAGTCAGGTCAAATTCCCCATAAGATGCTCCTGTAAAATAGGAGTCGCGCAAGAGATAGTCCATGCGGTCCGCATCGATCTGACTAGAAATGAGCTGCACGACCTGCTTGTTAGGATAGGTATGATCGATGACACTGGCAACTTTTTTTGGAAAGTCAGGCGCTACTTGTAGCAGAACTTGGTGAATCTCTGTCTCAGGACTTTGGATGATTTCCTGGGTAATAGCTTCATGATCTGTATCAAAGAGATGTTCAAAAGTATGGGAGTAGGCACCATGCCCAAGATCATGAAGGAGCGCAGCGGTCATGGTCAAGAGAGACTCAGCAGGATCCCATTCTTCAGGATATTTTTCTTCAAAAATCTCTGTGATACGACGAGCAATCTCATAGACCCCCAAACAGTGGGAAAAGCGACTGTGTTCGCCACCATGGAAGGTATAGCTGGAAGTTCCTAGTTGCTTAATACGGCGCAGACGTTGAAATTCTTTTGTATTGATCAAGTCATAGATGACCTGGTTGTTTACATGGATATAGTTGTGAACTGGGTCACGGAATACTTTTTCGTTCATATGACCATTATAGCAAAATCCTGCTCTTTTTGGTAAAATAGTAGGACAAGAGACAAGAAAGAGGATTTGATGTGAAGATTTGGATGCGCAATACGATTCAGTTTGATGAGCAGTTGGAAGTCATCGACCAACTCTATGACGTGGAAGTACGTGAAAAAGGAGATTATAGCTATTTACTCTTTTATAATGAGGAAAAGGAGAAAGTGGTTCTCAAGTTTCATCAAGAAGAACTAGTGATGACCCGTTTTTCCAATCCGAAGACCATTATGCGTTTTCTCAAGGATAGTGATAGTTTAGCTTATATTCCGACTCCAATGGGGATGCAGGAGTTTATCATTCGAACGAGTCACTACAAACTGGATGGGCAAAAGATTGAGCTCGCCTATCAACTGCAAAATCAAGAGGGACACCCCTTTGCCAGCTATCAATTTGAAATTACCTGGGGATAATCATGACCACCCGTCTAACGGGTGGTTTGTCCCAGGGCTATAAGCCCACATCACCAGCCAGCGCCTAAAGACGCTGGCTTTCACTTTGTTCAAGCCTCATTGCTCTTGACTCGTCACAAACCTCTCAAAGAGGTGTGTGCATTACTTGCCACTATCCCTAAAGGGATTCTCATATTCTTTTACACTCAATTTATCCAACGCTATATCATGCTTTTCCTGTTCTTGAATATATTTCTTAATTGTGGCTTCATTAAGTCCTACTGTACTCACGTAGTAACCTTCTGCCCAGAAATGCCGGTTGCCAAACTTATACTTGAGGTTGGCGTGTTTGTCAAACATCATGAGTGCACTTTTGCCTTTTAAATACCCCATAAAACTTGAAACACTTATCCTTGGTGGAATACTTACTAACATATGTACATGATCAGGCATTAAGTGGCCTTCGATAATCTCAACACCTTTATAACTACATAATCGGCGAAATATTTCTCCCAAACTGCTCCGATATTGATTATAAATGACTTTTCGTCTATACTTAGGGGTGAACACAATGTGATATTTACACATCCACTTTGTGTGGGATAAACTATGTGCCTTTTGTGCCATATTTTTCTCCTTTCGCTTTACAATTGGCTTGAACACCTTTATTGTATCGCGTTTGGAGTTTTTTGGTATAACCTTCGACGCGCACCCGCATAGCGGGTGGTTTATTTGTCTCGCACCTAACGGAGCGAGACGGACTAATAGTCACATAAGAAAAAGGTTGGCGAATGCCAACCTTATTTGATATAGAGTTCTTGATTTTTTAGGACAATTTCACGTACACTTGCGAATTTCTTGAGTTTTTTCAGTTCTTCAGGATGGGTTACGAGAGTAATAACATAGCCCTCTTTACCCATACGACCTGTACGTCCTGCACGGTGGGTATAGGTTTCCATATCTCTAGGGACGTCAAAGTTTACGACACATTCTAGGCTATCGATATCAATCCCACGAGCCAGAAGGTCAGTTGCAAGGAGCAAGGTTAGCTGCTTGTCCTTAAACTTTTCCAAGATAACTTTTCTAAACTTGACATTGACATCGCTAGCGAGGGAGACAGCCAAGACATCCCGATACTGTAGTTTTTCCTCTGCACTTCCAAGATCTGATAGGCTATTAAAGAAAACTAGTCCACGGAAATCCTCAACATGAGCCAATTTTCGTAGCATATCTACTCGGTGACGTTGGTCTACCTGCATGTAGAAGTGTTGGATGTTGTCCAGTTTTTGATCAGAGAGATCAATAGTGCGCGTGTTTGGTGCAATCTTTTCTTGGTCAAACTTGGTCGTCGCACTCATGTAGATGAGTTGGTGGTCACGAGGTGCGTAGTGGGTGATTTTTTCGACAAAGTGAATCTGAGAATCATCGAGCAATTGGTCAAATTCATCCAGAATGATGGTTTCTACATTCATCATCTTGATCTTTTTCAATTTAATCAATTCAAAGATACGGCCAGGAGTACCGATTAGAATTTCTGGTCCTTTTTTGAGGCGTTCAATCTGGCGTTTCTGACTGGAGCCTGATAGGAAGAGTTGAGCAGTCAAGCCGATAGCCTCTGCCCACGTTTTACACACGTCAAAAATCTGTCCAGCTAGTTCTGTATTTGGTGCTAGAATCAAGAGCTGCTGGGCTTTTTTCTTTTGTAGTCTGAGAAGACTTGGCAGGAGGTAAGCGAGGGTCTTACCAGTTCCTGTTGGGCTCACTCCCAGGAGGTTTTCTCCAGCAAGAATAGGCTCAAATAGTTGAGTTTGAATGGGGGTAAATTCTTGGAAACCGAGTTGGTCGCTCAGTTCTTGCCATTCAGTGGGTAGTTTGGTTTTCATTTTTCTGCCTCAAATCTAATGCCAGCAGTCTGGCGCATGGTATAGAGTAAATCATGAACAGAACCTGCATCATCCAGCCAGTTCTGGTAGAACGTCTGGTCTGGTTGCTGGATCATCTGTGCAAATGCAGCAACTTCCTCAGTCATCGTATGAGGAGCCTGTTGGATAGGGAGCTGGACTTGATTTCCTTGGTGGTTGGTAAAAATAGCTGAGCGGACATGCTCAATCGTGTTGAGGGTCAAGGTTCCATCTGCTGTGTAAATCTCACAAGGAAGATTGGAAGTGATGTTTTTCCCAGCTTTGATATGAACTTGAAAGTCAGGGTAGAAGAGGATACCGTCTCCATTTAGGTCTATGCTATTGTTAAGCTGTTTAGCCTGATAAGTCGCGTCCTGAGCCTTTCCAAAAAGACGAACGGCAGCATAGAGAGGATAAATCCCCAGGTCCATAAGTGCTCCACCAGCAAAACGATCTGAAAAAACATTTGGCGTCTCCCCTGCCAACAAATCCGGCATCTTGGAAGAATACTTGGCATAGTTGAAATCTGCTCCCAATACTTGCTTGTCTGATAGAAAGTTTTTGATAGTAGTAAAAGCTTCCTCGTGATAATTACGAGCTGCTTCAAAGATAAAACTGTGATTCTTCTCAGCTGTCTGTCTCAAATCCAGCCACTCTTGTGGCTGAGTGACAGCTGGTTTTTCAAGAATGACATGCTTGCCAGCAGACAAGGCAGCCTTGGCTTGAACAAAATGCAAGGAGTTTGGACTGGCGATATAGACCACATCAAAGGAAGACTTAAAGAAGTCTTCTAATTGATCAAAGAGTTGGATATTTTCATAGCGAGAAGCAAAGGTTGCGGCAGTTTCTAGTTTTCTAGAATAGACTGCAACCAGCTGGTATTCTCCACTGGCATGGGCTGCTTCTATGAAATGATGGCTGATAGCCCCTGTTCCGATGATACCTAATTTAAGCATAAATACTCCTTTTCCGACTTCAAATCCTTCCTTCATTATAACATAGAAAAGAAGGACTATCCAACAGATGGTAAAAATTTTCAAATGGGCTACGAATTTCTTGGAGAAAGTGGTACAATATTTAGATAAGTAGATGAAATGAGAAGGGGGAGAAGATGAGATTATTACCAATAAGAAAAATATCACGTCAGTCTAAGCGACTAGCGCTTTTTTTGACTTTTTGTGCAGGATATGTCGATGCTTATACTTTTATCGTGCGAGGGAATACCCTTGTCGCTGGACAGACTGGGAATGTCGTTTTTCTTTCTGTAGGACTCATTCAACAAAATGTATCGGATGCTAGTGCTAAAGTAATGACCTTGTTGTCCTTTATGATGGGCGTCTTTTTTCTGACATTGTATAAGGAAAAACTACGAATTGTTAAAAAGCCGATTTTGTCCTTGATTCCTCTTGCAGTCCTGTCCCTAATTATAGGCTTTGTGCCGCAAACGGTTGATAATATCTATCTCGTACCGCCATTAGCCTTCTGTATGGGGCTGGTGACAACTGCTTTTGGAGAAGTGTCAGGGATTGCCTATAATAATGCTTTTATGACAGGGAATATCAAACGTACCATGTTAGCTTTTGGAGATTATTTTCGGACCAAGCATACGCCTTTTCTACGAGAGGGATTGATTTTTGTTAGCTTGCTTAGTAGTTTTGTCTTCGGAGTTGTTTTTTCAGCTTATTTGACGATTTACTATCAGGAGAAGACAATTCTAGGTGTTCCTCTTATGATGAGTATCTTTTACTCCAGTATGCTTTTTGCTTCTTGGAGAAAAAAAGGAGAGAAATAGCTTAATTTTAATTGATTTTACTTGTAAGAAAAAAGAAGATATGCTATACTTGAAGAGTTGACTATGCACAGTCCTGTGCAACCGCACGAACATCGTTTGCTCGTCGTATACAAAATTTAAACTTTGTTATACTTAGAGCTCTTCTTTTAAGTGGTTCGTCCCACGATGCTAGGCGAGTCTTCACAAAAATACGGGGAAACCCTAAAAATCATAGGAGGTGCATAATGAGCACATACGCAATTATCAAAACTGGCGGAAAACAAGTTAAAGTTGAAGTTGGTCAAGCAGTTTACGTTGAAAAATTGAACGTTGAAGCTGGTCAAGAAGTTACTTTTAACGAAGTTGTTCTTGTTGGTGGTGAAAACACTGTTGTCGGAACTCCACTTGTTGCTGGAGCTACTGTAGTTGGAACTGTTGAAAAACAAGGAAAACAAAAGAAAGTTGTTACATACAAGTACAAACCTAAAAAAGGTAGCCACCGTAAACAAGGTCACCGTCAACCATATACAAAAGTTGTCATCAACGCGATCAACGCTTAATTTTAAGGAGAACACATGATACAAGCAGTCTTTGAGAGAGCCGAAGATGGCGAGCTGAGGAGTGCGGAAATTACTGGACACGCCGAAAGTGGCGAATACGGCTTAGATGTCGTGTGTGCATCGGTTTCTACGCTTGCCATTAACTTTGTCAATTCCATTGAGAAATTTGCAGGCTATGAACCAATCTTAGAATTAAACGAAGATGAAGGTGGCTATCTAAAGGTTGAAATACCAGCGGATCTTCCTTCACACCAGAGAGAAATGACGCAGTTATTCTTCGAATCATTTTTCTTAGGTATGGCAAACTTATCGGAGAACTCTTCTGAGTTCGTCCAAACCAGAGTTATCACAGAAAACTAACACGGAGGAAAACATTATGTTAAAAATGACTCTTAACAACTTGCAACTTTTCGCCCACAAAAAAGGTGGAGGTTCTACATCAAACGGACGTGATTCACAAGCGAAACGTCTTGGAGCTAAAGCAGCTGACGGACAAACTGTAACAGGTGGATCAATCCTTTACCGTCAACGTGGTACGCACATCTATCCAGGTGTAAACGTTGGACGTGGTGGGGACGATACTTTGTTCGCTAAAGTTGAAGGCGTAGTACGCTTTGAACGTAAAGGTCGCGATAAGAAACAAGTTTCTGTTTACCCAATCGCTAAATAAAAAGGTCCAGTGAACCTTTTTATCCCGAGCCTTAAAATGAAAAGGCGAGGAAGCTAGAACTAGCATAAAATAAGGCTTTCCGAGTTTTCGGAGAGCCTATTTTTTTGTTTTGATACCCATAATTCTTTGTTACTAGTGTAGATGAATTTTGTGAGCGACATTATTTTTCCTAGGTGGAAAACTTCTAAAATATGGTATAATGAACAGATAGAGAAGTTGGGGGTAAAAGATGAACATTCAACAATTACGCTATGTTGTGGCCATTGCCAATAGTGGTACTTTCCGTGAAGCTGCTGAAAAGATGTATGTTAGTCAGCCGAGTCTGTCTATTTCTGTTCGCGATTTGGAAAAAGAGCTTGGTTTTAAGATTTTCCGTCGGACGAGTTCGGGAACGTTTTTGACCCGTCGTGGTATGGAATTTTATGAGAAAGCGCAAGAATTGGTCAAAGGCTTCGATGTTTTTCAAAATCAGTATGCCAATCCTGAGGAAGAAAAGGATGAATTTTCCATTGCCAGTCAGCACTATGACTTCTTGCCACCAACGATTACGGCCTTTTCAGAGCGTTATCCTGATTATAAGAACTTTCGTATTTTTGAGTCTACTACAGTTCAAATCTTAGACGAAGTAGCTCAAGGACATAGTGAGATTGGGATTATCTACCTCAACAATCAAAATAAAAAGGGCATCATGCAACGGGTTGAAAAGCTTGGTTTAGAAGTTATTGAACTAATTCCTTTCCAGACTCACATTTATCTTCGTGAAGGGCATCCTTTGGCACAGAAAGAGGAATTGGTCATGGAGGATTTAGCTGATTTACCAACGGTTCGTTTTACTCAGGAAAAGGATGAGTATCTATACTATTCAGAGAACTTTGTCGACACCAGCGCGAGCTCCCAGATGTTCAATGTGACCGACCGTGCTACTTTGAATGGTATTTTGGAGCGGACGGATGCCTATGCGACAGGTTCAGGGTTTTTAGATAGTGACAGTGTTAATGGCATCACAGTCATTCGTCTCAAGGATAATCTAGATAATCGCATGGTCTACGTCAAACGGGAAGAGGTGGAGCTTAGCCAAGCTGGGACTCTTTTCGTTGAGGTTATGCAAGAATATTTTGATCAAAAGAGGAAATCATGAAAAAAAGAGGAATAGTAGCAGTCATTGTACTGCTTTTGATTGGGCTGGATCAGTTGGTCAAAAATTATGTTGTCCAGCAGATTCCACTGGGTGAAGTGCGTTCGTGGATCCCCAATCTCGTTAGCTTGACCTATCTGCAAAATAGAGGGGCAGCCTTCTCCATGCTACAAGATCAGCAGTGGTTATTTGCTGTTATTACACTGGTCGTCATGGTGGGTGCCATTTGGTATTTACATAAACACATGGAGGATTCTCTCTGGTTGGTTTTTGGACTGACTTTGATAATCGCGGGAGGTCTGGGCAACTTTATCGACAGAATGAGTCAAGGTTTTGTGGTGGATATGTTTCACCTAGACTTTATCAACTTTGCGATTTTCAATGTTGCTGACAGCTATTTGACAGTTGGTGTGATTGTTTTATTGATTGCAATGCTTAAAGAGGAAGTAAATGGAAATAAAAATTGAAACTGGTGGGCAACGTCTAGACAAGGCTTTGTCAGATCTGACAGAATTATCTCGCAGTCTCGCGAATGAACAAATCAAGGCTGGACAAGTTTTGGTTAATGGGCAAGTAAAGAAAGCAAAATACACTGTCCAAGAGGGCGATGTAGTCACTTACCATGTGCCAGAACCAGAGATTTTAGAGTATGTGGCTGAGAATCTGCCGCTCGAGATCATCTACCAAGATGAGGATGTAGCTGTTGTTAACAAAACTCAAGGGATGGTTGTTCATCCCAGCGCCGGTCATACCAGCGGAACCTTGGTCAATGCCCTCATGTACCATATCAAGGACTTGTCAGGTATCAATGGGGTTCTCCGCCCAGGAATCGTTCACCGCATTGACAAGGATACGTCTGGTCTGCTCATGATTGCTAAAAATGATGAGGCCCACTTGGCACTTGCCCAAGAGCTCAAGGATAAGAAGTCTCTCCGCAAATACTGGGCGATTGTTCACGGCAATCTGCCAAATGATCGTGGTGTGATTGAAGCGCCGATTGGTCGGAGCGAAAAAGACCGTAAGAAACAGGCCGTGACCGCTAAAGGGAAACCAGCAGTGACGCGTTTTCACGTCTTAGAACGTTTTGGTGATTATAGCTTAGTGGAGTTGCAACTGGAAACAGGGCGTACCCACCAAATCCGTGTTCATATGGCTTATATCGGTCATCCAGTCGCTGGTGATGAGGTCTATGGTCCACGCAAAACCTTGAAAGGACATGGACAATTTCTCCATGCTAAGACTCTAGGATTTACCCATCCGAGAACAGGTGAAACCTTGGAATTCACAGCAGATATCCCAGAGATTTTTAAAGAAACGCTGGAAAGATTGCGTAAAACTGAGAATAGATAAAAGAGTTGAGATGCCCGTCTCAACCTTTTTTATTTCAACTCTTTTCTATTTTAAAGCATTCATGTTATAATGGATAAATATGAAGAATCGGAGTGAGAATATGAAGTACAAACGAATCGTCTTTAAGGTAGGGACATCTTCCTTAACAAATGAAGACGGGAGTTTATCAAGAAGTAAAGTAAAGGCAATTACCCAGCAATTGGCTATGCTGCATGAGGCTGGACATGAGTTGATTTTGGTGTCATCTGGGGCAGTAGCGGCAGGGTTTGGAGCTTTGGGTTTTAAAAAGCGTCCGACCAAGATTGCAGATAAGCAGGCTTCGGCTGCAGTAGGCCAAGGTTTACTCCTAGAAGAATACACAACCAACCTCCTCATGCGCCAAATCGTCTCCGCGCAAATCTTGCTGACACAGGATGATTTTGTAGATAAACGTCGCTATAAGAACGCCCACCAGGCCTTGTCTGTATTGCTTCATCGTGGTGCCATTCCTATCATCAACGAGAATGACAGTGTCGTTATTGATGAGCTCAAGGTTGGGGACAATGATACTCTGAGTGCTCAGGTAGCGGCTATGGTTCAAGCAGATCTCTTGGTTCTATTGACGGATGTGGACGGTCTCTATACTGGAAATCCCAACTCAGATCCAAGAGCTAAACGTCTTGAGAAAATCCAGACTATCAATCGTGAGATTATTGATATGGCTGGTGGAGCAGGTTCGTCTAATGGTACAGGTGGTATGCTGACCAAAATCAAAGCTGCAACTATTGCGACGGAGTCAGGGGTGCCAGTCTATATCTGCTCTTCCATGAAATCAGATGCCTTGATTGAGGCAGCGGAGGAGACCAAGGATGGTTCCTTCTTTGTTGCGCAAGAGAAGGGCCTTCGTACTCAGAAACAATGGCTAGCCTTCTATGCTCAAAGTCAGGGAACGATTTGGGTAGATGGTGGAGCTGCAGAAGCACTTTCAAAAAACGGGAAAAGTCTCCTTTTATCAGGTGTGGTAGAAGTGGAAGGCAACTTCTCTTACCATGATATTGTCACAGTAGCAGATAAAGAAACAGGTCAATCTCTTGGAAAGGGGCGTGTCCAATTTGGCGTCTCAGCCCTAGAAGATATGCTCCGGTCTCAAAAAGCCAAGGGAGTCTTGATTCACCGTGATGACTGGATTTCCATCACTCCTGAAATCCAGCTACTCTTTACAGAATTTTAGAGGTGAAAAATGGTAAGGACACAAGAACAATTTGAACAGGTACAAGCTGTTAAAAAGTCAATCAACACTGCTAGTGAAACAGTGAAAAACCAAGCCTTGCTAGCTATGGCTGATCACTTATTGGCGGCTACTGAGGAGATTTTAGAGGCCAATGCCCTTGATATGGCAGCAGTCAAGGGGAAAATTTCAGATGTCATGCTGGATCGTCTTTATTTGGATGCAGGGCGAATCCAAGCGATGGCAAGAGGTATTCGTGAAGTGGTTGCTTTACCAGATCCCGTCGGTGAAGTCCTAGAAATCAATCATCTTGAAAATGGCTTAGTTATCACCAAAAAACGTGTGGCTATGGGTGTTATCGGTATTATCTATGAAAGCCGTCCAAATGTGACGTCTGACGCTGCTGCCTTGGCTCTTAAGAGTGGGAATGCGGTTGTTCTTCGTAGTGGAAAAGATGCCTATCAAACAGCTCATGCTATTGTCACAGCCTTGAAGAAGGGCTTGGAGACGACTACTATTCACCCAGATGTTATTCAACTGGTGGAAGATACTAGTCGTGAAAGTAGCTATGCCATGATGAAGGCCAAGGGTTATCTAGACCTTCTTATTCCTCGTGGAGGAGCTGGCTTGATCAATGCAGTAGTTGAAAATGCTATCGTACCTGTTATCGAGACAGGAACTGGCATTGTCCATGTCTATGTTGACAAGGATGCCGATGAAGACAAGGCTCTGTCTATCATCAACAATGCTAAGACCAGTCGTCCTTCTGTCTGCAATGCTATGGAGGTTTTGCTGGTTCATGAAGACAAGGCAGCAGGTTTCCTACCTCGCTTGGAGCAAGTTCTGATTACAAGTCGTAAAGAAGCTGGGCTGGAACCGATTCAATTCCGCCTAGATAGCAAAGCAAGTCAGTTTATTTCAGGTCAAGCAGCTGAGGCCCAAGACTTTGACACCGAGTTTTTAGACTATGTCCTAGCTGTTAAGGTTGTGAGCAGTTTAGAAGAAGCAGTCGCGCATATTGAAGCCCACAGTACCCATCATTCGGATGCCATTGTGACAGAAAATGCTGAAGCTGCGGCTTACTTTACAGATCAAGTAGACTCTGCAGCAGTTTATGTCAATGCTTCAACACGTTTCACTGATGGAGGTCAATTTGGTCTTGGTTGTGAAATGGGGATTTCTACTCAGAAACTGCACGCGCGTGGGCCAATGGGCTTGAAGGAATTAACCAGCTATAAGTATGTGGTTACTGGTGACGGACAGATAAGGGAGTAAGAGATGAAGATTGGATTTATCGGTTTGGGAAATATGGGAGCTAGTTTGGCCAAGGCTGTCTTGCAGGCCAAGACGGGTGCTCAGATTCTCCTTGCCAATCGTAGTCAAGCAAAAGTAGATGCTTTCATCGCCAACTTCGGCGGTCAGGCTTCCAGCAATGAAGAAATATTTGCAGAAGCAGATGTGGTTTTTCTAGGAGTTAAGCCTGCTCAGTTTTCTGAACTGCTTGCTCAATACCAGACTATCCTTGAAAAAAGAGAGAGTCTTCTTTTGATTTCCATGACTGCTGGACTGACCTTGGAAAAACTAGCTAGACTTCTGCCGATTCACCACCGAATCATTCGCATCATGCCCAATACTCCGGTGGCTATCGGGCAAGGAGTGATTAGTTATGCCATGTCCTCAAACTGTCGTGCTGAGGACAGTGAACTCTTTTGTCAATTATTAGCCAAGGCTGGTCTCTTGGTTGAGCTGGGAGATGGCTTAATCGATGCGGCGACAGGTCTCGCAGGTTGTGGACCAGCTTTTGTCTATCTCTTTATCGAGGCTTTGGCAGATGCGGGTGTACAGACAGGATTGCCACGAGAAACGGCTTTGAAAATGGCTGCCCAAACAGTAGTTGGCGCAGGACAAATGGTTCTCGAAAGTCAACAACATCCTGGAGTCTTGAAAGACCAAGTTTGTAGCCCAGGAGGTTCGACTATCGCTGGTGTAGCAAGTCTGGAAGAACACGCCTTTAGAGGCACGGTCATGGATGCAGTTCATCAAGCCTACAAACGAACACAAGAACTAGGTAAATAAGAGGTTGGATGACTCCCAGCCTCTTTTATGGTCGATTGAATGGAGAAGGCGCAAAAAGATTGTCACAAAAAACTATTTTTTTGATAGAATAGAAGGTAGAAAAAAAGAAATGAGTTAGACATGTCAAAAGGATTTTTAGTCTCTCTTGAGGGACCAGAGGGAGCAGGAAAGACCAGTGTTTTAGAGGCTTTACTCCCAATTTTAGAGGAAAAAGGAGTAGAGGTGATGACGACCCGTGAGCCAGGCGGAGTCTTGATTGGAGAGAAGATTCGTCAAGTGATTTTGGACCCAAGTCATACTCAGATGGATCCTAAAACAGAGCTTCTTCTCTATATCGCCAGTCGCAGACAGCACTTGGTGGAAAAAGTTCTCCCAGCCCTTCAAGCTGATAAGTTGGTTATTATGGACCGCTTCATCGATAGTTCCGTTGCTTATCAGGGATTTGGCCGTGGCTTGGATATTGATGCTATTGATTGGCTCAATCACTTTGCAACAGATGGTCTCAAACCCGATTTGACACTTTATTTTGACATTGAGGTGGAAGAAGGGCTGGCTCGCATTGTTGCCAATAGTGATCGCGAGGTCAATCGTTTGGACTTGGAAGGCTTAGACTTGCACAAGAAAGTCCGTCAAGGCTACCTTTCTCTTCTAGATAAAGAAGGAAATCGCATTGTTAAGATTGATGCGAGTCTTCCTTTGGAGCAAGTTGTGGAAACAACCAAGGCTGTCTTGTTTGACAGAATGGGCTTGGCTAAATGAAACAAGATCAACTAAAGGCTTGGCAGCCAGACCAGTTTGACCGTTTTGTCCATATCCTAGAACAAGACCAGCTCAATCATGCCTATCTTTTTTCAGGTTTCTTTGGAAGCTTTGAAATGGCGCAGTTTTTGGCTAAGAGCCTCTTTTGTACGGATAAAGTAGGTGTTCTACCATGTGAGAAATGCCGAAACTGTAAGCTGATTGAGCAGGAAGAATTTCCCGATGTTACTTTAATCAAGCCAGTCAATCAGGTCATCAAGACAGAACGGATTCGAGAATTAGTGGGTCAGTTTTCCCAAGCAGGGATTGAAAGTCAGCAACAAATTTTTATTATCGAGCAGGCGGAGAAAATGCATCCCAACGCGGCCAATTCTCTGCTCAAGGTCATCGAAGAACCCCAGAGTGAGGTTTATATTTTTTTCTTGACCAGCGATGAGGAAAAGATATTACCGACCATCCGAAGTCGGACACAGATTTTCCACTTTAAAAAGCAAGAAGAAAAGCTCATCTTGCTCTTAGAACAAAAGGGACTGGTTAAGAAAAAGGCGACTCTTTTAGCCCAGTTTTGTCAGTCACGAGCTGAAGCAGAAAAGTTGGCAAATCAGGCAAGTTTTTGGACCTTGGTGGATGAAAGTGAGCGCCTGCTGACTTGGCTATTAGCCAAGAAAAAAGAAAGTTATCTTCAGGTTGCTAAATTAGCCAGCTTGGCAGATGACAAGGAAAAACAAGATCAGGTCTTGCGAATCCTCGAAGTGCTCTGTGGACAGGATCTCTTGCAAGAAAGGATTCGACAGATTCTGCAAGATTTGCTAGAAGCTAGAAAAATGTGGCAGGCTAATGTCAGCTTTCAAAATGCTATGGAATATCTGGTCTTGAAAGAAATATAAACTCAATGAAGGATAAAGAAAGGAAAGGGCTGGTTTATGGATAAAAAAGAATTATTTGACGCGCTGGACGATTTTTCCCAACAGTTACTGGTGACCTTGGCCGATGTGGAAGCCATCAAGAAAAATCTCAAGAGCCTGGTAGAGGAAAATACAGCTCTTCGCTTGGAAAATAGTAAGTTGCGCGAACGCTTGGGCGAGGTGGAAGCAGATACTCCCGTCAAGGCCAAGCATGTTCGTGAAAGCGTCCGTCGGATCTATAAAGACGGTTTTCACGTATGTAATGATTTTTATGGACAACGCCGAGAGCAGGACGAGGAATGTATGTTCTGTGACGAGTTGTTGTACAGGGAGTAGGCATGCAGATTCAAAAAAGTTTTAAGGGACAATCTCCATATGGCAAACTTTATCTAGTGGCAACACCGATTGGCAATCTAGATGACATGACCTTTCGTGCCATTCAGACCTTGAAAGAAGTGGACTGGATTGCAGCTGAGGACACGCGCAATACAGGACTTTTGCTCAAGCATTTTGACATTTCCACCAAGCAGATTAGTTTTCACGAGCACAATGCCAAGGAAAAAATTCCTGATTTGATTGGTTTCTTGAAAGCAGGACAAAGTATCGCTCAGGTATCCGATGCGGGTCTGCCTAGTATCTCGGACCCTGGTCATGATTTGGTTAAGGCAGCTATTGAGGAAGAAATTGCAGTAGTGACAGTTCCGGGTGCCTCTGCAGGGATTTCTGCTTTGATTGCCAGTGGTTTAGCTCCACAACCACATATCTTTTACGGTTTCTTACCGAGAAAATCAGGCCAGCAAAAGCAATTTTTCGACTTAAAAAAAGATTACCCAGAAACTCAGATTTTCTACGAATCGCCCCACCGTGTATCAGATACATTGGAAAATATGCTAGAAGTCTACGGTGACCGCTCGGTAGTCTTGGTCAGGGAATTGACCAAAATCTATGAAGAATACCAACGAGGAAAGATTTCAGAGCTACTAGAAAGTATTGCTGAAACGCCACTCAAGGGTGAATGCCTTCTCATCGTTAAAGGCGCAAGTCAGGATGTGGAGGAAAAGGACGAGGAGGACTTGTTTTCAGAAATCCAATCTCGTATCCAGCAAGGCATGAAGAAAAATCAAGCCATTAAGGAAGTTGCGAAACTCTACCAGTGGAATAAAAGCCAACTCTACGCTGCCTACCACGAATGGGAAGAAAATCAAGAAAATGACTAAACAGGGAAGTTTGCCATCTTCCCTTTTTTTGTTATACTAGTAGAAGAAAAATTAGAAAGATTTGTGGGTGTCAAATAGTCTAGTAGCTTGTTTTTATTTGGACTTGGTTTCCACCCAAAGAGGTATTAGTGTCGTGTCTCAATCTTATATCAATGTTATCGGTGCTGGTTTGGCAGGTTCTGAAGCAGCTTACCAAATCGCAGAACGCGGTATTCCAGTTAAACTTTATGAAATGCGTGGGGTCAAGTCAACACCTCAGCACAAAACAGACAATTTTGCTGAATTGGTTTGTTCCAATTCCTTACGTGGGGATGCTTTGACCAATGCAGTTGGGCTTCTCAAGGAAGAAATGCGTCGCTTGGGTTCTGTTATCTTGGAATCTGCTGAAGCTACACGTGTTCCTGCTGGTGGAGCCCTTGCGGTGGACCGTGATGGTTTCTCTCAAATGGTGACTGAAAAAGTGGCTAATCATCCCTTGATTGAAGTGGTTCGTGATGAAATTACAGAATTGCCGACTGATGTTATTACAGTTGTCGCTACTGGTCCTTTGACCAGCGACGCCCTAGCTGAAAAGATTCATGCCCTCAATGACGGTGATGGTTTCTATTTCTACGACGCTGCAGCGCCGATTATCGATGTCAACACCATCGATATGAGCAAGGTCTATCTCAAGTCTCGTTATGACAAGGGAGAAGCGGCCTACCTCAACGCTCCAATGACCAAACAAGAATTTATGGATTTCCATGAAGCCTTGATCAATGCGGAAGAAGCACCGCTCAATTCGTTTGAAAAAGAAAAGTACTTTGAAGGTTGTATGCCTATTGAAGTCATGGCCAAACGTGGCATTAAAACCATGCTTTATGGTCCTATGAAACCAGTCGGTCTGGAGTATCCAGACGATTACACAGGCCCTCGTGACGGGGAGTTCAAAACACCGTATGCGGTTGTCCAACTTCGTCAGGATAATGCGGCTGGTAGTCTCTACAATATCGTCGGTTTCCAAACCCACCTCAAATGGGGAGAACAAAAGCGTGTCTTCCAAATGATTCCTGGTCTTGAAAATGCTGAGTTTGTTCGTTATGGGGTTATGCACCGCAATTCTTACATGGATTCACCAAATCTTCTTGAGCAGACTTACCGTTCTAAGAAACAGCCTAACCTCTTCTTTGCTGGTCAGATGACGGGTGTGGAAGGCTATGTTGAGTCAGCAGCCTCAGGCTTGGTTGCAGGTATTAACGCAGCTCGCCTCTTCAAGGGTGAAAGTGAAGCTATCTTCCCAGAGACCACAGCGATCGGAAGTCTAGCTCATTACATCACTCACGCTGATAGCAAACATTTCCAACCCATGAATGTCAACTTTGGCATTATCAAGGAGTTGGAAGGCGAGCGTATCCGTGATAAGAAGGCTCGTTATGAAAAAATTGCAGAGCGTGCCCTTACCGACTTAGAGGAATTTTTAACGGTCTATTTTTTTTCAAAGAATTGCTCATGATACTATAAAAATCTTAGAAATTGTGATAAAATAGGTAGGATAAAAAAAGGAGAGTAAAAATGGCGAATCCCAAGTATAAACGTATTTTAATCAAGTTATCAGGTGAAGCCCTTGCCGGTGAACGTGGCGTAGGGATTGATATCCAGACAGTTCAAACAATCGCAAAAGAGATTCAAGAAGTTCATAGCTTAGGTATCGAAATTGCCCTTGTTATTGGTGGAGGGAATCTCTGGCGTGGTGAACCTGCTGCAGAAGCAGGAATGGACCGCGTTCAGGCAGATTACACTGGAATGCTTGGGACCGTGATGAATGCTCTTGTGATGGCAGATTCATTGCAACAAGTTGGTGTCGATACGCGTGTGCAAACTGCCATTGCCATGCAACAAGTGGCAGAACCTTATGTACGTGGACGTGCTCTTCGCCACCTTGAAAAAGGCCGCATCGTTATCTTTGGTGCTGGTATTGGTTCACCTTACTTCTCAACAGATACAACAGCGGCTCTTCGTGCAGCTGAAATCGAAGCAGATGCCATTCTGATGGCTAAAAATGGTGTCGACGGTGTTTACAATGCCGATCCTAAGAAGGACAAGACAGCCGTTAAGTTTGAAGAATTGACTCACCGTGATGTTATCAACAAAGGTCTTCGTATCATGGACTCAACTGCTTCAACCCTCTCAATGGATAACGACATCGACTTGGTGGTCTTCAACATGAACCAACCAGGTAACATCAAACGTGTCGTATTTGGTGAAAATATCGGAACAACAGTTTCAAACAATATCGAAGAAAAGGAATAGAAAAGATTATGGCTAACGCAATTGTAGAAAAAGCTAAAGAGAGAATGACCCAGTCTCACCAATCACTTGCTCGTGAATTTGGTGGGATCCGTGCCGGACGTGCCAATGCAAGCTTGCTGGACCGTGTCTACGTAGAATACTATGGAGTAGAAACTCCTCTTAATCAAATCGCTTCTATCACTATTCCAGAAGCGCGTGTTTTGTTGGTAACACCATTTGACAAGTCTTCATTGAAAGACATCGAACGTGCCTTGAACGCTTCTGATCTTGGTATTACACCAGCTAATGACGGCTCTGTGATCCGTTTGGTTATCCCTGCTCTTACAGAAGAGACTCGTCGTGACCTTGCCAAAGAAGTGAAGAAGGTCGGTGAAAATGCTAAAGTGGCTGTCCGCAATATCCGTCGCGACGCTATGGATGAAGCTAAAAAGCAAGAAAAAGCAAAAGAAATCACTGAAGACGAATTGAAGACTCTTGAAAAAGATATTCAAAAAGTAACAGACGATGCTGTGAAACACATCGACGACATGACTGCTAATAAAGAAAAAGAAATCTTGGAAGTCTAAAAATAAACAGAAAAACTCAGTTGGCATTGCTGGCTGAGTTTTATTCGAAAGAAGGAAATATGAATACAAATCTTGCAAGTTTTATCGTTGGACTCATCATCGATGAAAATGACCGTTTTTACTTTGTGCAAAAGGATGGTCAGACCTATGCTCTTGCCAAGGAAGAAGGCCAACATACAGTAGGGGATACGGTCAAAGGTTTTGCCTATACGGATATGAAGCAGAAACTCCGCTTGACCACTCAAGAAGTTACTGCCACTCAAGACCAATTTGGCTGGGGAACCGTAACAGAAGTTCGTAAGGATTTGGGTGTTTTTGTTGATACCGGTCTACCTGATAAGGAAATCGTTGTGTCACTCGATATTCTTCCAGAGCTTAAAGAACTCTGGCCTAAGAAGGGTGACCGACTCTATATCCGCCTTGAAGTGGACAAGAAAGACCGAATCTGGGGACTCTTGGCGTATCAGGAAGACTTCCAACGTCTGGCTCGTCCTGCTTACAACAACATGCAGAATCAAAACTGGCCAGCCATTGTTTACCGTCTCAAGCTGTCAGGAACATTTGTTTACCTACCAGAGAATAACATGCTTGGTTTCATTCACCCAAGTGAACGCTACGCAGAGCCACGTTTGGGGCAAGTGTTAGATGCGCGTGTCATTGGTTTCCGCGAGGTTGATCGCACTCTTAATCTTTCTCTCAAACCACGTTCTTTTGAGATGTTGGAAAATGATGCCCAGATGATTTTGACTTACTTGGAAAGCAATGGCGGATTTATGACCTTGAATGATAAGTCATCCCCTGAGGACATCAAAGCAACCTTTGGCATTTCTAAAGGTCAGTTCAAGAAAGCACTCGGTGGTTTGATGAAGGCTGGCAAAATCAAGCAAGACCAGTTTGGTACAGAATTGATTTAGGTCTTATAGACATGATAAAGAAACTTGAAGAAATGAGTTTAGAGGAACTCTGGCAACTTTTTCCTATTTTTCTAGTAGAGCACAGGTCAGAGTGGAAAGACTGGTATGAATTGGAGAAAACAAATCTGAAAAAAATATTGGGTACAAATGTTATTAAAAGAATAGAACATATCGGTAGCACTGCTATCCCTAATATTTGGGCCAAAAATATCGTTGATATTCTGCTAGAAGTAGGTAGAATAGAGGATTTAGCAAGAGTTAGGGATTTATTGGTGAAGAATGGGTGGCTAGTGATGTCAGAGAGTCCTAACAGGATTTCGCTAAATAAAGGATATACAGAGCAGGGCTTTGCGGAAAAAGTTTTTCATCTACATTTGCGAATGACGAGATTTATTTTAGAGATTATCTCTGCCAGCATCCTGATATCGCCCAAGCGTATCAGGAATTAAAACTAAGTTTGTGGAAACAATTTGAACACAACCGAGACGCCTATACAGATGCGAAAACGGATTTTATAAACCACTACGTTTCAGAGGCTAAGTCCAGTAATTTTCAAGAATCAGAAAAGTGTCATCAAAAAACTCTTGATAGGAGAAAGAATTGAGAAAATCATTTTACACTTGGCTCATGACCGAGCGCAATCCTAAAAGTAATAGCCCAAAAGCCATCTTGGCAGACCTCGCTTTTGAGGAGTCAGCTTTTCCAAAACACACGGATGATTTTGATGAGGTGAGTCGCTTTTTGGAGGAGCATGCCAGCTTCTCTTTTAACCTAGGAGACTTTGACGCCATCTGGCAAGAATACTTAGAACACTAGAGACAATGAGATGAGGCTAGTATTTTATTGTTCTCTTTGCTATAATAAAAAGAAATAAACGGATTAGAGAGGTTCTTTATTTGAAGGAACATTCAATAGACATTCAACTAAGTCACCCAGATGACTTGTTCCATCTTTTTGGTTCCAATGAGCGCCATCTTCGTTTGATGGAAGAAGAGCTCGATGTGGTGATTCATGCTCGTACGGAGATTGTGCAGGTTTTGGGAGAAGAGACTGCCTGTGAGGAAGCCCGTCAGGTTATCCAGGCTTTGATGGTCTTGGTAAATCGAGGAATGACCGTTGGCACGCCAGATGTGGTGACTGCGATTAGCATGGTCAAAAACGATGAAATCGACAAGTTTGTCGCCCTTTACGAAGAAGAAATTATCAAGGACAATACAGGGAAGCCGATCCGTGTCAAAACCTTAGGTCAAAAGCTTTATGTGGACAGTGTCAAACAGCATGATGTGACCTTTGGAATCGGACCAGCAGGGACAGGGAAGACCTTTCTTGCAGTGACCTTGGCAGTGACAGCCCTTAAACGTGGGCAAGTCAAGCGGATTATCCTTACTCGTCCAGCAGTGGAAGCAGGTGAGAGTCTAGGATTTCTTCCGGGTGATCTCAAGGAGAAGGTGGATCCTTATCTTCGACCTGTTTACGATGCTTTGTACCAGATTCTCGGGAAAGACCAAACGACCCGTCTCATGGAGCGTGAAATTATCGAAATCGCGCCCCTTGCCTATATGCGTGGTCGGACCTTGGATGATGCTTTTGTCATTTTAGATGAGGCACAAAATACGACCATCATGCAGATGAAGATGTTCCTGACTCGTTTAGGCTTTAATTCGAAGATGATTGTCAATGGAGATATCAGCCAGATTGACCTACCACGCAATGTTAAGTCCGGTTTGATTGATGCTCAAGAAAAGCTCAAGAACATTCACCAAATCGACTTTGTTCATTTTTCAGCCAAGGATGTGGTTCGTCATCCAGTTGTCGCTCAGATTATCCGAGCTTATGAATCAGCTCCAGTTAAGGTTGAAGAAAAGAACCAAGAAACAGAATAGCAAAAAAGCAGTTCAGACGTGAACTGCTCTTTTTTTTAATGAGTGTCTAGCTTTAAACAAGTTCGTCGATAGACGTGTGCTCTTTATCGAGCCCTTGAGCAACTGGTAGGCTAGTTAAGTAACCTTTATAAGTGGTCACACCTTGACGTAAGCCTTCATCTTCAGAGATTGCTTGTGCGAATCCTTTGCCGGCCAAAGCTTCGATATAAGGAAGAGTGACATTGGTTAGGGCGATGGTTGAAGTACGGGCAACCGCGCCAGGGATATTGGCAACGGCATAGTGGAGAACACCGTATTTTTCATAGACAGGTTCATCGTGTGTTGTCACACGGTCAGCTGTCTCGATAACGCCACCTTGGTCAACAGCAACGTCAACAATGACAGAGCCTGGACGCATTTGTTTGACCATCTCATCTGTCACCAATTTTGGTGCTTTGGCACCAGGGATGAGAACCGCACCAATCACCACATCAGCATCTCTCACACTTGCTTCGATGTTGAATGAATTAGACATAAGAGTTTGAATTTGATTTCCAAAGACTTCTTCTAGAGCTGAGAGACGCTTAGCGCTGATATCTAAAATAGTCACTTGAGCACCAAGACCAAGGGCGATGCGGGCAGCATGTGTACCGACGACACCACCACCGATGATGGTTACTTTTCCTTTTGGAACACCTGGTACACCACCAAGTAGAACACCAGAGCCACCAGCTTGCTTAGTAAGGAAGTGAGCTCCGATTTGAACAGCCATACGACCTGCAACCTCACTCATAGGAACGAGGAGCGGTAGTTGTCCTTGATTGTCACGAACAGTTTCATAGGCAATTCCTGTTGTTTTGGCTGCTAACATAGCTTCTGCTAATTCTGGCGCAGCGGCCATGTGCAAGTAGGTGAAGAGAAGAAGATCGTCGCGCAGATAACCATATTCAGAAGCTAGTGGCTCTTTTACTTTCACGACTAACTCGGCAGCCCAGGCTTCAGCAGCAGTAGCGACAATCTCAGCTCCTTGCTTTTGATAGTCCGAATCAGTAAATCCTGAACCGAGACCAGCATTTGTTTCGATGAGGACGCGATGTCCACGGCTGACTAAACTGTGGACGCCAGCAGGAGTGAGGGCAACGCGGTTTTCGTTATTTTTAATTTCTTTTGGAATTCCGATTAACATAGAGATAACCTACCTTTCAATTGACGGGATTGTTTTAGTTGTCACATTCCAGTTCATAAATCAAAAATGTGATGGTTTTATTGTATATGAAACCGCTTCAAAAATCAAGAAAAACTTGTCATCCAAATTTATTTATGCTAGACTAGTGAGAATCAAGCTCTAATGGAGGGAAAAGTATGGAATCAATATTTGTGAAATTTGCCCAGTATCCATCTATAGAAACGGAGCGTTTATTGCTCCGACCTGTAACCTTGGACGATGCAGAAGCTATGTTTGAGTATGCCTCAGACAGAGAAAATACACGCTACACTTTTCCAACAAATCAAAGCTTAGAAGAAACCAAGAACAACATCGCTCAGTTCTACTTGGCTAATCCCTTGGGACGCTGGGGAATCGAACTAAAAAGCAATGGTCAGTTTATTGGAACCATTGATTTGCACAAGATCGATCCTGTTCTTAAGAAGGCAGCCATTGGCTACATTATCAATAAAAAATATTGGAATCAAGGATTGACGACAGAAGCCAATCGTGCCGTGATTGAGCTGGCTTTTGAGAAGATTGGAATGAACAAGTTGACCGCTCTTCATGACAAAGACAATCCCGCATCTGGCAAGGTCATGGAGAAATCTGGGATGCGTTTTTCCCACGAAGAACCCTATGCCAGAATGGATAATAAAGAACCAGGTCGAATCATCACAAGAGTTCATTATGTCTTGACTAAGGAAGACTATTTTGCAAATAAATAAGCAGTTGAAAAGAAATTTTCGACTGTTTTTTTCTTTCTCTTGCGAATAACTTAAGAGAGGAGAAAATATGGAAGTAATTATCGAGAAAATCAAAGAGTATAAAATCATTGTCATCTGTGCTGTTTTAGGCTTGGTCTTGGGCGCATTTTTCCTACTAAAGCCAAGTTCACAAACATCTGTGAAAGAAACAAATTTGCAGACTGAAGTCTCGGCCGTTTCAAAGGATTCATCGTCTGAAAAAGAAGTGAAGAAGGAGGAAAAAGAAGAGCCTCTGGAACAAGACCTGATTACAGTGGATGTCAAAGGTGCTGTCAAATCACCAGGGATTTATGATTTGCCAGTCGGTAGTCGGGTCCATGATGCTGTTCAGAAAGCAGGTGGCTTGACAGAGCAAGCAGATAGCAAGTCGCTCAATTTAGCCCAGAAAGTCAGCGACGAGGCTCTGGTCTACGTTCCGAGTAAGGGGGAAGAAGCAGCTGGTCAGCAGACTGTCTCTGGAACGCCTTCTTCGACAAGCAAGGATAAGAAAGTCAACCTCAACAAAGCCAGTCTGGAAGAACTCAAACAGGTTAAAGGCTTGGGAGGAAAAAGAGCTCAGGACATTATCGATCATCGTGAGACAAATGGCAAATTCAAGTCGGTAGATGAATTAAAGAAAGTTTCTGGTATTGGCGCTAAGACCATAGAAAAGCTAAAAGATTATGTCACAGTGGATTAAGAATTTCCCTATCCCCCTAATCTATCTGAGTTTTCTGTTACTCTGGCTTTACTATGCTATTTTTGGAGCGTCCTATCTCGCACTGCTAGGTTTTGTTTTTTTGCTCGTCTGTCTCTTTTTCCAATTTCCTTGGAAATCGGCTGGTAAAGTTTTAGCGATTTGTGGAGTTTTTGGATTTTGGTTTCTGTTTCAAACTTGGCAACAGACACAAGCTAGTCAAGACTTAGTTGCGTCTGTAGAGAAGGTGAGAATTTTACCAGATACTATTAAAGTTAATGGAGATAGTCTGTCCTTTCGGGGCAAGGCTGACGGCCGTACCTTCCAAGTTTACTATAAACTCCAGTCCGAGGAGGAGAAAGAGCAATTTCAAGCCTTGACAGAGCTCTATGAGATTGAACTAGAAGGAAAACTTTCCGAGCCAGAAGGCCAGAGAAATTTTGGTGGATTTGACTACCAAGCCTATCTGAAAACTCAGGGGATTTACCAGACACTGACTATCAAGAGCATCCAGTCACTTAAAAAGGTTAGCAGTTGGGATATAGGTGAAAATTTGTCGGCTTTACGTCGAAAGGCTGTAGTTTGGATCAAGATGCACTTTCCAGACCCTATGCGCAACTATATGACAGGGCTTCTTTTTGGACATCTGGATACGGACTTCGAGGAGATGAATGAGCTCTATTCTAGTCTAGGAATTATCCACCTTTTTGCCTTGTCAGGTATGCAGGTAGGATTTTTTATGGATGGGTTTAAGAAGCTCCTTTTGCGATTGGGCTTGACTCAAGAAAAGTTGAAGTGGCTGACCTATCCTTTTTCCCTTATCTATGCAGGTCTGACAGGATTCTCAGCTTCGGTCATTCGCAGTCTCTTGCAAAAGTTACTGGCCCAACATGGTGTTAAGAGTTTGGATAATTTTGCCTTAACGGTTCTTGTCCTCTTTATCATCATGCCCAACTTTTTCTTGACAGCAGGAGGAGTCTTGTCCTGTGCTTATGCTTTTATCTTGACCATGACTAGCAAAGAAGGCGATGGGATCAAGGCTGTTGCCAGAGAAAGTGTGGTCATTTCTTTAGGAATATTGCCCATTCTATCCTTTTATTTTGCAGAATTTCAGCCTTGGTCTATCCTTTTGACCTTTGTCTTTTCCTTTCTGTTTGATGTGGTATTCTTACCGCTTTTGTCCATCTTATTCATTCTGTCTTTTGTTTACCCAGTCACTCAGTTTAACTTTGTTTTTGAGTGGTTGGAGAACATCATTCGCTTGGTATCGCAGCTGGCAAGCAGGCCTCTGGTCTTTGGTCAACCCAACGCATGGCTGTTGATTCTACTGTTAGTTTCATTGGCCTTTGTCTATGACTTTAGGAAAAACATCAAAAGACTAGCAGGAGTCAGTCTTTTTATTGTGGGGCTCTTTTTCTTGACCAAGCATCCACTTGAAAATGAAATTACCATGCTAGATGTTGGACAAGGGGAGAGTATTTTCCTACGGGATGTAACTGGTAAAACTATTCTCATAGATGTAGGAGGTAAGGCAGAATCTGACAAGAAAATCCAAGCTTGGCAGGAAAAGGCGACGACCAGCAATGTCCAGCGAAACTTGATTCCCTATCTTAAAAGTCGAGGAGTAGATAAGATTGACCAGCTGATTTTGACCAATACAGACAAGGAACATGTTGGTGATTTACTGGAGGTGACCAAGGCTTTCCATGTTGGGGAGATTTTAGTATCACAAGGAAGTCTGACACAGAAGGAATTTGTGGCAGAATTAGAAGCAAGTCAAACCAAGGTACGTAGTGTGACAGCAGGGGAAAATTTGCCGATTTTTGGGAGTCAGTTAGAAGTCCTATCTTCAAGGCAGATTGGAAATGGGGATCGTGATGGTTCCCTGATTCTTTATGGAAAACTCTTAGATAAGCACTTTCTCTTTACAGGAAATTTGAAAGAGAAGGGAGAGAAGGATCTTCTAAAGCAATACCCTGACTTAGAGGTGGATGTCCTGAAAGCAGGCCAACATGGTGCTAAAACATCATCCAATTCAGCTTTCCTAGAACAGCTCAAACCGGAGTTCACTCTCATCTCAGTTGGAAAAAACAATCGTGCGAAACTCCCCCATCAGGAATCCTTGACACGAATGGAAAGTATCAAGAGTAAGATTTACAGAACTGACCAGCAAGGGGCTATCCGCTTTACAGGGTGGAATAGTTGGCGAATTGAAACGGTTCGATAAAATAGACAAACTTTTCGAAAAATTGACTTTTTATCTTGACAAGGAATAGAAAACTTGGTATCATATAAAAGTTGAGAAAAGCAGAAGTGAGAGCTTCTCGCCTTGTGACATCAAGTTGCCTGGCCCTACGGATGAAAAGTTTCTAAGAAACGCTATCATAACGTGCGGGCTTGTATCATTACGAGTCCGCTATTGTTTTTCTCTAATAATAAAAAAGAGGTGAAAACCATAGCAAAGCAAGACTTATTCATCAATGATGAAATTCGTGTACGTGAAGTTCGCTTGATCGGTCTTGAGGGAGAACAGCTAGGCATCAAGCCACTCAGCGAAGCGCAAGCATTGGCTGATAGTGCGAATGTTGACTTAGTTTTAATTCAACCCCAAGCAAAACCGCCTGTTGCTAAAATTATGGACTACGGTAAGTTCAAATTTGAGTACCAGAAAAAGCAAAAAGAACAACGTAAAAAACAAAGTGTTGTTACTGTGAAAGAAGTTCGTCTGAGTCCAACTATTGACAAGGGTGACTTTGACACAAAACTTCGCAATGCACGCAAGTTCCTTGAAAAAGGAAATAAAGTTAAGGTATCCATTCGCTTTAAAGGGCGTATGATCACCCATAAAGAGATTGGTGCAAAAGTTTTAGCCGAGTTTGCTGAAGCAACACAAGATATTGCGATCATCGAACAACGAGCTAAGATGGATGGACGCCAAATGTTCATGCAGTTGGCGCCAGCAACTGACAAAAAATAATTGTCAGAAAGTTAAATAAAGGAGAAAAAATCATGCCAAAACAAAAAACACACCGCGCATCAGCTAAACGTTTCAAACGTACAGGTTCTGGTGGACTTAAACGTTTCCGTGCTTACACTTCTCACCGTTTCCACGGAAAAACTAAGAAACAACGTCGTCATCTTCGTAAAGCATCTATGGTGCATTCAGGAGATTTCAAACGTATCAAAGCAATGCTTACTCGCTTGAAATAATAGCCTAACAGTAAGTAAACAATTCTAGGAAATATTTGGAGGAAATAAAACATGGCACGTGTTAAAGGTGGCGTTGTATCACGCAAACGTCGTAAACGTATTCTTAAATTAGCAAAAGGTTACTATGGAGCTAAACACATCTTGTTCCGTACTGCAAAAGAACAAGTAATGAACTCTTACTACTATGCATACCGTGACCGTCGTCAGAAAAAACGTGACTTCCGTAAATTGTGGATCACTCGTATCAATGCGGCAGCTCGTTTGAACGGACTTTCATACTCACAATTGATGCATGGTTTGAAATTGGCTGAAATCGAAGTTAACCGTAAAATGCTTGCTGACTTGGCTGTTAACGATGCAGCAGCTTTCACAGCTCTTGCAGATGCAGCTAAAGCAAAACTTGGTAAATAATGACAAACTGTTTCATTCTTACTCTCGTGGTTTTTACCGCAAGAGTAGGGTGAAACTTTTTTATTTTCCTTAAACGATTTTCTATTTTAGAGAGTAAATAACAGATTTTTTCAAAGAAAATAGGATATTTCTTGTATAATAGGAATATCTAAAAAAGATTTGGAGTTAGAAGAAGATGATAGTAGGTATTGATTTAGGGACGACTAATTCTTTAGTAGGGGTATACCAAGATGGCCAGGTCAAGCTGATTCCCAATGCTTTTGGTGAGTATTTAACTCCTTCTGTTGTGGCTTTAGATGACAATGCTGAGATTATAGTTGGAAAAATTGCCAAGGAACGCTTGGTGACCCACCCAGACAAGACGGTTTCTCAGTTCAAGCGTTTTATGGGGACCAAGCATGAGTTGACGCTAGGAAATCGAGCATATAAGGCTGAAGAATTAAGCTCTTTTATCATTCGAAAGTTGGTAGACGATGCAGAGACCTATCTTGGAGAAAAGGTTGAGGAAGTGATTGTTAGTGTTCCAGCCTATTTCAATGATGCTCAACGCTATGCGACTAAACTAGCAGGGAAATTTGCAGGCGTTCAGATTGATCGGATTATCAATGAACCCTCTGCTGCAGCTCTTGCTAAAAGATCTATGGTAAACCAAGAAGATCAATCTTTTATTGTAGTCGATTTTGGTGGTGGCACTCTGGACATTTCAGTTGTAGAGCTATTTGATAACATTGTTGAAATAGTGTCAATCGCAGGGGACAATCGTTTGGGAGGAGAAGACTTTACTGCGGCTATTGCTGAGGAATTTTTAGTCTCCAATCAATTAACCAAGGATACGATTTCCCGAGAATTTTATAGCAAAATTCTGGTACAGGCTGAAAAGACAAAGCTAGAACTCAATAGTAAAGAAGAAGTGAAGATGATGGTTCTGGACCAAGAACAGGAATACACTTTAGACCTGAGCTACCAGCGTTTTTATGAGCTTTGTCAACCGTTGCTAGCCCGTGTTAAGGCTGTTTTGGATCGTGCCTTGATGGATGCACGCTATAGCTATGTGTCATCAGATAACTTTGTTCTTGTTGGGGGGACTTCGAAACTCCGCTTGGTTCAGGACTTTTTATCCTACTGTATCAATCAAATGGTGCAGGTTTCGGATGATCCTGATCGGATGATTGCGAGAGGTTGTGCCCTTCTAGCAGGTATCAAAGAACGCCAGGGTGAGATACGAGATTTATTACTATCTGATATTTGTCCTTTTACACTGGGGATTGAGATAGTTGGAGACCGTTTTTCGCCGATTATTGAGCGAAATTCTACCCTACCTGCTTCACGCATTGAACAGTACTATACGGCTGAATTGGGACAGAGCCAAGTCAAGATAAAGGTCTATCAAGGTGAGATGATGAAGGCATCTCAAAACCTGTTCCTAGGAGAATTAGAAGTTCCCGTCCCTGTGAATACTCGAGTAAATGAAAGTTTCACAGTTCGATTTACCTATGATTTAAATGGGATTTTGGATGTCGAAGTGAAAATTGATTCAACACAGGAAGTCTTTAGTCATGTTATTCTCCAAGATAGTGTTACTCTGACAGAAAAGGAAATCAAGGCTAAGCAAGCAGAGTTGACTCGCTATAAGATCAATGCTCAAGAAACAGAGGTTTATCGCTTCTTGATTGAAAAAGCGAATCGCGTGTACAGTATGCTCTTGGGGAGAAGAAGAGATGAGCTAATGGCTGAAACTAGACGATTTGAAGAAGAGGTCAGTCAAGCATCTGTTTATCATTTGCCAAAACTTTATCAATCATTTTCAAACTATTTAGACTTCCTAGATCGAGGACTATAAAAGAGGAGACCTTATGAATATATGGGAAACTTTAGGGATAGAGCCAACGACTGACGTCAAGCTTATTAGAAGGCGTTATGCTGAACTGGTTCGGCTCTATCACCCAGAAGACCAACCAAAAATTTACCAAGAAATTGTTGAAGCTTATCAAAAAGCCTTGACTTATGCGAGGTCTAGAAATACAAGACTAGAAAAAAGTCTAAGAAAAGCGAGTGACTCTCAAGAAGCTACTGAACTTGAAGAAGAGGCGAATGAAAAGCCTAACTCTAGTCTCAACTTTGAGAACTTGACTGAAGAAACGAAGACTGAGAACAAAGAGTCTGAAACATCAAGTCTTGATTTCAGTGATTATCAGAAATCGACTGATAAAACCAGCGATTCCTTTAACTTTGAAACCTTTAAAGCGGAAGAGGATGAGCAAAAGCCCACCCTTGACTTTAGTGACTATGATGAGGAAGTTCAGCTAAATGGAGATTCTGAAGAAAGAGCTACGAATCCCCTCAATTTTGAAACGTTTGGTGATGAAGAGAACCAGGGGCAAGAAGGATTAACAAGGTCTACTCTTGACTTTAGCGGTTATAATGAAGAAACTTATCTGATCCGAAATGCGATTGAAAGTATTGTTAAAAATGATGATTACAGTCCAGAAGAACAAGAGCATCTATGGCGTCAGTTCTTTCATCAGTATCAGTATGATATGGACATTGTTCAATCCGTTTTAGAGGAAATGGATGTTTATATTTTTAACAAACCGGAGCAATTCTCTATCCTCATTCCCTTGCTGGAAGATTATATACCTGACTTTAAGTACTGGGGCTATTACTATAAACTGAAGTATTGGAAAGTTAAAAGAGCTATAGCAGAAGAGGAAGGCAGTTCGCTTGAAAGCGCACATGAAGCCACTGAAGAATTCTATTATTCTTATCAACTTTGCCAAGAAATTCTCCATGATTTTAACAAAGCAAATCAATTGAGCTCTTGGATAGAGTTTTTCAAGCACCCCTATCTGAGCTTTATGGTCTTAGATCAAGTAAATCAAAATCGTCAAATAATCAAGAGTGTGCCAGTTTTAACCTATATTCTTGAAAAAAACCGACAAGTCATATTTGAAGAGGATTATCCACTCTTGAATGACTTGGCTGATTACATAGAGGAAGTAAAAGGGGAGCTGGGAGAAAACGTTGACTTTAGTCATTACTCTCTAGATAATCCAGATGAAGTTGAGGCAGCCTTCTATGAGTTGATCCATGCTCACTATGAAGACGAGTACAAACTGTTACGTGATTGGCAATATCTTTTTGAAACAGTCAAAGATCACACGCTCCTACTTTATTTGTTAGAAAAGGTGGACGTCTATCCTTTAACCAATGCGAAAGTGTTAGCCCTTGTTTTCCAATTTGTGGAGCGTTACAGTGATGAGGAATCAAATCCTTACCTGAAAAAACTCCATTTCTGGAAGAGTATCCATTCTTATCCTTCAGTGGTAGAGGAGTACGCACTAGATAAAAAAGAAAATTTTGATTACTGGTACAATGAAGGTTATCTTTATATGGATAAGCTCACCAAGAGCGATGAAGATATAAATGATTGGGAGAAGTGGAGAAGCTACTTTAAAGGAAGACCACGCATTCTAACGATTTTACTTCAACAGATCTATAAGGAGTACCATCGATTTACAGATGGCGATCTCCTGAGATATGTTTTAGCTCCTTTTCCTACTTCTAAAATGGCTCCCCAAATGATGACGGAGGAGACAGACCAGAAACTAGAAGAGATGACAGTTTATGCTTATGAACTTAGTCATCCAAAGGCCAGACTCTCTTATTTGGATTGGAAAAAAAGACAGGTCTTTAAAAATAAGTTTCTTCAGATTTTCTCTGGTCTCTTTACGATTGTAAGTTTGATACTCAGTATTATAGAGCGACCTGGTTATAATTCATGGGTTCATGCGGGTATGTTTTCTCTCTTTTACGTCTATATGCTAAAATTAAGAAAAACACCAATTGAGGAAGGAGTGACTGCTAGAGGAGAAAAACGGAAATTCTACTACAGCCCCCATCCATGGTTCCTACTAATCTTGCTATTGACCCTCGTCATTCCATCCTTACCGTTTGGCCTCATCGGTGCTCTTATGTTCATTACATTTTTCAGCTTCATCGATGGTTTTCAAGTGAGTCAGGGGCTGAAATGGGATTATTCTTTGGATAAGCTGATTCCTGTTGGTATCTTTCTTTCTGCTGGTTTTTTTTCTGCTTTGGTAAATCGAAGCCAGATCATTTCTGGAGTTGCAATGATGTACTTCCATATTTTTGCAATCCTTGTGATTTGCTTGTCTTTTACAAGATTTAGTCCTGGATTTCCACCATCTCTGAAGAAAATTTTCATACCAGCAATCTTGGGAATCTTACTCTTTCAAACGTTGCCCTACATTCACAGCCGTTTAGACATCTTTGATCCAACTATTCTACGAAATGAAACACTGGCTATAACTGTTATCCTCTTGTTAAATGGAATTGCCTTGTCTTATTTTACAAAGGAACAAGGCTTCATGATTGGTGTGAAGAAGGTCTTTATGATTTATGGCTTGCAGATCTTTATTTTCCTAAGAAGACTGTTCCGAATCCTATTTGCACCAAATTCAGTTTTCGGTAATAACTATCATCACAAAGACTTACTAATCATGAACAGTGAATTTACGTTCTACTTCCTCGAAGGACTTTTTGTCCTTATCATGCTTCTCATTATTCGCAATATACGCAAGGAAAACCGCAAAAGTTCTGCATAGAATGAAAGCGCAGAGAAGAGGACTCTAGTTCAAGTTCCTAGTAA
The DNA here is from genome assembly GCF_052399005.1 of Streptococcus sp. HJ1. GTDB lineage: Bacteria > Bacillota > Bacilli > Lactobacillales > Streptococcaceae > Streptococcus. The sequence continues at coordinate 1,306,919 of NZ_CP199005.1, read as the reverse complement.
ATTTTCCTGAATAAAGGTATAATAGAACTATTCAAATGAAAGAGGTAATGAAGATGGCTTCAAAAATGTTACACACTTGCTTGCGAGTAGAAAACCTTGAAAAATCAATTGCATTCTATCAAGATGCTTTTGGTTTTAAAGAATTGCGTCGCAGAGATTTTCCAGATCATGCTTTCACCATTGTCTATCTAGGACTTGAGGGTGATGACTACGAGTTGGAGTTAACCTATAACTATGATCACGGTCCTTATGTGGTAGGAGATGGCTTCGCCCATATCGCCCTCAGTACACCTGACCTTGAGGCCCTACATCAAGAACATAGCAACAAAGGCTATGAGGTTACAGAGCCCAAAGGCCTACCAGGTAACCCACCAAACTATTACTTTGTCAAGGATCCTGATGGCTACAAGGTCGAAGTCATTCGTGAAAAATAATCCAGTAAAGTCAAGTAGAATGTTCGTTTTCTGCTTGACTTTTTTTCTTTGAAAGAGTATACTAATACAAATTTAACCTTTAAGGGGAGTCCAGAGAGATTCACAAGGTGTCAGATAAAAGGGATAAGGGGGCTCTCTGTGGGGACTTTTTAAGTGTGCGCATGAGTTCTAGCCTAACCTAACTGAGGCCTTGCATTAGCAAGGTCTTTTCTTTATCTGGTCCCCTTAAATTTAAGGAGGAAAAGTCATGAATCCCACATGTAAGAAACGTTTGGGTGCTATTCGTTTGGAAACCATGAAGGTGGTTGCACAAGAGGAAATTGCGCCAGCAATCTTTGAATTAGTCCTAGAAGGGGAGATGGTTGAAGCCATGCGAGCAGGCCAATTTCTTCATCTGCGTGTGCCTGATGATGCCCATCTCTTGCGTCGCCCTATTTCAATTTCGTCTATTGACAAGGCAAACAAGCAGTGCCACCTCATTTATCGGATTGAGGGGGATGGGACCGCTATTTTTTCAACCTTAAGTCAGGGAGATACTCTTGATGTGATGGGACCTCAGGGAAATGGTTTTGACTTGTCTGACCTAGACGACCAGAGTCAAGTCCTCCTCGTTGGTGGGGGTATTGGTGTTCCGCCCTTGCTCGAAGTAGCCAAGGAATTGCATGCGCGTGGGGTAACAGTAGTGACAGTCCTTGGTTTTGCCAACAAGGATGCTGTTATTCTCGAAACAGAATTGGCCCAATATGGTCAGGTTTTTGTAACGACAGATGATGGTTCTTATGGTATAAAGGGAAATGTTTCTGTCGTCATCAATGACTTAGACAGTCAATTTGATGCTGTTTACTCATGTGGGGCTCCTGGAATGATGAAGTATATCAATCAAAGATTTTATGATCATCCAAGAGCCTACCTATCTCTGGAATCCCGTATGGCTTGTGGGATGGGGGCTTGCTATGCCTGTGTTCTAAAAGTGCCAGATAGTGAGACTGTCAGCCAACGCGTCTGTGAAGATGGCCCTGTTTTCCACACAGGAACAGTTGTATTATAAGGAGAAAGTGATGACTACAAATCGTTTACAAGTTTCTCTACCGGGTTTGGATTTGAAAAATCCAATTATCCCAGCATCAGGCTGTTTTGGTTTTGGTCAAGAGTATGCTAAGTACTATGATTTAGACCTTTTAGGCTCCATTATGATCAAGGCGACGACACTTGACCCCCGTTTTGGCAATCCTACTCCCAGGGTTGCAGAGACACCTGCTGGTATGCTCAACGCAATCGGCTTGCAAAATCCTGGTTTAGAAGCTGTTTTAGCTGAAAAACTACCTTGGCTGGAAAGAGAGTATCCTACGCTTCCCATCATCGCAAATGTTGCAGGCTTTTCAAAACAAGAGTACGCTGCCGTTTCTCAGGGGATTTCCAAGGCTACAAATGTAAAAGCTATCGAGCTCAATATCTCTTGTCCGAATGTGGATCACGGCAATCATGGACTTTTGATTGGGCAAGATCCTGACTTGGCTTATGAAGTGGTAAAGGCAGCTGTGGAAGCCTCTGATGTGCCAGTTTATGTTAAATTAACCCCTAGTGTAACGGATGTTGTCACCATCGCCAAAGCCGCAGAAGATGCAGGGGCAAGTGGCCTAACCATGATCAATACCCTTGTTGGTATGCGCTTTGACCTTAAAACCAGAAAACCAATCCTAGCCAATGGAACAGGTGGAATGTCTGGACCAGCAGTCTTTCCAGTAGCCCTCAAACTCATCCGCCAAGTCGCCCAAACAACCGACCTTCCCATTATTGGAATGGGAGGAGTGGATTCGGCTGAAGCAGCGATAGAAATGTATCTAGCTGGTGCATCTGCCATCGGAGTTGGAACAGCCAACTTTACCAATCCTTACGCTTGTCCTGATATCATCGAACATCTACCAAAAGTCATGGATAAGTATGGCATTAGCAGTTTGGAAGAATTACGCAAGGAAGTCAAAGCCAGTCTGAGATAAGCTAGTCTTTCCTTATCGTCAACAAGAAATAGAATCTTCATCAATTTGTAATATTTCCGTCGATTAACTATGTTACAATAGGGTTTAGAAAACGTTATTGGAGCATTTAAATGAAACGATGGAAAGTGGCCCTAGTAAGTGCTAGCTTATTGGGGTGTTTTTTTACTGTAGTGGAGACAGCAAAAGCAGAAGAGGGAACGTGGCAAGGAAAGACCTACCTCAAAGCAGACGGGAAACCAGCAACCAACCAATGGATCTATGACCAAACGCAACAGGCCTGGTTTTATTTAACAGCTGATGGAAATCGTGCTGAGAACGGCTGGTTGACAGTTGGTGGTAAGGATTACTATTTTAACGAAGCTGGAAAATTAGCTACGAAAACGTGGGTTGGCCAGTACTATGTGACTGAAAGTGGTGCTAAAGCCAAGGAACAGTGGGTATTTAATCAGGAACAAGAATCCTGGTATTATCTCAAGTCTGATGGTCAGAAAGCTCAAAACGAATGGATTCAACAAGGTCAGGAAAAATATTACCTTAAAGAAGACGGGAAAATGGCCAAAGATGAGTGGATCACTCAAGGGGAGAACCAGTACTACATCAATTCACAAGGTAAAATGCTGAAAAATGCTTGGCTTGGTAAGAGCTATATATCAGAAAATGGTAATAAGGTTAAACAAGCCTGGATTTATGATGACAACTATAGCAGTTGGTTCTACCTTCAACAAGATGGTACCTATGCTGAAAATATGTGGTTAACTATAGATGGGAAGGACTACCATTTTAAATCAGGCGGTTATCTTTCTACTGAACGTTGGATTGATCGCTTCTATGTTGCGAAGAGTGGAGCTAAATTGAAATCGGAATGGTTCTTTGATAAGAATTATGATGCTTGGTTTTACTTGAAAGCTGACGGAACCTATGCCGAAAAAGGCTGGGAAACGATTAAAGAAAAAGATTACCATTTCAAATCAGGCGGCTATCTTTCTACCGAGCGCTGGATTGACCGCTTCTATGTTGCTAAAAGTGGAGCCAAACTGAAATCGGAATGGCTCTTTGACAAGAATTATAACTCTTGGTTTTACTTGAAAGATGATGGAACCTATGCTGAAAAAGGTTGGCAAACCATCAAAGGCAAGGATTACCATTTCAAATCAGGCGGCTACCTCTCTACGGAAACTTGGATTGACCGTAGTTATGTGACGAGCAGTGGTGTAAAAGCCGGCAAAGGTTGGCTCTTTGACAAGAACTATAACTCTTGGTTCTATATCAACTCTGATGGAAATTATGCCAATAAAGAATGGCTCTGGGATAATGGTTACTACTATCTCAAATCTGGTGGTTATATGGCTGCGAGTGAGTGGGTATGGTACAAGAATAACTGGTTCTATCTCAAGTCAAATGGAAAGATGGCTGAGAAAGAATTAATCTACGATTCATCCGACCAATCATGGTATTACCTTAAATCAGGCGGTTATATGGCAAAAAATGAAACTGTGGATGGTCATACCTTGGATGCTTCTGGTAGATGGCATGTTGCGGATAAAACCAAATATTACAAAGTTAAACCCATCACAGCCTATGTCTACAGTGCATCTGGAGAAATCTTGAGTTACATTAATCAAGGAAGTATTGTTTCACTGGATAGCTCGACGCGAAAAGGTGGCCGACTTGCAGTTTCGATTTCTGGCTTGTCTGGCTATATGAATCAAAGTGATTTGACAGCAGTGGATGAAGGAAGCGAGTTTATCCCTCATTATACTAGTGATGGGAAATTCCTTTACCATGAACTCTCTCCATACACGAGTATCAAAGTAGCTCCACACACCTCTGCTATGGTTATTGGCAAGAAGTACTACTCAACTGATGGAGAGCATTTTGATGGCTTTACCATTAAAAATCCTTTCCTCTATAAAAACTTGAGAGAACCAAGTAATTATAGTGCAGCTGAGTTGGATAAACTGTATTCAATGATGAACTTGCAGGATAGTCCTCTTGCAGGTAAAGGAGCGACTTTCAAAGAAGCTGAGGAACGCTACGGTGTAAATGCCCTTTACTTGATGGCCCATAGTGCCCTTGAAAGTGCTTGGGGACGCAGTCAAATTGCCAGAGATAAGAACAATTTCTTTGGTATTGCTGCTTATGATACTAGCCCATATCTCTCAGCCAAGAGCTTTGATAATGTGGACAAAGGAATTCTTGGAGCGGCCAAGTGGATTCGTGAAAATTACATTGACTATGGTAGAGACCACCTTGGAAACAAGGCAACCGGAATGAATGTTCGCTATGCTTCCGATCCTTACTGGGGTGAGAAAATAGCCAGCATCATGATGACTATCAATAGTAGACTTGGTGGGAAAGACTAATCAAAAGAAAACAACGGTAACTACTGAAAAGTGGATATCGTTTTTGTATATCTTGCAATAAGTTGATTCTATAGCTTTTTACACTTGAAATATTTAAAACAATATATTAAAATATAGAGGAGATTATTTATAAATTGAGGAGTTTAAAATGAAGAAATCAATGATTGTTGGGCTTATTACTTTTATTGCTTTAGGTTTGGCAACAGGATACTATTTCTTATCCTATGCGCCTCATCAAGCTGCTGTAACTAAGTTTGAAGATGTAGTAAAGGATTTAAATGAAAAGAATAAAGAAGTTGAAGATCAAATAGCTGAGGCTGAAAAGGTTATTGAGAATAATGAAGAACCTCTTGATTCTAAGACATTGGAAGAATTGAAATCAACTATAAAGGATAGCAAAGATTCACTTCGTAAAGAACCAGAAATGGAGAAAGCGACTGCTAAGATTGAGAAGCAAATTGAAGAATTAAGTCAACCATTAGATTATAGTGAAACAAAAAAGAATTTGTCTGAAAAATTGACTCACTATCAAAATAGCATTCTTCAATTAAAACAAATTACAAATCCTTCTAGTTCTTTTATTGAAGAAAGACTTAAAGAAATAGAATCAATTACTGGAGTACAATCTGTTACGGAGGATAATGACCCTAATAAAAAATTAAATAAACAAGGAGGATATACAGCGTCTGTATATTTTGTTGACAAGCAAGTGACTGAATCTGTAGAAGGCTCGGATATTGTTCATAAAGGCAATGATGTTGGAGGAAATATAGAGGTGTATAAGACAAAAGAAGATGCAGAAAAGCGCAATACTTATATTAGTGCTTTTGATGGAACTGCTTTAAATCCGGGATCCCACTATGTTTATGGAACCATATTAATTCGCACTTCGCACCATTTAACAGGAGCACAACAGAAAGAACTGACTGAGAAAATCTACAATAAATTAATTGAACTGAAATAATTAAAGAATTGGATAGCTATTTGTTTTATTGAACTAAGATACAGTCAAAAAGCCGTTGGAAAACGGTTTTTTGTTATAATTAATTGAAGAATGTAGAATTAAAGGAGAACAACATGACATTTGAAGAAATCCTGCCTGGGTTAAAGGCCAAGAAAAAATATGTACGAACTGGTTGGGGAGGGGCTGAAAACTATGTCCAACTCTTTGACACTATCGAACAAAACGGGGTTGCACTTGAAGTGACGCCTTATTTTCTCATCAACGTGTCTGGAGAAGGGGAAGGTTTTTCCATGTGGAGCCCGACACCTTGTGATGTTTTGGCGACGGATTGGGTAGAAGTGAATGACTAAATGTGTACTCATTACAGGTGTAAGTTCAGGGATTGGTCTGGCTCAAGCCCGCCTCTTTTTAGAGAAGGGTTATCAAGTATATGGAGTTGATCAAGGTGAAAATCCATTCTTGGAGGGTGATTTCTACTTTTTACAGAGAGATTTGACCTTGGACTTGGAGCCAATTTTTGACTGGTGTCCTTATGTAGATGTTTTGTGCAATACTGCAGGAGTTTTGGATGCTTATAAGCCTTTATTGGAACAATCAGCACAGGAAATTCAAGAGATTTTTAAAATCAACTACGTGACTCCTGTTGAGTTGACTCGACATTATTTGACGCAAATGCTGGAAAATAAAAAAGGAATCATTATCAATATGTGTTCGATTGCTTCGAGCCTAGCTGGCGGAGGTGGACACGCCTATACCTCGTCTAAGCATGCCTTGGCTGGCTTTACCAAGCAGTTGGCTCTAGACTATGCTGAAGCTGGTATTCAGATCTTTGGGATTGCTCCGGGGGCAGTCAAGACAGCTATGACCGCTATGGACTTTGAACCAGGTGGCTTAGCTGACTGGGTGGCTAGTGAAACGCCAATCAAGCGCTGGATCGAGCCAGAGGAAGTAGCAGAGATTAGCCTTTTCTTAGCAAGTGGAAAAGCGAGCGCCATGCAAGGACAAATCTTGACAATAGATGGTGGTTGGTCTTTGAAGTAGGAGGAGTTGGATGGAAATCAAAAAACACTTTGGAGTCTATGCTGTTTGCTTTGAAAATGGGAAGTTACTCTGCATTGAAAAAACGAGAGGCCCTTATCAACATCGTTATGATCTACCTGGTGGTAGTCAGCAACTTGGTGAAGGATTGACGGAAACGCTGATTAGAGAAGTTATGGAAGAGACAGGTTTTACTGTTAGAAGCTACTCTAATCCTCGAATCTACGATGTTTTCGTCAGGGAAGAGTTAAAAAATTTTATGGTTCACCATATCATGGCATTTTATGATATTGAGGTCAACGAGAAGGAACCTCAGGTTACGATTTCGGAAGCTGTCTCTGATGGTGCGAATGATTCACTTGGATATATTTGGATGGATTTTCAGAAAATCACAGAAGAAAATGCATCGCCATTAGTCTTGAAGGTCAAGTCTGAATTATTAGGATTTCCAGAGCTGGACAAGACTTCTTACATGAATTGGAAGGTGAATGATGAGAAACCAACTTGTCCTTAGTGGAGAACAAATTGTTGAAAAAGTTTATCCTCAGTTATTGCACCACGTCGGTATGATTCGTGGAGAATATTTGTTGAGAGAGCTTAATCAAAACATCCTATTAGCAAGTTGCCAGCAATTTGTAAAAGATTATCTAGATACCATTTGCTCCTTGTACTCAGACGAAGAGGTTTGGTATCGTTTTTCAGAGTTAACAAATACAGAAGCTAATTGTTTAGAGGGGACTAAAGAGCATTTTGATGAAAATCATCCCTTGTTTGGATATAGAGGGATAAGGCGTTTGCTGGCGTGTCCGAATGAATTTCAGGCTGAGGCACATGTCGTTACAGAAGTTTATCAAACCAATCCCAATCTGTCTGTTATTTTTCCTTTTGTCAATGATGCTGAGCAGTTAAAGCAAGCTATTACAGTATTGCGTGAGCATGGTTTTACTGGAAAAGTCGGCACAATGATTGAATTACCGTCAGCTTATTTTGACTTGGATAGAATATTGGAAACGGGTATTTCAAAGATTATAGTTGGAATGAATGATTTGACTTCTTTTATTTTTGCGACTGTGAGAAACAGTCAATGGCATGATATGGAAAGTCCAATAATGTTAGATATGCTGAGAGATATGCAGGATAAAGCAAGGATGAAAAAGATTGACTTTGCTGTAGCAGGCTATCTGAATGCTTCTTTCATACAAAAAATGAATCAGATGGGTATCAAGTGTATTATCCACTACAGTTCTATTCCAGAGATTTTTGATTTAGAGATTGATCATCCAGACCACCTCAAACGTGTAAAAGAAGTAAGTAAAAAAATACAAAGGAGCAACCCATGACACCTCAAGAAATGTGGAATGCGTATAAGCAAATTAACCCCTCGATTGGAGATGAGATAGATGTCTGGGCTTTTGGAGTGGAAGCCGATCTCTTGGCTGATTTGGTTTTAAAAGGCGAAAAGACAGCAACCGCCTCAGCCTACGACCTCTACGCACTAGAAGACGAACCACTTCCACAAGAAGGGACCTTCGATGTCATTTTAGACAGTCAAGATCAGGCTGTCTGCATTGTCGAAATTACAAAGGTTTCCGTTCAGCCTTTTCATCAAGTTTCTGCTGACCATGCCTACAAGGAAGGGGAGGGAGACAAATCTTTAGCCTATTGGCGCCAGGTTCATGAGGACTGTTTCACCGAGTGGATGAGGGAAGCCGGACTGACTTTTACCCCTGACAGCAAGGTTGTTTTGGAAGAATTTCGCAAGGTCTACCCACTCTAGACTGCAGAAGGAAGAAAGTTTTGGAAATCACCGTCCAATCCTTTTTTCTTAAGCAAAACATGATATAATAAGTTTGTTTGAAGAAGAGTAAAACTCTTAAACTTAGAATAGGAGAAAACTATGCAAGCAGTAGAACATTTTATTACCCAATTTGTTCCTGAACACTATGATTTATTTATAGACTTGAGTCGTGAGACCAAGACCTTTTCTGGGAAGGTGACCATTACTGGTCAAGCACAGAGTGACCGTATTTCCCTTCACCAAAAAGACTTGGAAATCACTTCTGTAGAAGTTGCGGGTCAAGCTCGTCCGTTTACAGTTGACCATGACAATGAAGCCCTTCATATCGAATTGGCTGAGGCTGGCAAAGTTGAATTGGTTATTGCTTTTTCAGGAAAAATCACAGACAACATGACAGGGATTTACCCTTCTTATTACACAGTTGATGGAGTCAAGAAGGAAGTCTTGTCCACTCAGTTTGAAAGCCATTTTGCGCGCGAAGCCTTCCCATGTGTGGATGAGCCAGAAGCAAAAGCGACTTTTGACCTCGCTCTACGTTTTGACCAAGCAGAAGATGAAGTTGCCTTGTCGAACATGCCAGAAATCGATGTTGAAAACCGCAAGGAAACAGGCATCTGGAAGTTTGAAACGACACCTCGCATGTCTTCTTACTTGTTGGCTTTTGTCGCTGGTGATTTGCAAGGGGTGACCGCTAAAACTAAAAACGGTACCCTCGTAGGTGTTTACTCAACCAAAGCCCATCCACTATCTAACCTTGATTTCTCATTAGACATCGCCGTTCGCTCAATCGAGTTTTACGAAGATTACTACGGAGTTAAGTATCCAATTCCTCAATCGCTCCACATCGCCCTTCCTGACTTCTCAGCAGGTGCCATGGAAAACTGGGGTCTTGTGACTTACCGTGAAGTTTACTTGGTTGTGGATGAGAACTCAACCTTTGCTAGCCGTCAACAAGTTGCCCTAGTTGTAGCACATGAGTTGGCTCACCAATGGTTTGGAAACCTCGTGACTATGAAATGGTGGGATGACCTTTGGCTTAATGAAAGCTTCGCTAACATGATGGAATACGTCTGTGTGGATGCCATCGAGCCAAGTTGGAATATCTTTGAAGACTTCCAAACAGGTGGTGTTCCAGCTGCGCTTAAACGCGATGCGACGGATGGCGTTCAGTCTGTTCACGTTGAAGTTAAACACCCAGATGAAATCAATACCCTCTTTGATGGCGCTATCGTCTATGCCAAAGGAAGCCGTCTCATGCACATGCTTCGCCGTTGGCTCGGTGATGCGGATTTCGCTAAAGGCTTGCATGCTTACTTTGAAAAACACCAATACAGCAATACCATTGGTCGAGACCTTTGGAATGCTCTCGGACAAGCATCAGGACGTGATGTTGCAGCCTTCATGGATTCTTGGTTGGAACAACCTGGATACCCAGTTCTCACTGTCAAAGTTGAAAATGACGTCTTGAAGATTTCGCAAAAACAATTCTTCATCGGTGAGCATGAAGACAAGAACCGTCTCTGGGTGGTGCCACTCAACAGCAACTGGAAAGGCCTACCAGATACACTTGAAACTGAAAGCATCGAAATCCCTGGCTATGCCGCTCTTCTTGCTGAAAACAAAGGAGCACTTCGCCTCAATACTGAAAATACTGCCCACTACATTACAGACTATCAAGGAGACTTGTTAGATGCTGTTCTTGCTGAGTTAGAGACACTTGATAACACAAGCAAACTGCAAATCGTTCAAGAACGTCGTTTGTTGGCTGAAGCAGGGCACATTTCTTATGCAGACTTGCTTCCAGTCCTTGATAAACTTGCTAAGGAAGAGTCTTATCTGGTGGTTTCAGCTGTTTCTCAAGTGATTTCTGCCCTTGAGCGCTTTATCGATGAAGGTACAGAAGCTGAGAAAGCCTTTAACAGTCTGGTTGCTAAATTGGCTCGTCATAACTATGACCGTCTTGGCTTTGAAGCCAAAGACGGAGAATCAGATGAGGATGAATTGGTTCGTCAGTTGGCCGTTTCTATGATGATTCGCTCCAATGATGCAGAAGCTAGTCAAGTCGCTAGCCAAATCTTTGCAGCTCACAAGGAGAACCTTGCAGGACTTCCAGCAGCCATCCGTGCACAAGTTCTTATCAATGAAATGAAACACTATGAGACCAAGGACTTGGTCGCAACTTATCTGGACCTCTACACTCATGCGACGGATGCGGTCTTCAAACGCCAGTTGGCAGCTGCTCTAGCCTACAGTACAGATGCTGACAATATCCAAACCTTGATTCGTTCATGGAAGGACAAATTTGTGGTGAAACCACAAGACCTTTCTTCATGGTACCTCCAATTCCTCGGACACCAAACAACTCAAGAAACTGTTTGGGTATGGGCGCGTGAAAACTGGGATTGGATCAAGGCAGCTCTTGGTGGGGATATGAGCTTTGATAGCTTTGTCATCTTCCCATCACACATCTTTAAAACAGAAGAACGCTTGGCTGAGTATAAGGAATTCTTTGAACCGCAACTTTCTGACCTAGCTCTTAGCCGTAATATCCGCATGGGGATCAAGGATATCGCAGCGCGTGTTGACTTGATTAAGCGTGAGAAAGCAGCAGTCGAAGCTGTTGTAGCCCAATATGGCAAGGCTTAATTCGTTCAAAATGTAAACAAAAACTCAACTTTCTATCTGAAAAGAAGAGAGAGTTGAGTTTTTTTTAAGGCAATTTTGGTATAATAATCATAACAAGGAGGAGTTTCTGATGATAAAAATCTTATTAGTAGAAGACGACCTAGGCCTGTCAAACTCAGTATTTGACTTTTTAGATGATTTTGCAGATGTCATGCAGGTTTTTGATGGAGAAGAAGGTCTTTACGAAGCTGAAAGTGGCGTCTATGACTTGATTTTGCTTGACCTGATGTTGCCTGAAAAAAATGGCTTCCAAGTTCTGAAAGAATTGCGTGAAAAAGGAATCACGACACCAGTCCTTATCATGACTGCCAAAGAGAGTTTGGATGACAAGGGACACGGTTTTGAGCTTGGAGCGGATGACTACCTCACCAAACCTTTCTACCTTGAAGAACTCAAAATGCGGATCCAAGCCCTTCTCAAACGTTCAGGTAAGTTTAACGAAAACACCTTGACCTATGGAGATATTGTCGTTAACCTTTCAACGAATGAAGTGAAGGTGGAAGATACTCCTGTGGAACTACTCGGAAAAGAGTTTGAGTTATTGGTTTATTTCCTTCAAAATCAAAATGTTATTCTTCCTAAGACGCAAATTTTTGACCGTCTATGGGGATTTGATAGCGATACGACGATTTCCGTTGTAGAAGTCTATGTCTCAAAAGTTCGTAAGAAATTGAAGGGAACAGCCTTTGCTGAAAATCTTCAAACCTTGCGTAGTGTCGGGTATATTTTAAAAGATGTTCAATAAACTAAAAAAAACATGGTATGCGGATGATTTCAGCTATTTCATTCGAAACTTTGGAGTGTTCACCCTGATCTTCTCTGCTATGACCTTGATTATCCTCCAGGTCATGCACTCGAGTCTCTATACTTCTGTAGATGAAAAACTCCAAGCCCTTAGTAGCAGTCCCCAAGCGGTTATCCAGTTAGCCTTGAATCGGGCGACTGAAGAGGTCAAGGATATTCAACCCGCAACAGCGGATGCCAACAAGGCTGAAATCAAACCCAATGTCAGCTCCAATACGGAAGTCTTGCTCTTTGACAAGGATTTTAACCAACTCTTACTAGGGAACCGTTTTTTAGGTTTGGATAAGATCAAGCTGGACAAAAAGGAGTTGAATCATATTCGCCAAATCCAAGTTGTCAATAGCTACGGTCAGGAAGAAACCTACCGGATGATCTTGATGGAAACAAATTCGTCCACTGTTTCAAGCAATGTCAAATATGCGGCGGTTTTAATCAATACCAGCCAGCTTGAGCAAATCAGCCAAAACCACGAGCATTTAATTGTTGTAGTCATGGCTAGTTTCTGGCTCCTGTCTTTAATTGCCAGTGTTTATTTGGCACGTGTCAGTGTCAAACCCTTGCTGGAAAGTATGCAAAAGCAGAAGTCCTTTGTCGAAAATGCCAGTCACGAACTGAGAACGCCTTTGGCCGTTTTACAAAATCGTTTAGAAAATCTCTTTCGAAAACCAGAGGCGACGATTATGGAATCCAGTGAAAGTATCGCTTCGAGTCTTGAAGAAGTTCGCAACATGCGTTTCCTCACGACCAATCTTCTCAACCTTGCACGTCGCGATGATGGAATCAAACCAGAAATAGCAGAAGTTTCTCCGCAATTCTTTAAAACAACCTTTGCTAACTATGAGTTGATTGCTTCTGAAAATGATCGTATTTTTGAGTATGAAAATCGGATTTATCGTCCCTTCATGACCGATCAGTTGCTCCTAAAACAACTCATGACCATCTTGTTTGACAATGCCATCAAGTATACAGAAGAAGATGGGAAAATTGAGTTTGTAGTTCATGCTACAGATCGCCACCTCTATCTAACAGTAACGGATAACGGAATTGGAATTTCAGCTCCTGACAAGAAGAAAATCTTTGACCGATTTTACCGTGTGGACAAGGCGAGAACCCGTCAGAAAGGTGGCTTTGGTCTTGGACTATCCTTGGCCAAGCAGATTGTTGATGCTTTGCGAGGAACGATTAGCGTGAAAGATAACAAACCTAAAGGAACGATTTTTGAAGTTAAGATCGCTATTCAATCTCCTTCAAAACGAAAGAATAAATAAAAAGACAGTTTTATAACTGTCTTTTTAGATAACTGAAAAAGAGGTTGGTAGTAGTACCAACCTTTATTTTGAAAATTTTCGTTTCATCATCTTTCGTTGAAGTTGTAAAAGGGCAAAACTAAGACCCATTGCAGCGACAAAGGATAAAGCTGTATTTAATTTTATAGCTAAAAAGATAAAACTAAAAAGTGCCATAAAAATACAGAAACAAGCGATATTTACAAAAAATAAAATCTCTTTTAGGTTAGGGCCGACTGGGGCTTCAGGTGTGTAATCTTGGTAAAGCGGAGTTTGTTTCGATTCGGGAGCTTGTTCAAACTCATATGCTTCTAGTTTTCTTGCGGACATGATTCTCTCCTTAACAGTACATAACTATTTTATCATTTTTTATGCAGAGAATTATTACAGAATTGTTACAAAACTACTAAAGTCTCTTATCAACTTCTAAGTCTCTCTTCTTGACACCCACTAGAGAAAATGATAGCATGGATGTTACACTTAAAACAGATGACCTAACTTTCTCTATTATAAATATACTGAGAAAGGTAAGGATAACTTATATAAATTGATAGCAAGCTGAGGCTTTTTCCTAAGATGATTTGTTGAGTTGCTACCTGGATACTTTTGAAGAGTATTGATAGGAGTTGTTTTGAATGGATGATAAGACAGAGATTCTGTCTATTGGTCTGGGTGGCATTCTTGCTACCTCTGGGAAAAGTAAAAGGAGATAAGCATGTATCTTGCTATCAAAGAGATATTACGAAACAAACTTCGATATAGTTTGATCTTAACGACCATTTTTCTTATCGCTTTTATGGTCTTTTTTATGACCAGTCTAGCTCTTGGTCTTGTGCGAAACAACCGGGCCGCTATTGATAATTGGCAAGCGACGGGTGTCGTTTTATCCGACTACGCAAATGATAATTTGACGGCATCTTTTATTCCTGAAAAAGACTACAAGGAAAAGAGTTCTGAAGAGGCTGCTCCATTGGGCTATATGTTCGCTGTGACCAATCTAGTCGATGGTAGTGAAAAGATTAACGTTTCCATCTTTGCTCAAAACTGGGACTCTTTTATCTCTCCTAGTTTGACGGAGGGTCGTTATCCTGAAAGAGATGATGAGGTTGTCGTGGATCAGTCTTTTGAGAACTATGGGATGAAGCTAGGTGATGCCATTCAGCTCAATGGAAGTGAGACAAGTTACAAGATCGTAGGCCTGACTCAAGGAAATAAGTTTTTCACCGAGCCTGTTGTCTTTACGAGTCTGACAACTTATTGGACCTTACAAGGAACCTTGAAAGCCAATCGTTCCATCTCTGCCTTAGTTTTGAAAAATGACATAGAAGTGTCTGGCGATGGACTGAAACAGATTTCCATTCCAAAAATGATTTCGAAAATTCCTGGTTACACACCTCAGGTTAATGTATTTTCAGGAATGATTCTTGCTATGATTGTCATCACAGGCTTGATTGTGGGGATTTTTGTTTATATCATTACTATCCAAAAACTAGGACTTTATGGAATAATGCGAGCTCAGGGAATACAGATCAAAACCATTGTATGGTCTCTATTCTGTCAAATCTTCCTCCTAGCTGGTATGGGGATTGCTTTAGCCTTGCTGGCAATCGGAGGAGTGATTTTAGTCTTACCAGCTACCTTCTTTTTCTATCCAAGTTGGATAGCCTACTCGGTCCTAAGTTTGGTAATTTGCTTGATGGCCCTTCTAGGTGGTGTCATTTCACTACCACGCTTGCTAAAGGTGGACCCGATTACTGCGATTGCAGAGTGATAAGGAGTATAGTATGACAGCATTGATAGAAATGAATCAAGTGACAAAAACCTACGGGGAAGGAAAGATGAAAGTCGTTGCCCTGCATGAGACAAATTTTCAGCTAAATGCAGGAGAGTTCGTAGCTATTGTTGGGCCTTCTGGCTCTGGCAAGACAACCTTTCTAACAACTCTAGGACAACTACAGGAAGCTTCGAGTGGAAAGATTCTAGTAAAGGGGAAGGAAACAGGCAGTTTGACGGAGAAGGAGAAAACAGACCTCCGTTTTAGAGAGTTTAGTTTCATTCTTCAGGCTTCAAACCTAATTCCTTTTCTAACGGTCAAGGAACAGCTGGATTTGATAGACAGACTAGATAAGGGAAAAAATAGCAAAAGTGACCGAAAAGAGCTCTTTGACCTGTTGGATTTGGAAAAAGTAAAAGAACAGTATCCCAAGGCTCTATCAGGTGGCGAACGTCAACGTGCCGCGATTGCTAGAGCGCTCTATAACAATCCGAGCATTGTGCTTGCAGATGAGCCGACAGCCAGTCTAGACACCGAGCGTGCTTACCAAGTAACGGAGATGCTGGCTGCCATTGCCCATGAACAAGGCAGAGGAGTTGTTATGATTACGCATGATACTCGCCTTCTTGATAAGGTTGATCGTATTTATGTCATGAACGATGGCCACCTAGTTGAAGAAACACATGCATAAAATAGAGTGAATGGTACAAGTTACTGTTCACTTTTTTGATTGGAAAAGATAGAAACAAGTTTAACTTTTTGTGAAACTCCCAGTACCCATAGCTGATTTTTGAGAAATGTGGTATAATTTTTCTTATGGAAAAGATTATCATTACAGCAACTGCTGAAAGTATTGAACAAGTTGAACAGTTACTCGAAGCCGGCGTAGACCGTATCTATGTTGGTGAGAAAGATTTTGGACTTCGTCTGCCAACAAACTTTAGCTATGAAGAGTTACGCACCATCGCTAAGCTGGTTCATGAAGCAGGCAAGGAATTGATCGTTGCGGTCAATGCCCTTATGCACCAAGACATGATGGACCGTATCAAGCCATTCCTAGACTTCTTGGAAGAAATTAAGACAGACTACATCACAGTTGGGGATGCAGGTGTCTTTTATGTGGTCAACCGTGATGGCTATTCCTTTAAGACCATCTACGATGCTTCAACCATGGTGACAAGCAGTCGTCAGATTAACTTCTGGGGTCAAAAGGCAGGCGCCTCTGAGGCTGTTTTGGCGCGTGAAATTCCATCTGCTGAACTCTTCAAGATGCCAGAGATTTTGGAAATTCCTGCTGAAGTATTGGTTTATGGAGCTAGTGTCATTCATCATTCTAAGCGTCCGCTCTTGCAAAACTACTATAACTTCACGCACATCGATGATGAAAAGACACGTAAACGTGACCTCTTCTTAGCAGAACCGAGTGACCCTGAGAGCCATTACTCTATCTTTGAAGACAATCATGGGACCCACATTTTTGCAAATAACGACCTTGATTTGATGACCAAATTGACAGAATTGGTGGAGCATGGTTTTACTCACTGGAAGCTAGAGGGGCTCTACACACCTGGTCAGAATTTTGTAGAAATTGCTAAACTCTTTATTCAAGCGCGTGGCTTGATCCAAGAGGGGAATTTCAGCCATGACCAAGCCTTCTTGTTAGATGAGGAAGTGCGCAAGTTACACCCTAAAAACCGTTTCCTCGACACAGGATTCTATGATTACGATCCTGATATGGTTAAATAGGACACCAAAACCCGAAATAAAAATGTTCGGGTTTTTCCAGTGTATCCATGAAATAAAAACGGATACATGTTATAATAAAAATAGCTCTTTAATGGAGGTATTTAAGTGGAGAATCTGAAAAAGATGGCAGGTATCAAGGCTGCTGAGTTTGTCAAGGATGGTATGGTTGTTGGACTCGGAACTGGATCAACTGCCTACTATTTCGTAGAAGAAATCGGTCGTCGGATTAAGGAAGAAGGTTTGCAGATTACTGCTGTGACAACTTCCAGTGTGACCAGTAAACAGGCTGAAGGTCTTAACATCCCGCTCAAGTCGATTGATCAAGTTGACTTTGTTGATGTGACGGTTGACGGGGCGGATGAAGTAGATAGCCAGTTTAACGGAATCAAAGGCGGAGGTGGTGCCCTTCTGATGGAGAAGGTTGTCGCAACGCCCTCAAAAGAATACATTTGGGTGGTGGATGAAAGCAAACTGGTCAAGAAACTAGGTGCTTTTAAATTGCCAGTAGAAGTGGTTCAGTATGGTGCAGAACAGGTCTTTCGTCGGTTTGAGCGAGCTGGCTACAAACCAAGTTTCCGTGAAAAAGACGGCCAACGTTTTGTGACCGATATGCAGAACTTTATCATTGACCTAGCCTTGGATGTCATTGAAGATCCGATTGCCTTCGGACACGAATTGGACCATGTCGTTGGTGTCGTAGAGCATGGCTTGTTCAACCAAATGGTGGATAAGGTCATCGTAGCGGGACGAGATGGTGTTCAGATTTTAACTTCAACAAAAGCAAACTAATCAAAAAAATAAGGAGACAGACTATGTCAAAATTTAATCGTATTCACTTGGTGGTGCTGGATTCTGTAGGAATCGGTGCAGCACCAGATGCCAATAACTTTGTCAATGCAGGGGTTCCAGATGGAGCTTCTGACACACTGGGACACATTTCAAAAACAGTTGGTTTGAATGTGCCAAACATGGCTAAAATCGGTCTAGGAAATATTCCTCGCGAAGCGCCTCTTAAGACTGTACCAGCTGAAAGTAATCCAACAGGTTATGCAACAAAATTGGAAGAAGTATCTCTAGGTAAGGACACCATGACTGGACACTGGGAAATCATGGGACTCAACATTACCGAGCCTTTCGATACTTTCTGGAACGGATTCCCAGAAGAAATCCTGACAAAAATCGAAGAATTTTCAGGGCGCAAGGTCATTCGTGAAGCCAACAAACCATACTCAGGTACGGCTGTTATCGATGATTTCGGACCACGTCAAATGGAAACTGGAGAGTTGATTATCTATACTTCAGCTGACCCTGTTTTGCAAATTGCTGCCCACGAAGACATCATTCCTTTGGATGAATTGTACCGTATCTGTGAATACGCTCGTTCAATTACCCTTGAGCGTCCTGCTCTTCTAGGTCGTATCATTGCCCGTCCATATGTTGGTGAGCCAGGTAACTTCACTCGTACAGCAAATCGTCGTGACTTAGCCGTTTCTCCATTTGCACCAACTGTTTTGGATAAATTGAACGAAGCTGGCATCGATACGTACGCTGTTGGTAAAATCAACGATATCTTTAACGGCGCTGGTATCAACCATGACATGGGCCACAACAAGTCAAACAGCCATGGAATTGATACACTATTGAAGACCATGGGCCTTGCTGAGTTTGAAAAAGGATTCTCCTTCACAAACTTGGTGGACTTTGATGCCCTTTACGGCCACCGCCGCAATGCTCATGGTTACCGTGATTGCTTGCATGAGTTCGATGATCGCTTGCCTGAAATTATCGCAGCTATGAGAGAGAATGATCTTCTCTTGATTACAGCGGACCATGGAAATGACCCAACCTATGCAGGAACAGACCACACTCGCGAATACATTCCACTTTTGGCCTACAGCCCTTCCTTTAAAGGAAATGGTGTCATTCCAGTTGGACATTTTGCAGATATCTCAGCAACAGTTGCGGATAACTTTGGTGTTGAAACTGCCATGATTGGGGAAAGTTTCTTAGATAAATTGGTATAAGATGACGCGATATGCTTTACTTGTTCGGGGCATTAATGTCGGTGGGAAGAATAAGGTTGCTATGGCGCAACTTCGTCAAGAATTGACAGAGTTGGGACTGGAAAAGGTTGAAACCTACATCAACAGTGGCAATATTTTCTTTACTTCGACAGATGCCAAAGCCCAATTGGTTGAAAAGTTAGAGGCTTTCTTTGAAATCCATTATCCATTTATTCAGAGCTTTTCTTTACTGAGTTTTGAGGACTTTGAAGAGGAACTTGAAAATCTGCCTGAATGGTGGACCAAAGATTTGGCACGAAAGGATGTGCTCTTCTACACGGAGAGCTTGGATGTGGATCAAGTCATAGAGAAAGTGAACAGTTTGGAACTGAAAGATGAAGTGGTTCATTTTGGAAGACTTGGGATTTTCTGGGGGAAGATCTCTGAAGAATCTTACTATACAACTGCCTATCACAAGTACTTGCTCAAGATGCCTTTTTATCGCAACATCACCATTCGCAATGCAAAAACCTTTGATAAAATCGGTCAAATGCTAAAAAATAATAAAGGAGACACATAATGACATTTTTAGATAAGATCAAGGAAACAGCTGCTTTCCTGAAAGACAAGGGAATCCAAGCGCCTGAGTTCGGTCTAATCCTTGGATCAGGACTTGGAGAATTGGCAGAAGAAATCGAAAATCCAGTTGTAGTAGACTATGCAGACATTCCAAACTGGGGCCGTTCGACAGTAGTTGGTCACGCTGGTAAATTGGTATATGGTGACCTTGCAGGTCGAAAAGTCTTGGCTCTTCAAGGTCGTTTCCATTTCTACGAGGGAAATCCTCTTGAAGTCGTGACTTTCCCAGTACGTGTGATGAAAGTTCTCGGATGTGAAGGTGTCATTGTAACCAATGCAGCTGGAGGTATTGGATTTGGTCCTGGTACCTTGATGGCTATCTCAGACCATATCAATATGACGGGGCAAAACCCATTGATGGGTGAAAACTTGGATGATTTTGGTCCACGTTTCCCTGATATGTCAAAAGCCTACACACCAGAATACCGTGCTACTGCCCATGAAGTGGCTAAAAAACTCGGTATCAAGCTTGATGAAGGTGTCTATATCGGTGTAACCGGTCCGACTTATGAAACACCTGCAGAAATTCGTGCCTATAAGACATTGGGGGCAGATGCAGTTGGTATGTCCACTGTTCCTGAAGTTATTGTGGCTGCCCACTCAGGCTTGAAAGTTCTCGGTATTTCATGTATCACTAACCATGCTGCTGGTTTCCAAGAAGAACTCAACCACGAGGAAGTTGTGGAAGTGACAGAGCGTGTCAAAGGCGACTTCAAAGGCTTGCTTAAAGCTATTATTGCTGAATTGTAATGTCATGAGAGTTCACTTTATTTTACATGAGACATTTGAGGTTCCAGGCGCATATCTAAAATGGGCTATAGAACGAGGTCATCAAATTACATCAACAAAGGTTTATGAAAAAGAACCTCTTCCTGAAACAATTGACGGGATTGATTTTCTGATTGTCATGGGTGGTCCTCAATCACCTGATGAGGATAGAGAAAACTTCCCATACTATGATCCAAAGGCTGAGCTTGCTTTTATGAAAGAAGCGATTGCTGCAGATATCTATATTGTTGGTGTCTGTCTTGGTGGGCAACTCCTATCTGTTGTCTATGGTGCGAAGTATGAACATAGTCCAGAGCGCGAGATCGGCGTTTATCCTGTGACATTGACGATGCAAGGTCTAACAGATCCTCATGTCAGCTTGTTCGGAAAAAACATAGAAACCGGCCACTGGCACGATGATATGCCAGGGCTGACAGATGAAGCTGTCGTCTTGGCGACCAGTCAAGGTTGTCCACGCCAAATTATTCGCTTCAGTCCCAAACATTATGCCTTTCAGGCTCATTTGGAATTTGATCCAGACGCAATAGAGTTATTGATTGCTGCGGATGGTGAGGAGAAATTAAGAGAGCAAAGTGAAAAGTTGCCTTTTGTTCAAACACCAGAAGAATTACGTGGAAACGATTATTCTGAAATGAATGCAAAACTGTATGCATTTTTAGATTCATTGGTAAACTAGGAACTACAGAAATCCAGAGTATCTGAGCTATAGTCAAACTCGGGCTAATTGTTCTGTGAAATATTTAATTTTAAAATCAAGAAAGAAAGGATGGGTAAACCGTATTTGCTGAACTGAATACGGGCGGAGAACTGTGTAAAAAAGATAAACTGTCTAGCATCTGTGATGCGTCGTCAGTTTCCTATTTTTACTTTGTTCACTGTCGCTATCCTAAATATACAAAAAGAAAGGTAGAGTGAAGTGTTCTGATTTGAACACGAGCGGAAACTTTTCTAAAAACATTGAAAGGTAGGGTAGTTTGGTTTTGAATTGAACCCGAGCTATTCTCCTATTTATCATCAAAATCAAGAAAGAAAGGAATTGAACCCACCCTAAAAGCAGTGGGAAAAAGATAGTTGGTCTAGCGAGCATCGCTCACTGCGCCCAACTCCTATTTTCCCTTCGCTTTTTGACGGGTTTGGTATCTTATATTATGTCTATCCATATTGCTGCTCAGCAGGGTGAAATTGCTGATAAAATTCTTCTTCCTGGGGATCCTCTTCGTGCGAAATTTATTGCGGAGAATTTCCTTGAAGATGCTGTTTGTTTTAACGAAGTGCGTAACATGTTTGGCTACACTGGTACTTACAAGGGTCATCGTGTATCGGTCATGGGAACTGGGATGGGGATGCCATCCATTTCGATTTACGCGCGTGAGTTGATTGTGGACTACGGTGTGAAAAAATTAATCCGAGTGGGAACTGCGGGTTCGTTAAACGAGGATGTTCATGTCCGTGAATTGGTTTTGGCGCAAGCAGCTGCGACCAACTCAAACATCATCCGCAACGACTGGCCACAGTACGATTTTCCACAAATCGCAAGTTTTGACTTGCTAGACAAGGCCTACCATATCGCCAAAGAACTTGGTATGACAACCCACGTTGGGAACGTCTTGTCATCTGATGTCTTTTACTCAAACTACTTTGAAAAGAACATAGAACTTGGTAAATGGGGAGTTAAAGCTGTCGAAATGGAAGCAGCAGCACTTTACTACTTGGCTGCCCAACACCACGTCGATGCACTTGCTATCATGACCATTTCTGATAGCTTGGTCAATCCAGATGAAGACACTACGGCAGAAGAACGCCAAAATACCTTCACAGATATGATGAAGGTTGGTTTGGAAACTTTGATTGCAGAGTAAACAGAGAATAGCTTTTCAATTACATTAGTTACAAGAACGGTTGTAAGTGATTTATTTTCAATATCTTAGCAATGATAAAGAAAGAGTTGAAAATCCAACTATTGATTTTCAACTTTTTTAGAACTCAGCTTAGGGAGAAATGTGATGGATAAAATAGAACTATTACAAGATTTGATTGATAAAAGCCACAGAATAGTCTTTTTCGGAGGAGCAGGAGTGTCAACCGAGTCTAATATCCCAGATTTTCGTAGTTCAGATGGTGTTTATAGTCATCAGTTAGGCCGTCATTTTACGGCAGAGCAACTCGTTTCTCGGACCATGTTTGAGCGCTATCCAGAAGATTTTTTTGACTTCTATAAAAAATACCTGATTTATCCAGAAGCCAAGCCTAATGCTGCTCACGCTTATCTAGCTGCTTTGGAAAAGACAGGTAAGCTAAAGGCTGTTGTGACACAAAATATCGATAGTCTTCATGAAATGGCTGGCTCCCAAAAGGTCTTTAAATTGCATGGGAGTGCGGACCGGAATTACTGCCTAGGTTGTCAACGTTTCTATGACTTAACTGCTTTTCTTGCCCTCGAGGGACCGGTTCCCCACTGCTTAGACTGTGGCAAGGTGGTCAAGCCTGACGTGACCTTGTATGAAGAATCACTTGACATGGATGTTTTTAGCCAAGCTGCACAAGCTATTCGGCAAGCTGACTTGCTGATAATTGGTGGGACTTCCTTGGTTGTTTATCCTGCAGCTAGCCTAGTAAACTATTTTTCTGGAACAAATCTGGTCCTTATCAATAAAACCAGTATTACACAAGACAGCCAAGCTACATTGGTTATTGAAGGCAAGATTGGGGAAGTCTTTTCGAAATTGAGACAATAAAAGAATTTTAGAAGATAGCAACAAAACCTTGTTACTTGAAAGAGAAAACTATCTCATTTATTGACCACTATCTCGCTCTTTGAGTGTTATTAAAAACTTGCAGAGAAAATCAAAATACCTTCACTGATATGATGAAGGTTGGTTTGGAAACCTTGATTGCAGAGTAAAATGTAAAAGAAAATCCTGATTTCAAGTGGAATCAGGATTTTTTCATAGATGCGATTTTTTCTGGGTCTGGTGTGACACGGAGGGTCTTTTGTCCTGTGTAGGTTACAAAGCCAGGTTTGCCACCAGTTGGTTTATTGAGTTTCTTGACTTCAATCATATCCACTTGCACGAGATTTGACAAGCGACCTTTGGAGAAGTAGGCAGCTAATTCAGCCGCATCTGTCTTGACTTCGTCAGAAGGATTGAGATTTCCTGAGATGACGACGTGGCTTCCAGGGATGTCCTTGGCATGGAACCAGAGTTCTTCCTTGCGGGCCATTTTAAAGGTCAATTCCTCGTTTTGCAGATTGTTTCGTCCAACATAGATGATGGTCTTGCCATCACTAGCCAGATACTGTTCTGGTTTTTTGCGCTTGTGGATTTTCTCTCGCTGTCTTCTACGGATAAAGCCTGTTTGGATCAGTTCTTCACGGATTTCAGCGATTTCTTCCAGTCCAGCTTGGTTGAGCACAATCTCGACACTTTCCAGATAAAGAATGGTTGCCTTGGTTTCTTCGATCAACTCAGTCAGGTATTTGACAGCTTCTTTGAGTTTCTGGTAACGTTTAAAATAGCGTTGGGCATTTTGGCTGGGACTCAAGGCCTTATCAAGCGCGATGGTGATAGGTTGATTGGTGTAGTAGTTGTCCAAGGTAACCTGATCTTGGTCATTAGGCACTTGGTGGAGGAAGGTTGTCAACAATTCTCCTTTTTGGCGAAATTCTTCAGCATTGTCTGTCGCTAGTAACTCTTTTTCTTGTTTTTTCAGCTTATGGCGATTTTTCTGAAGTTCATTTTCAACACGACGAATCAGTTCGCTGGCTTGCTGTTTGACGCGATCGCGTTCAGCCTTGTCCTTATAGTAGGTATCCAGCAAGTCAGAAAGGCTGGTAAAAGGCTCTCCCACCTGATTTGCAAAAGGAACTGGGCTGAAAGAAGTCTCCGTTAGGAAAGGCTTGGTTTCTTGCCCGAAGAAGTTTCGGAAAGTAGACAGTTTATCACTGACAAGAATGTTTTCCAATTCATTTGCCGTATCACGTCCCAGACCTTGAAAGAGACTTTGAAGATTTTTTGCTGTTAGTTCTTGGGTTTGCAAGATTTCAAAAAGTTTTTCATCCTGGATAGTAAAAGGGTTGCGGGATTCGGTACTTGGGGGAGCGATATAGGTCGATCCGGGGAGCAAGGTGCGGTAGCTGTTTTGTGAAAAACCAACGTGTTTGATGACTTCGAGGATTTTATGGCTACTTTTATCTACGAGGAGAATATTACTGTGTTTACCCATGATTTCGATAATCAAGGTAGCCTGGATATGATCTCCAATTTCGTTTTTATTGGAAACCGTGATTTCCACGATACGATCATTTTCGACTTGCTCAATCGACTCAATCAGAGCACCCTGCAAATACTTTCTCAAAACCATGATAAAAGTAGAAGGTTGGGCTGGATTTTCAAAAGTCGTTTGGGTTAGCTGAATGCGACCAAAAACGGGATGGGCAGAGAGGAGCAGGCGATGGCTTTGGCGATTGCTGCGGATTTGCAAGACCAACTCTTGTTCAAAAGGCTGATTGATTTTTTGGATGCGACCATTGACTAACTCGCTTCGCAATTCCTCAACCATGTGGTGTAAAAAAAATCCGTCAAATGACATCGTTCTCTCCTTGTGATTGTATTCCATAGTATTATATCAAAAAGGTAGAATAAAATCATGGAAATGTGGTATAATAAAGCCAAGTAAAGAGAATCGAGAAGTACATGTATATTGAAATAGTAGATGAAACTGGTCAAGTTTCACAAGAAATCTTGCAACAAACCCAAGAAATTTTGGAATTTGCAGCCCAAAAACTCGGAAAAGAAGACAAGGAGATGGCCGTCACTTTTGTGACCAATGATCGTAGCCACGAACTCAATCTCGAGTACCGTGATACAGATCGTCCGACAGATGTCATTAGCCTTGAGTATAAACCAGAGTTGGACATCTCCTTTGATGAGGAAGATTTGCTTGAAAATCCTGAATTGGCAGAGATGATGTCTGAGTTTGATGCCTATATTGGGGAACTGTTCATCTCTATCGATAAAGCGCATGAGCAGGCTGAGGAATACGGCCACAGCTTTGAGCGTGAGATGGGCTTCTTGGCAGTACACGGCTTTTTACACATTAACGGCTATGATCACTACACTCCGGAAGAAGAAGCGGAGATGTTCGGTTTACAAGAAGAAATTTTGACAGCCTATGGACTCACAAGACAATAAACGAAAATGGAAAAATCGTGACCTGGTATCTAGTTTAGAATTTGCTCTTACAGGAATTCTGACTGCCATCAAGGAAGAACGCAATATGCGAAAACATGCAGTGACGGCTCTAGTAGTTATCTTTGCAGGTTTTGTTTTTCAGGTGTCACGAATCGAATGGCTCTTTCTCCTGATGAGCATTTTCTTGGTAGTAGCCTTTGAGATTATTAACTCTGCTATTGAAAATGTGGTGGATCTAGCCAGTCACTATCACTTTTCTATGTTGGCAAAGAAAGCCAAGGACATGGCAGCAGGTGCCGTGCTAGTGGTCTCTCTTTTTGCTGCGGTGACAGGTGCACTTATCTTTCTCCCACGCATTTGGGATATACTATTTTAAACACTAAGAGGAAATTATGACATTTAAATCAGGCTTTGTAGCTATTTTGGGACGTCCCAATGTTGGGAAGTCAACCTTTTTAAATCACGTCATGGGGCAAAAGATTGCCATTATGAGTGACAAGGCGCAGACAACGCGCAATAAAATCATGGGGATTTACACCACGGATAAGGAGCAAATCGTCTTTATCGATACACCTGGGATTCACAAGCCAAAAACAGCTCTTGGCGATTTCATGGTGGAATCTGCCTATAGTACTTTGCGTGAAGTGGATACTGTTCTATTCATGGTGCCAGCTGATGAGCCACGCGGTAAGGGCGACGACATGATTATCGAGCGTCTGAAAGCTGCCAAGGTTCCTGTGATTCTGGTGGTGAATAAGATTGACAAGGTTCATCCAGACCAACTTCTGGCTCAGATTGATGACTTCCGTAACCAGATGGACTTTAAGGAAATTGTTCCTATCTCAGCCCTTCAGGGAAATAACGTTTCTCGTCTAATCGATATTTTGAGTGAAAATCTGGAGGAAGGGTTCCAGTATTTCCCATCTGATCAAATCACTGACCACCCTGAGCGCTTCTTAGTATCAGAAATGATTCGTGAGAAGGTTCTTCATTTGACACGTGAAGAAATTCCACACTCAGTTGCCGTAGTGGTTGACTCTATGAAACGGGATGAAGAGACAGACAAGGTTCACATCCGTGCAACCATCATGGTGGAGCGAGATAGCCAAAAAGGTATCATCATCGGTAAAGGTGGCGCCATGCTTAAGAAAATTGGGACCATGGCCCGTCGTGATATCGAACTCATGCTAGGGGATAAGGTTTTCCTAGAAACTTGGGTCAAGGTCAAGAAAAATTGGCGTGATAAAAAGCTAGATTTGGCTGACTTTGGCTATAATGAAAAAGAATACTAAGTAGAGGTGGGCTCATGCCTGCTTCTTGTTTTTACAGAAGGAGGACTCATGCCTGAATTACCTGAGGTTGAAACGGTTCGTCGTGGCTTAGAAAAATTGATTTTGGGAAAGAAGATTGCTAATGTAGAAATTGCTTATCCCAAGATGATCAAGACGGATTTGAAAGAGTTTCAAAAGGAAGTGCCAGGTCAAGTAATTGAGTCCATGGGGCGTCGTGGAAAATATTTGCTTTTCTACTTGACAGACAAGGTCTTGATTTCCCATCTGCGGATGGAGGGAAAGTATTTTTACTATCCGGACCAAGTTCCAGAACGCAAGCATGCCCATGTTTTCATTCATTTTGAGGATGGTGGAACTCTTGTATATGAGGATGTGCGTAAGTTTGGCACCATGGAACTATTGGCGCCTGACCTTTTGGATGCATACTTTGTATCTAAAAAACTAGGGCCTGAGCCAAGAGAGCAGGACTTTGATTTGCAGGTCTTTCAAGCTGCTCTATCCAAGTCTAAAAAGCCTATCAAATCCCATCTCCTAGACCAGACCTTGGTAGCTGGCCTTGGCAATATCTATGTGGATGAGGTTCTCTGGCGAGCTCAGGTTCATCCAGCTAGACCTTCCCAAACTTTGACTGCAGAAGAAGCGTCAGCTATTCATGACCAGACTATTGTTGTTTTGGGTCAGGCTGTTGAAAAAGGCGGTTCCACCATTCGGACCTATACCAATGCCTTTGGGGAAGACGGAACCATGCAGAATTTCCATCAGGTCTATGATAAGACTGGGCAAGCGTGTTCCCGCTGTGGGACAATGATTGAGAAATTCCAGCTCGGTGGAAGGGGCACTCATTTTTGTCCTCAGTGTCAAAGGAGGGGCTGATGGGAAAAATCATCGGAATCACAGGAGGAATTGCTTCTGGTAAGTCAACTGTGACAAATTTCCTAAGAGAGAAAGGTTTTCAAGTGGTGGATGCTGATGCAGTCGTCCACCAACTACAGAGACCTGGTGGTCGTCTTTATCAGCTCTTAGTTCAGCACTTTGGTCAGGAAATCATCCTTGAAAATGGAGAACTCAATCGCCCTCTCCTGGCTAGTCTCATCTTTTCAAATCCTGAGGAGCGGGAATGGTCTAAGCAAACCCAAGGGGAGATTATTCGTGAGGAATTGGCTGCACTGCGAGACCAGTTGGCTCAGACAGAAGCGATTTTTTTCATGGATATTCCCCTACTTTTTGAACAGAACTACAGTGCCTGGTTTGATGAAACATGGCTGGTCTATGTGAACCGTGATGTTCAGGTGGAACGTTTCATGAAACGGGATCATCTTTCTAAGGAAGTAGCAGAGTCCCGTTTGGCTGCCCAATGGTCTTTAGAGAAAAAGAAAGATTTTGCCAGTCATGTTCTAGACAACAATGGCAGTCGTGATCAGCTTGTGGCTCAAGTAGTGAAGTTACTTGAAGGAGGCGATAGCTGTGCAAGAGATTAGTTGGAAAGAGAATCTTCGTGTCGCCTGGTTCGGTAGTTTTCTAACGGGAGCCAGCATTTCCTTGGTCGTTCCTTTCATGCCTATCTTTGTAGAACAGTTGGGAATTGAAGGGGACCAAGTTGCTTTCTATGCTGGATTAGCCATCTCAGTTTCGGCTGTTTCAGCAGCTCTAGTTTCTCCCATCTGGGGTATTCTTGCTGATAAGTACGGTCGAAAACCCATGATGATTCGAGCTGGGCTTGCCATGACCATTACCATGGGAGGTTTGGCCTTTGTGCCAAATATCTATTGGCTACTCTTTTTGCGCTTGCTCAATGGTGTATTTACTGGTTTTGTCCCCAATGCAACGGCCTTGATTGCTAGTCAGGTACCTAAAGATAAGTCTGGAGCGGCTCTGGGAACTCTATCTACAGGAGTTGTTGCAGGAACACTGACGGGTCCCTTTGTTGGAGGCTTTATTGCTGAAATTTTTGGCATTCGTAATGTCTTTTTATTGGTAGGTGCTTGCTTATTTTTAGCTGCAATCCTAACCATTTTCTTTATCAAGGAAGATTTTCAGCCAGTGGCTAAGGAGAAGGCTATTCCAACGAAAGAATTATTTTCTTCTTTCAAGTATCCTAGACTCTTAGTAAACCTATTTTTGACGAGCTTTGTCATTCAATTTTCAGCTCAATCAATTGGCCCCATTCTGGCTCTCTATGTGCGGGACTTAGGGCAGACTGAGAATCTCCTCTTTGTATCAGGATTGATTGTATCCAGCATGGGATTTTCTAGCATGATGAGTGCTGGAATTCTAGGAAAACTTGGCGATAAGGTAGGGAATCATAGATTGTTAGTTGTGGCGCAGATTTATTCCGTCATCATTTACCTTCTTTGTGCCCATGCGACCAGCCCCCTTCAACTTGGCTTGTATCGTTTTCTCTTTGGTTTGGGAACAGGTGCTCTCATACCGGGAGTTAATGCCCTTCTTAGCAAAATGACTCCAAAATCAGGTATTTCAAGGATTTTCGCCTTCAACCAAGTCTTTTTTTACCTTGGTGGAGTGATCGGACCTATGGCGGGATCCGCAGTTGCAGGATATTTGGGCTACCATGCTGTCTTTTATGCGACAGCAGCCTGTGTGGCCTTCAGTTGTTTATGTAACATAGTGCAATTTAGATCATTATTAAAAGTAAAGGAAATCTAGTGCGAGTAAAAATCAATCTCAAGTGCTCCTCTTGTGGCAGCATGAATTATCTAACCAGTAAGAACTCAAAAACCCATCCAGACAAGATTGAGGTGTTAAAATATTGTCCAAAGGAAAGAAAAGTAACTTTACATCTTGAATCTAAGTAGAATTTATGGTAAAATAATAGGGATTTTAAGGAGTTTGATATGTATAACCTATTATTAACCATTTTATTAGTATTATCTGTTGTGATTGTGATTGCGATTTTCATGCAACCAACTAAGAACCAATCCAGCAATGTATTTGATGCCAGCTCAGGTGATTTGTTTGAACGTAGTAAAGCGCGTGGTTTTGAAGCTGTGATGCAACGTTTGACAGGTATTTTAGTCTTTTTCTGGCTAGCCATTGCCTTAGCATTGACGGTATTATCAAGTAGATAAGAAATGGGCAGGACTAGGTCTTTGCCTATTTTTATTTTTATACTCTTCAAAAATCAAATTCAAACCACGTCAGCGTTGGCTTGTCGTACTCCAGTACTGCCTGCGCCTAGCTTTCTAGTTTGCTCTTTGATTTTTATTGAGTATTAAATGATGTTTGAGAAGGTCTTACAGTAAAAGAAAATTAAAAAATATAGAAAGAAAACATGAAAGATAAAATTAAAGAATATTTGCAAGAGAAGGGGCGAGTGACGGTAAATGACCTGGCTCAGGCTCTCGGAAAGGATGGGTCCAAGGATTTCCGTGAGTTGATTAAAACCCTGTCTCTGATGGAAAGAAAGCACCAGATTCGTTTTGAAGATGATGGTAGTTTATGTCTGGACCAAAAGAAGAAACATGAAATTACCCTCAAAGGGATTTTTCATGCCCATAAAAACGGCTTTGGCTTTGTTACTCTAGAAGGGGAAGAGGACGACCTTTTTGTAGGAAAAAACGATGTCAACTATGCCATTGATGGCGATACCGTTGAAGTGGTCATCAAGAAAGTTGCTGACCGCAACAAGGGAACTGCTGCAGAAGCAAAAATTATCGATATCTTAGAGCATAGCCTGACGACAGTTGTCGGGCAAATCGTTTTGGATCAGGAAAAGCCCAAGTATGCGGGCTACATCCGTTCAAAAAATCAGAAAATCAGCCAACCCATCTATGTGAAGAAACCGGCTATCAAGTTGGAAGGTACTGAAGTTCTCAAGGTCTTTATCGACAAATACCCAAGTAAGAAACATGATTTCTTTGTTGCTAGTGTCCTTGATGTGGTGGGGCACTCGACTGATGCTGGGATTGACGTTCTTGAAGTCTTGGAATCCATGGATATTGTTTCAGAATTTCCAGAAGCTGTTCTCAAGGAGGCAGAAAGTGTACCAGATGCTCCGTCTCAAAAGGATATGGAAGGTCGTCTTGATTTAAGAGATGAGCTTACCTTTACCATTGACGGCGCGGATGCCAAGGACTTGGACGACGCAGTTCACATTAAGCCTTTGAAAAATGGCAATATCGAACTCGGTGTTCACATCGCGGATGTTTCCTACTATGTGACAGAGGGTTCTGCACTTGATAAGGAAGCCCTTAACCGCGCGACTTCTGTCTATGTAACAGACCGAGTGGTACCAATGCTTCCAGAGCGTTTGTCAAATGGTATCTGCTCCCTCAATCCTCAAGTCGATCGCTTGACCCAGTCTGCCATTATGGAAATTGATAAACACGGTCGTGTGGTTAATTACACGATTACCCAAACTGTTATCAAGACTAGTTTCCGTATGACCTATAGCGCTGTCAATGATATCTTAGCTGGCGACGAGGAAAAAAGACAAGAGTATCAGAAAATTGTTCCTAGTATCGAGTTAATGGCCAAGCTTCATGAAAGGCTAGAAAGCATGCGTGAGAAACGTGGTGCCCTTAATTTTGATACCAGTGAAGCTAAGATTCTGGTGGATAAAAAAGGTAAGCCTGTTGATATCGTTCTTCGTCAGCGTGGTGTTGCTGAGCGGATGATCGAGTCCTTCATGTTGATTGCTAATGAAACGGTTGCCGAGCACTTTAGCAAGTTGGATCTACCTTTCATCTATCGAATTCACGAGGAGCCCAAGGCTGAAAAAGTTCAGAAGTTTATTGATTACGCTTCGAGCTTTGGTTTGCGAATTTATGGAACTGCCAGTGAAATTAGCCAGGAAGCGCTTCAAGACATCATGCGTGCTGTTGAGGGAGAACCCTATGCGGATGTATTGTCCATGATGCTTCTCCGTTCTATGCAGCAGGCTCGCTATTCTGAGCACAATCACGGTCACTATGGACTAGCCGCTAACTATTACACTCACTTCACCAGTCCTATTCGCCGTTATCCAGATCTCCTTGTCCACCGTATGATTCGGGATTACGGCCGTTCTAAGGAAATAGCAGAGCATTTTGAGCAAGTGATTCCAGAGATTGCAACCCAGTCTTCCAACCGTGAGCGTCGTGCCATAGAGGCGGAGCGTGAAGTAGAAGCCATGAAAAAGGCTGAGTACATGGAAGAATACGTTGGTGAAGAGTACGACGCAGTTGTATCCAGCATCGTCAAATTCGGTCTCTTTGTCGAATTGCCAAATACAGTTGAAGGCTTGATTCACATTACCAATTTGCCTGAATTTTATCATTTCAATGAGCGAGATTTGACACTCCGTGGGGAGAAATCAGGCACAACCTTCCGTGTAGGACAGCAGATTCGCATTCGGGTTGAAAGAGCGGATAAGATGACAGGTGAGATTGACTTCTCTTATATCCCAAGTGAGTTTGATGTCATCGAAAAAGGCTTGAAACAAGCTGGACGCAAAGACAGAGGTCGTGGCTCAAGTCGTCGTTCGGATAAGAAGGAAGACAAGAGAAAATCAGGGCGCTCAAGTGATAAGCACAAGCATTCACAAAAAGACAAGAAGAAAAAGGGAAAGAAACCTTTTTACAAGGAAGTAGCTAAGAAAGGAGCCAAGCATGGCAAAGGGCGAGGGAAAGGTCGTCGCACAAAATAAAAAGGCGCACCACGACTATACAATCGTAGATACGCTAGAGGTAGGAATGGTCCTGACAGGAACTGAAATCAAGAGTGTACGAGCAGCTCGAATCAACCTAAAGGACGGTTTTGCCCAAGTAAAAAATGGGGAAGTCTGGCTGAGCAATGTTCATATCGCCCCTTACGAAGAGGGCAATATCTGGAACCAGGAACCTGAACGCCGTCGCAAACTCCTGCTCCATAAGAAGCAAATTCAAAAATTGGAACAAGAGACCAAAGGGACAGGAATGACCCTTGTACCCCTCAAAGTCTATCTCAAAGATGGTTATGCTAAACTCCTTTTAGGACTTGCCAAAGGGAAACATGACTATGATAAACGGGAGTCTATCAAGCGTCGTGAACAAAACCGCGACATCGCGCGTGTGATGAAAGCTGTCAACCAGCGTTAAGAAGAGGAAGTAAAATGGAAAAATTAATTGCCTATAAACGGATGCCCTTGTGGAATAAACAGACCATGCCTGAAGCAGTTCAGCAAAAGCACAATACTAAAGTCGGCACTTGGGGAAAAATTACTGTCTTGAAGGGGGTACTCAAGTTTATTGAGTTGACTGAAGATGGTGAGGTTCTAGCTGAGCACCTCTTTGAGGCAGGGGCTGACAATCCTATGGCACAACCGCAAGCCTGGCACCGAGTAGAGGCTGCAACAGACGATGTAGAATGGTACTTGGAATTTTATTGTAAACCTGAGGATTATTTCCCTAAGAAATACCAGACCAATCCAGTCCATTCGGAAGTCTTAGAGGCTATGCAGACGGTGAAACCAGGAAGAGCCTTGGATTTGGGTTGTGGTCAGGGGCGTAACTCTCTCTTTCTCGCACAGAATGGTTTTGATGTGACAGCTGTGGATCAAAATGAATTGTCCCTTGAAATCTTGCAAAGCATTGTGGAACAAGAGGATCTAGACATGCCTGTCGGACTTTATGATATCAATTCTGCCAGTGTTAGCCAAGACTATGATTTTATCGTTTCAACAGTTGTTCTGATGTTCCTACAAGCGAACCGCATTCCAGCTATTATCCAAAATATGCAGGAGCACACCACGGTCGGTGGTTACAATCTTATCGTCTGTGCCATGGATACAGAGGATTATCCTTGCTCAGTCAACTTCCCATTCACCTTTAAAGAAGGGGAGTTGGCGGACTACTACAAGGATTGGGAATTGGTCAAGTATAATGAAAACCCAGGACATCTACACCGTCGTGATGAAAATGGCAATCGCATTCAACTACGCTTTGCGACCATGCTAGCCAAGAAAATCAAGTAAATCAAGTAAATCAAACTTATACCAGCGAATAGAAATCACTTTGCAAGGTCTCTATTCGTTTTTGTTTGCGTTGGTTGATTGGGGCGAGCAGGATTTTATGCTATACTAGAAGTAGGAAATCTGAGTAGTAGAACTGTGTTGCTGATACTCTCAGCGCAAGAAAGTCTTTATGATGGAGGTGGTCGAATGACGAGTCTTTTAGTGGAGCTGTATGATCGGCATGTATTGGAAAAGAATGTCTACCAAGCCTTTATCAGTGATTGTGACGAGATTCTTTTTCTATCTTTGACGAAAATAAGCAAAGAAGAGAAGCTCTCTCTCCGTCAGTTTATCATGGAAGAGGTGCCTCATATTCAACGAGTGACCTTTCGTCAGTTATCCTTAGAACAACTAGCAGACCAGTTAGATTATTGTCTAGAAGGCTATGAACAAGTCCTTCTCGATGTTTTTGGTGGGGATTCGCTACTAGC
Source organism: Streptococcus sp. HJ1 (assembly GCF_052399005.1). Taxonomy (GTDB): domain Bacteria; phylum Bacillota; class Bacilli; order Lactobacillales; family Streptococcaceae; genus Streptococcus. Next base: position 1,272,696 of record NZ_CP199005.1, on the reverse strand, counting down.
CTTATCTCTCTATCAATACGGCTTGGATCGGCAGCTCCCCATCGTTGCCATGGATGTCGAGCGGGGAAAACAATACAAGTGGGTAGCCGGTCAGTTAGAAAAAGAAGATTTGGACATTCCAACCCTAAGCATCCAACAGCTGATAGCCTTGCGTGGTGGAAAAATGCTCAAATCAAAACGCCCTATCCACTCAGCTCAGCAAATTGCAGCCATTAAAAAACTAGCCAGCTCCGCCATTGCCAATCCTGCCCACTGGTATCAAGTGACCCAATTTTTCTCTCTAGCTAAGACCAATGACCTGCATGCTGAGACAGAAAAGATACTGGAAAACAATGGCAGGTATTATCACTATCCAGAATCCCTCATCCCTTTACTTGTGGAAGCAGGGATGCTTTGTATTGAAAGCGAGGACAAGAAACGAGTAGCATACAGCTTTCCAAGTCAAGAAGCTCAAGTCTTTTGCCGCAATAAGGGACATATTTTAGAGGTATATCTCTATCTCTTGGCGCTTGAATCTCAGCTGTTTGATGAGTGCATGATAGGCGGTGAGATTGATTGGAATGGCATCTTTCCAGAGGCAGACAATGTTCAAAATGAGATTGATGTTATTCTGAGAAAGGGCCGCTCGATTACCTTTATCTCCTGCAAGATGACAGATTTATCAGTTGAAGCCATCAACGAACTAGAAGTCTATGCCAATCATTTTGCTGGGGAGAGTTGCCTCAAGTTGATTGTTTGTACGGGGAAAATCAATCCAGCTTATGCCAATCGCTGCCAAGAATACGGCGTGCTGGTCATTAGAAGTGAGCAGATTCCCAATCTCATTCCCATGCTAAAAAAATATTCTAAGAGACAAAAAAGATAAGAAATAATATTAAGAAAGGCTGGAATTCCAGCCTTTTTTAGTTCTTTTTCGAATAAATGAGAAAAGGAGGTAGCCCATGTTTGTAGCCAGAGATGCCAAGGGGAATTTGGTGAATGCCCTTGAAAAAGATGTGACCAAGCAAGCTTATACTTGTCCAGCCTGTGGGGGCAGACTACGATTACGCCAAGGACAGAGTATTCGAACGCACTTTGCCCATGAAAGGTTAAGGGATTGCATCGCTATTTTCGAGAATGAAAGTCCAGAACACATGGGCAACAAAGAGGCCCTTTATCATTGGGCCAAGAAGGACAATCAGGTCGCCTTGAAATATAGTCTGCCCGAGATTCAGCAGGTTGCGGATGTTCTCGTCAATGGGAAACTAGCACTAGAAGTTCAGTGCAGTCCCTTGTCTCAAAAGCTTTTAGGCGATAGAAGTCAAGGATACCGCAGCCAGGGCTATCAGGTTATCTGGCTACTGGGAGAAAAACTCTGGTTAAAAGAGCGATTAACACAATTGCAAAGGGGATTTCTCTATTTTAGTCAAAATATGGGTTTCTTTGTTTGGGAACTGGATCTCAAAAGGAAAATTTTGAGACTCAAATATCTTCTGCATCAGGACCTACGTGGCAAGCTTCATTTTCAGGTCAAGGAATTCCCTTATGGACAAGGAAATCTCTTGGAAATTCTACGATTTCCTTATCAGAAACAAAAGCTAGCTAGTTTTTTAGTTGAGCAAGATACCACTATCTGTCACTACATTCGC